>JAFSXC010000112.1 GCA_017450105.1 Lachnospiraceae bacterium | reverse complement strand
TCTCGAGAAGCTCCACAAGGTGGTTGTTTCCGACGGGATGGAACTTGACCAAAATCTCGCCCACGATCCCGACTCTTGGCTTCCTTTCGTCCGTGATCGGAAGCTGGTCAAAATCTTTTATTATAGCACGACATAATTTTTTATAGGTTATATGGCTCGGCGTTTTCTCCTGGGTCAGAAAACGGATGACCCGCTTCTTCCATTTTCGATGGAGCTTATCCGCGCTTCCCTTCACCTTCTCATAGGGGCGCATCCGATAGAGACAGCGCATAAAGATGTCGCCGAAGACCAGTCCGTACAAGCCTCTCTGAACAAGTTTAAATGTAAATTTAAATCCAGGATTCTTTTCCAGACCTACCATATTTAAGGAGATCACAGGCACTTCATCATAGCCTGCCTTTTTTAAGGCCCGGCGGATGAAGCCGATGTAGTTGCTGGCCCGGCACCCGCCTCCGGTCTGGGTGACGAGAACGGCGGTACGGGTCATATCGTACTTCCCGCTCCGGATCGCATGCATGATCTGTCCCACCACGATCAAGGAGGGATAGCAGGCATCGTTGTTAACAAACTTAAGTCCGGAATTAATAATATCCGTCTGTTCCACCTCCGGGATCACCAGGTGATAGCCCGCGGCCCGGAAGGCCGGAGCGATGATCTCGAAGTGGATCGGGCTCATCTGGGGACAGAGGATCGTATAGCCCTGCTCGCGCATCTCCTCCGTAAAGAGAACCCTCTTATAGGAGGCCGGCACAATTTTCCGCTCCTTCTTTTCCTCCTTCCGGATCCGGATCGCGGCGAGAAGAGAGCGGATCCTTATTCTGGCAGCCCCCAGATTATTGACCTCGTCAATCTTTAAACAGGTATAAATTTTTCCGGAATCCGTAAGAATATCGCTTACTTCATCGGTTGTTACCGCGTCCAGACCGCAGCCGAAGGAGTTGAGCTGGATCAGATCCAGATCGTCCCTTGTCTTTACATAATTTGCGGCCGCATAGAGGCGGCTGTGGTAGGTCCACTGGTCCATGACCATGAGCGGCCCCACCACGGGCTTCAGATGGCTTACGCTGTCCTCGGTCAGAACGGCGATGCCGTAGCTCGTGATCATCTCCGGGATGCCGTGGTTGATCTCGGGATCCGTATGATAGGGGCGGCCGGCCAGAACGATCCCGTGGCGGCCGGTGCGCTCCAGATACCGGAGCACCTCTTCTCCCTTACGCTTCATGTCCTCCCGCTCCCTCGTCTGCTCGCGCCAGGCAAGCTTTACGGCGTGGGCAAGCTCCTCCCGGGGAATAGCGAAGCGCTTGCAAAGACAATCCGCCAGATTCTTTGTCATAGAGGGAATATCATTTAAATTTACAAATGGATTTAATAATTCTACCTGACCAGAGGTGATCTCGTCCACGTTGTTCTTGATGTTTTCGGAATAGGAGGTCACGATGGGACAGTTGTAGTGGTTGTTGGTATTCTCATACTCCCTCCGCTCATAGGGGACGGAAGGATAGAAGATGAAGTCCGGCTTTCCCTCCCGGATCAGCCAGGTAATATGGCCGTGGGCCAGCTTCGCCGGATAGCATTCCGATTCGCTCGGAATGGACTCGATGCCGAGCTCGTAGATCGAACGCGTCGATTCCGGAGACAGGATCACCCGAAACTTCAGGGCTTTGAAAAAGGTAGCCCAGAAGGGATAATTTTCATATAGATTCAGGACTCTCGGGATCCCGACAGAGCCTCTGACGGCCTTTTCCTCGGAAAGCGGGGGATAGGCAAAGATCCTCTTATACTTATAATCGAAGAGATTCGGAATGTTCTCCTTGTTCTTTTCTCCTCCGAGCCCCTTTTCACAGCGGTTTCCGGTCACATAGCGGCGGTTCCCCGGGAAAAGGTTGATCGTCAGCAGGCAGTGGTTGTTGCAGCCCTGGCATCGGGCGAGCTTTGTCTGATAGGAGAGATGGATGATCTCCTCCATGGAAAGCATCGTGGTTTCTTCTCCCTCGGTATAGCGGTCCCGCGCCAGCAGAGCCGCACCGAAGGCCCCCATCAGGCCCGCGATATCCGGACGGATGGCATGGCAGCCCGAGATCAGCTCGAAGCTCCGGAGGATCGCGTCATTTAAGAAGGTCCCGCCCTGGACGACGACGTGCTGGCCGAGATCCTCGGGATCGGTCAGTTTTATGACCTTAAAGAGGGCGTTCTTGATCACGGAATAGGCCAGACCGGCCGAGATATCGGAAACCGTAGCCCCTTCCTTCTGGGCCTGCTTTACCTTGGAGTTCATAAAAACCGTACACCTTGTCCCGAGGTCGATCGGGTGCTTCGCAAAAAGAGCCTCCTTTGCAAAATCACGGACGCTGAAATTTAACGACTTCGCGAAGGTTTCGATAAAGGAGCCGCAGCCCGAGCTGCAGGCCTCGTTCAACTGCACGGAATCCACGGTGCCGTTCTTGATCTTAATGCATTTCATGTCCTGGCCGCCGATGTCCAGGATACAATCCACCTGCGGATCGAAGAAGGCGGCGGCAGTATAGTGGGAGATGGTTTCCACCTCTCCGTCATCTAATTTTAAAGCAGCTTTTAACAAAGCCTCTCCATAGCCAGTAGAACAGGACCGAACGATCCTGGCCTCCTTCGGAAGCTGCTTGTGGATCTCCTTCATGGCCCGGATCGCCGTGGCCAGCGGGGAGCCGTTGTTGTTGCTGTAGAAGGAGTAGAGAAGCTCACCCTTCTCGGAGACCAGAGCGACCTTGGTCGTCGTTGAACCGGCGTCGATCCCGAGGAAGCAGTTTCCCCGATAGCTTTTCAGGTCGGCTGTGGTAACGCTTTTTCTCTCATGACGGGCCTTGAAAGCGTCATAGTCCTTCTGCTCCTGAAAGAGAGGCTCCATCCGGGCCACCTCAAATTCCATGTGGATCTCGTTCTCAAGCGTTGAAACAAGAGAAGAAGAAGGAATAATTATATCCTCTTTATAATTTAACGCTGCTCCCATGGCTGCAAAGAGGTGGGAGTTTTCCGGCGTGATCGCATGCTCCTCGTCCAGCCGCAGGGTCTTGATAAACCGCTCCTTAAGCTGGGGAAGGAAATGCAGGGGACCGCCGAGAAAGGCCACATGTCCCCGGATCGGCTTTCCGCAGGCCAGACCGGAGATGGTCTGGTTTACGACCGCCTGGAAGATCGAGGCGGAAAGGTCCTCCTTTGTCGCGCCTTCGTTGATCAGCGGCTGGATATCAGTTTTCGCGAACACGCCGCAGCGGGCGGCGATGGGGTAGATCTCCTTAAAATCCTTCGCATAAACATTTAAGCCCGCGGCGTCGGTCTGGAGGAGCGAAGCCATCTGGTCGATAAAGGAGCCGGTCCCGCCGGCGCAGATCCCGTTCATCCGCTGCTCCACGTTCCCGTTTTCGAAGTAGATGATCTTGGCGTCCTCGCCGCCGAGCTCGATGGCGACGTCGGTCTGCGGAGCATTCTTCTCCAGGGCGTTGGCCACGGCCACCACCTCCTGAACGAAGGGAACTCCAAGATGCTTCGCCAGCGTCAGTCCGCCGGAGCCTGTGATCATCGGAGAAGCCCGAAACGGGCCGATCTCATCCTCCGCCTTCTCAAGAAGGAGACGAAGCGTCTCCCGGATATTTGCAAAATGGCGCTCGTAATCGGAGAAGAGGATAGCGTCCTTCTGGTCCAAAACCACGATCTTCACCGTTGTCGAGCCGATATCAATCCCAAGCCTGTAAAAATCTTTGTTCATGTCTTTTCCTATTAAAATGCTGTTTTTTCGTAACATTACCCATTATATGTCAATCGAATCGAAATTACAACGTTTTCCATTTTGTCTATCTTTTCCTAAGGTTTTGTCCGTTACGGATCTTAAATGGCGGGACAGCGGGTTTTTGGCACCACCCCTTGCGGCAACTACGTTGTGAGCAGTAAAGCAACGACCGCCCATCTGGTTTTGGTTGATTAATTTCGGGGGGAGGAATATAATATATTTTGTATTTTTATGTCAAGGAGACAGTATGAATAAGCTTTTGAACAGAATAGAAAGAAAGATAGGGAAATACGCGATAAAGAATCTCGTGGCATTTCTGATCGTCGGCTATGTCATAGGCTACATTATTTATTTTATCAGCCCGAATACCCTGGCCTACCTGACGCTGGAGCCCCACTATATCCTGAAGGGCCAGATCTGGCGGCTGGTGTCCTGGGTTCTGATCCCTCCCAGCGGCGGTATCTCCGGCATCTCCATTTTGTTCGCCGCCATAATGATGCTGTTCTATTACCAGTTGGGCCGCGCTCTGGAGCGTACCTGGGGAGCCTTCCGGTTTAACTGCTATATGTTCGGCGGGATGCTCTTCACGATTCTCGGTGCCTTTATTCTGCACGGTATTTTTTACGGTACCGATGCCCTGATCCAGACGAATGCCGGGGCGCTTCCCTACCGGGAATGCCTTGCGATGCTGGATGAGTATAAGGTGACTGCGAACATCATCGGCGGTATGTTCTCCACCTCTTATATTAATGAATCGATCTTTCTGGCCTTCGCGGTCATGTATCCGGATATGAAGGTGCTTCTGTACTTTATTATACCGGTCAAGATGAAGTGGATGGCGATCTTCTACGGCGTGATCATCCTGATCGACGTGATCCGGTCCGACTGGGCAGGAAAGATGGCCATTCTGGCCTCGATCTTAAACTTCCTGATCTTCTTCTTCGGGACCAGGGACTATTCGAAGCTGGATCCGCGCAGGAGAAGCCAGCAGCAGGCCTTCCACAGCGGCTATACGCCGTTCGGCAATTCTCAGAATCAGGCGCAGGGGCGCTCTGCCGGTCCGGGTCAGGGAGCCAGAACGATCCATCCCGGCGGCGCGAAGGCCGTAGCGAGACACCGCTGCGCGGTGTGCGGAAGAACCGAGGAATCGAATCCCGAGCTCGAATTCCGGTTCTGCTCGCGGTGCAACGGGAATTATGAATACTGCCAGGACCATTTGTTTACGCATACACATGTGCAGTAGACTAAAAATAAAATCAGGAGTCAATAATAATGGAAAACACGGAAAACAAAGAACCCAGGGAGGTAGTCTCCCGCAATTTTATACAGAACGCCATCGATAAGGACCTGAAGGAGGGGCGGATGGACCATGTGGTGACCCGGTTCCCGCCGGAGCCGAACGGGTATCTTCACATCGGGCACGCCAAGTCCATTCTTTTGAATTATTCGCTGGCGAAGGAATACGGAGGACTCTTCAACTTAAGGTTTGATGATACGAATCCGACCAAGGAAAAGACCGAGTTTGTTGACTCCATCAAGGAGGACGTGGAATGGCTCGGAGCGGATTATCAGGACCGGCTGTATTTTGCCTCCGACTATTTTGAAAAGATGTATGAAACCGCGGTGCTGCTGATTAAGAAGGGCGAGGCCTATGTGTCCGATCTGACCGCGGAGGAGATCCGGGAATACCGGGGAACGCTGACGGAACCGGGGAAGGAGGATCCCAGCCGGAACAGGTCTGTTGAAAAAAATTTAACCTTGTTTGAAGAAATGAAGGACGGAAAATGGCCCGATGGCTCGAAGGTTTTGCGGGCCAAAATTGATATGGCTTCCCCGAATATCAATATGCGGGATCCCGTGATCTACCGTGTGGCGCATCTGACCCACCACAATACCGGCGATAAGTGGTGCATCTACCCGATGTATGATTTCGCGCATCCGATCGAGGATGCGGTGGAGGGGGTGACCCATTCCATCTGTACGCTGGAGTTTGAGGACCATCGCCCGCTTTACAACTGGGTCCTGATCCATGGGGAGTGGAAGAAGGAGGAGGGGGATGCCCCGCGCCAGATCGAGTTTGCGAAGATGTACCTGACCAATGTGGTTACGGGCAAGCGCTATATCAAAAAGCTGGTAGAGGAGGGCATCGTGGACGGCTGGGATGACCCGAGGCTCGTATCCATTTCCGGCCTCCGCCGCCGCGGGTATACGCCCGAATCCATCCGGAAATTTGTCGAGCTCTGCGGCGTCAGCAAGGGCGACAGCTCCGTGGACTACGCGATGCTCGAGTATTGTATCCGTGAGGACCTGAAATTGAAGTGCAAGCGGGTCATGGCGGTGCTCCGTCCCGTGAAGCTCGTTATCGATAATTATCCATTGGGGCAGACCGAGGAGCTTATTGTACCGAATAATCTTGAAAATCCGGAGCTCGGCTCGCGGACCATTACCTTCGGACGCGACCTTTATATTGAAGCGGAGGATTTCATGGAGGAGCCGCCGAAGAAGTATTTCCGGCTGTATCCGGGGAACGAGGTAAGGCTTATGAACGCCTATTTTGTGACCTGCACGGGCGTGGATAAGGATGAAAACGGGAACATTACCTGTATCCACTGTACCTACGACCCGGCCACGAAGGGCGGAGACAGCCCGGACGGGAGGAAGGTGAAGGGCACGATCCACTGGCTGTATCAGGGGAACGCGATTCCTTCCGAGATCCGGCTTTACGAGAATATTGTAAACGAGGAGCTTGGTGTTTATAACGAGGATGGCTCTCTGAATCTGAACCCCGATTCCCTGACCGTGCTGAAGGGGGCGTTTACGGAAAAGGGAATGGAGGAGACGAAGGCCGGAGATTCCTTCCAGTTTGTGCGGCAGGGCTTCTTTACCGCGGACAGAAAGGATTTTACGCCGGAAAGACCGGTCTATAACCGGATCGTTTCCTTAAAGAGCTCATTTAAGCTTCCGAGCTGAGCATACAAGGAGCATTGAAGAAAACGCGTAAATCAGCGTTTCTCTAAGGGTTGTCATAATTAAGGAGAAAGGAAAAAAAAATGGGGTTATTGGATGGGTTGGAGATCTTCGGAATGGATGGCTCCAACATGGGCGATCTGTTTTCGGATCAGAAGAAGCAGCCGACGGTTCAAAGAACCGGAGCTCCTGTGGTACATAAGGAAACGGAAACAAAGGAGGAGGACCTGCTTCTGGCAAAAAAGACCGTGTGTCCGGTCTGCGACCATGAGTTTAAGACCCTGACGCCAAAATCCGGCCGCGTCCGGCGTAAGGAATCCGACCGGGATCTAAGGCCGCGGAGCGTGGGGATCGATACGCTGAAGTACAATGTGATCTGCTGTCCGATGTGCGGTTATGCGGGGTTGACGCAGAATGACTGGTTCCAGAATATTTTAAGGCCGCAAAAGCCCCTGATCCGGGCACAGGTGACTTCAAAATTCGATCCTCTGTCCGTACGGGCGGCCTACGGAGCGGATGTCAGAAAATGGAGCTATGAGCTGTCGATCGCGCTGCATAAGCTGTCTTTGTTCAACAGTATGGTGAAGAATGCAAAGGCAAGTGAAAAGGCCTATAACTGTCTCGTCCTTTCCTGGCTTCACCGGGGCTGGGGCGAAGAACTGAGGGAGCATGGAGCCGAAGAGGGGATGCAGGCGAAGGTCCGGGCGGTGGAAGAGGACTATTATAAGAAGGCCTATGAGGGTCTGACCAAGGCCATGGCCACCGAAACGCCTCCGGTCTGCGGTATGTCGGAGCACATGCTGAGCTATCTGGTCGCTGTCATGTCTCAAAAGTTCGGAAAACTTGAGATTGCATCGAAACTTGTAGCGACAATTCTGGTCAGCCAGACGGCGGAGGGGAAAGTCAAGGACAGAGCCAGGGATTTGAAAGAAGAGCTGATTACTCAAATAAAAGAAAGAAAACAAATGTAGATTTAAAAAAGAAGCCTCTCATGGGACCATGAGAGGCTTCTTTTTCTTGTTCTAAATATTCTGAACATTCTGCAGTTTCAGCGCCCGAACCTTGGACGGAAGTCCAAAAAGTGTGATAAAACCTTGGGCGTCATGATGATCATACAATTCTCCGGTGGTAAAGGAGGCCAAACTTTCATCATACAGGGAGTAGGGTGAGGTTGTACCGGCTTTGATGATGTTTCCTTTGTAAAGTTTGAATTTAACTTCTCCGGTCACATACTTCTGAGTTGATTCGAAAAAGGCCTGAATCGCTTCCCGAAGAGGCGTGAACCATTTTCCCTCGTACACGAGCTGCGCGAACCGGTTGCCCAGATCCTTCTTTACGGCCATCGTTTCCCGGTCCAAAACCAGCTCCTCGAGCTGCGCGTGGGCCTCCATCAGGATCGTACCGCCGGGGGTTTCGTACACCCCGCGTGATTTCATGCCGACCACGCGGTTTTCCACGATATCCACGATCCCGATCCCGTTTCTGCCGCCGAGCTCGTTCAGCTTCCGGATCACGTCCGAAACCTTCAGCTTCTCGCCGTTTACCTCCACGGGGATCCCCTTTTCGAACCGCATCGTAACCTCTTCCTCCTTGTCGGGAGCCTTCTCCGGGGTCACGCCCAGCACCAGGAGATGGTCAAAATCCGGGGCATTGGCGGGATCCTCAAGCTCCAGCCCTTCGTGGCTGATATGCCACAGATTCCGGTCACGGCTGTAGCTGTGGGAGGCATCGAACGGGAGCGTGATGCCGTGGTCGCGGCAATAGGCGATCTCGGATTCTCTGGAATCCATGGTCCATTTATCATCCCGCCAGGCGGCGATGATCTTAAGCTCCGGCGCAAGGGCCTTGATCCCGAGCTCGAAGCGGATCTGGTCATTTCCCTTGCCGGTAGCGCCGTGGCAGATGGCTGTGGCGCCCTCCTTCTTTGCGATCTCCACAAGACGCTTGGCGATCGCGGGTCTGGCCATGGAGGTGCCGAGAAGATATTTGTTCTCATAGACGGAGTTTCCCATGACGCAGGGCATGATGTAATTGTCCGCAAAATCGTCGGTAATGTCCTCGATATAGAGCTTTGCGGCACCGGAGCTGAGCGCCCGCTCCTCCAGGTTATCCAGCTCCTCCTCCTGGCCGCAGTCCACGCAGACGCAGATCACGTCATAGTCGTAGTTCTCCTTCAGCCAGGGGATAATGGCGGTGGTGTCCAGACCGCCCGAATACGCCAAAACTACTTTTTCCTTCATGAGTATTCTTCCTTTCTTTTTGAGATATGGGTGTATCAGCATGGGAAGGAGTCCCATACAGCTGCTTACAGGACAACTATAGCAGAGAAGCGCGTTTTGGGCAAACGAAACAAGCGGTTTTTATTTACTTAAAGCCGAAATTATACTAATATAGGTAATTAAGGGCAAACGGAGCTGTGCGAAGAAACGCCCCGTAAGCCCAAAACAGGAAGGAATCAGACCATATGATCAAAGCAGGAATCGTAGGAACCACAGGTTATGCCGGAGCGGAGCTCTTCCGCCTCCTTCTTTCCCATCCCGAGGTGGAGGTTGTCTGGGCCGGCTCCAAAAGCTATGAGGGACAGAAATTTTCTGACATTTATCGAAATTTTTACGCACTTTCCGAGGAAAATCTGAAGGCGGATGACCTCGGGGAAATGGCAAAAAAATGTGATGTTGTCTTTACGGCAACGCCCCAGGGATACCTGTCGAAAAACATCTCTGGAGATATGCTGAAAGCGGCAAAATTCATCGATCTTTCCGCTGATTTCCGAATTCGAGACCTGGAAGTCTATGAGAACTGGTACCAGCTTACCCACGGGGCTCCGGAGCTCATCGAGGAGGCGGTTTACGGGCTGACGGAGCTGTATCGGGAGGAGATCCGGGGGACCCGGCTTCTGGCAAACCCCGGCTGCTATACAACCTGCAGCATTTTGACCCTGTATCCCTTATGCAAGGAGGGGATCCTGGATCCGAAAACCATCATCATCGATGCCAAAAGCGGGACCTCAGGGGCCGGAAGAGGCGCAAAAACGCCGAATCTGTACTGTGAGGTGAATGAAAACGTAAAGGCCTACGGCGTCGGTACCCACCGGCATACGCCGGAGATCGAGCAGGAGTTATCCATCGCCTGCGATGAGCCGTTGGTCCTGAATTTCACGCCGCATCTGATTCCGATGAACAGAGGTATCCTTGTGACGGCATATGCAGGTACGAAAACCGAGATTTTTCCCTCTCCGGAGGAAATTAAATCGATATATGATAAATATTACGGTGAAGAGTACTTTATCCGCGTGCTGCCTTATGGGGTCTGCCCGGAGACGCGCTGGGTCGAGGGCAGTAACTTTGTGGACATCGGCTTTGTGGCGGATGAACGTACCGAACGGCTGATCCTGATGGGGGCGCTGGATAACCTTGTAAAGGGCGCGGCCGGGCAGGCGGTGCAGAACATGAACCTGATGTTCGGGCTGGAGGAAACCATGGGACTGACCGGTGTGCCGCTGTTTCCCTGAGCCTGCTGGGGCGGCCTGACGGAAAAAGACAATTCAGTTTAGCTAAGGATAGAATAGGTATGGAAGAAATAACCATTCGTGTAATGAAAGAAGCGGACTACGACGAGGTGCATCACCTGTGGGAGGGGATCCGGGGCCTGGGGCTTCGGTCCATTGATGATTCCAAGGAGGGAGTCTGCCGTTTTATCAAACGAAATCCGACGACCAGCGTGGTCGCCGAGACCGGGGGAAGGATCGTCGGCGCCATCCTGTGCGGCCACGACGGCAGGCGCGGGTGCTTTTACCATGTGTGCGTGGATCCGGCTTATCGGATGCGCGGGATCGGGAGAGCCATGGCGGTTGCGGCCATGAAGGCCTTGAAGGAGGAGAGGATCAATAAGGTGAGCCTCATCGCCTTCCGGAAAAACGAGGGCGGGAACGCCTTCTGGAAGTCCGTCGGCTGGACCTTCCGCGAGGACCTGAACTATTACGACTTTACTTTGAATGAAGAAAATATTACGAAATTCAATGGAGAATAAGCTTATGGATTTTCTTGAAAACGGAACGGTATTGTCCCCGAAGGGCTTTCGGGGCGCATCAACAGCGGCCGGGATCCGCTATAAGGACCGGGAGGATATGGCGCTTCTGGTTTCCGACCAGCCGGCGGCTGTCGCGGGGACCTTTACCTCGAACCGCGTAAAGGCGGCGCCGGTCTTATGGGACAGGGAGATCGTAAATACGACCGGATCGGCGCAGGCTGTGGTCGTAAACGCGGGGATTGCCAATGCCTGTACCGGAAAGGAAGGGTATGACCTGTGCGCGAAAACGGCGGATGCCGTGGAAAAGGCGCTGCAGATCCCCTTCGAGATGACGCTGGTGGCGTCCACAGGAGTGATCGGGATGCTCCCGCCGGCGGACCGGCTCGAAGCCGGAGTCCGGGCGATGGCCGAAAGCCTTTCCGGTGCGGAGGAAGCGGGACATAAGGCCGCTCGTGCGATCATGACCACGGATACAAAGCCGAAGGAGGCCGCGGTTTCGTTTGAGATCGGAGGAAAGACCGTGACGCTTGGCGGGATGTGCAAGGGTGTGGGCATGATCCATCCGGATATGTGCACAATGCTCTGCTTCCTGACCACGGATCTGGCCATTTCGCGGGAGCTTCTGCAGGAGGCGCTGTCCGAGGATGTAAAGGAGACCTACAACATGATCTCCGTGGACGGGGATACCTCCACGAACGACACCTGCCTGCTCCTTGCGAACGGGGAGGCCAAGAACCCGGAGATTACCGAGAAAAATGAGGATTATCAGCGCTTCGTGGAGGCGCTGCATAAGATCAACACCTGCTTTGCCCGGAAAATGGCCGGAGACGGCGAAGGGGCCACGGCTCTGCTGGAGGTGGAGGTGCAGGGCGCGAAAACCCATGAGGACGCGAAGACCCTGGCCCGGTCGGTGGTCAGCTCCAGTCTGGTCAAGGCCATGATCTACGGACACGACCCCAACTGGGGGAGGATCCTCTGTGCGCTCGGCTATGCCGGCGTGGAGTTTGACCCGTATAAGGTGGAGCTTATCTATAAGAGCAAAGCCGGGGAGGTGCTGGTCGTTAGGAACGGAGTCGATGCGGGATACTCCGAGGAGCTGGCCGTAAAGATCCTGTCGGAGCCGGAGGTTACGGTTGTCTGCAGGCTGTCGGAGGGGGAGGAGAGCGCCACGGCCTGGGGGTGTGACCTGACCTATGACTATGTGAAGATCAATGCGGATTACCGGTCCTGAGATTCCTGCTGCAAACAGAAAAGAGGAGAAGATTATGAAAAAGAGAAGCAAAACCATTCAAAAGCTGATGATCGCCCCGGCGCTGTTGTCCCTGGCGCTGACGGCTCTGGCCGGAGGCTGCGGCAACACGTCGTACGAAAAGGGCCTGGACCGCATGGAGCCGCCGATGGAGGCGGCGGGAGCCTATTATGAGGATTCTTATCCGGAGGCATACGATATGGAGGAGGCGGCCATCGGGGATTGGGATGCCTCTGCCGATATGACGGCCTCCAACGGGGCTGCCCCGGAGGTGAACGAAAGCTCGGAAACGGTGCAGGGAACGGACCGGAAGCTGGTGAAGACGATCAGCATGGATGCCGAAACCGAGGAATTTGATGCGCTGACGGCGGATCTGAAGGCGAAGACCGAGAAGGTCGGGGGCTATATCGAAAGCTCCTCGGTCAGCTCGGACAGCGGTTACTATGACTATGACCGCGGAAATGAGCTTCCTCCGCTGCGGGAGGCGAGCTACACGATCCGCATTCCGGCGGACAGGCTGGAGGCCTTTCTATCCAGCGTAGCTTCCCATCTGAATATCCTGTCGCGGAATGAAAATGTGGAGGACATTACCTTAAACTATGTGGACATGGAAAGCCACAAAAAGGCCTTAAGGGAGGAGCAGGACCGGCTCTACGAGCTTATGACGCAGGCGGGGGATCTGGATGAGCTCATCGTTCTCGAGGAGAGGCTGACCGAGGTGACCTACCAGATCGAAAGCATTGAAGCACAGCTCAGAACCTATGATAACCTCGTAAACTACAGTACGGTCTACATGAATATTTCCGAGGTCAGAAAATACACGCCCGTGGAGGAGGAAACCCCGATGGAACGGATCGAGCGGGGCTTTACGGAGCGGATGGAGGCCATCGGACTCGGCTTCCAGAACGTCGGTATCTGGGTCGCGGTGCATGTTCTGGACATCGCTCTGGTCGTGATTCTGATCATCATTATTCTGATCGTGATCTGGGCGCTGGTCCGCGGGATCAGCCATTCCATCATGAAAAATGACGCAAAGCGCCAGGTCAGGAGTCAGAAGCTCCTGGCAAGGGAACAGCAGAAGGCCGCGGAGCAGGCGGCAAGGGAGCGCAGAAAAGCCCAGGAGCACGCTGCGAAGATGGCCGGAAAATATAAGAGGGGACAGGCTCCGAAGGCGCAGGATATCCCTTCGCAGGCCCAGAGCCAGAGCCCTTCCTGGAATGCGGACCCGGCCATGCCGATAACTCCGGAACCGTCGATGCCCCAGGGGACTGCGCCGATGCCGGGCGTATCGGAGCCCCAGCCGCTGCCCCCGGCGCCGGTGAACGGGACTATGCAGCTTCCGGATCCGCCGGCCGTGCCTCAGTTCCCGGAGGATCCGGCCGCGGCAGAACAGAATGAGACAGCTCCGCAGAAAGGAAATGAAGAACAGTGATCATGAAGGAAAACCCGGACAGCCGGGAAATGGAAGAGGTACTGAAAAAAGCGGAGGTGCTGGTGGAGGCGCTGCCCTACATCCAGCGCTTTAACCGGAAGATCATGGTGGTAAAATACGGAGGCTCCGCGATGCTCGACGAGGATCTGAAGAGGAGTGTGATCCAGGATGTGACCCTGCTTAAGCTCGTCGGCTTTAAGCCCATCATCGTCCACGGCGGCGGGAAGGAGATCTCCTCCTGGGTGCAGAAGGTCGGAATGGAGCCAAGGTTCGTAAACGGTCTCAGGGTTACGGACGAGCCCACGATGGAGATCGCGGAGATGGTCTTAAACCGTGTCAACAAATCTCTGGTGCAGATGGTACAGGAGCTGGGGGTAAGAGCGGTCGGGATCAGCGGAAAGGACGGCGGTCTCCTATCGGTAGAGAAGAAGCTGTCCAACGGAGAGGACATCGGCTTTGTCGGCGAGATATCCTCGGTGGACGTGAAGGTACTTCTGGACCTTCTGGACCGGGACTTCCTCCCGATCGTCTGTCCGATCGGCCTGGACAGCAAATTTCAGACCTACAATATCAACGCCGACGACGCGGCCTGCGCCATCGCCAAGGCCTTAAATGCCGGAAAGCTGGCCTTCCTTACGGACATCGAGGGCGTGTATAAGGACCCTGAGAACAAGAAGAGTCTGATCTCAGAGCTTTCGGTGCAGGAGGCCGGGGAGCTGATCGACGGCGGCCTGATCGGCGGCGGGATGCTGCCGAAGCTGAATAGCTGCATCGATGCCATCGAAAACGGGGTGTCGCGGGTCCATATTCTGGACGGACGGATCCCGCACTGTCTGTTGCTTGAGTTCTTTACCAACCGGGGGATCGGAACGGCGATCATCGGAGATCAGGAGGAGAGATTTTTTCATGACGAAGGAAAAACTGATTGAGATAACCGAAAAGGATCTGGTCCATACCTACCAGCGTTTCCCGCTGATCCTGGACAGGGGAGAGGGCGTTTACCTCTATGATTCCGAGGGAAAGCGTTATCTGGACTTCGCTGCCGGGATCGGGGTCATGGGACTGGGATATGGAAACGAAAAATTAAATCAGGCCATAAAGAAACAGGTAGATAAGCTCACACACACCTCGAATCTTTTCTACAATACCCCGGCGGCAGAGGCGGCCGAAAAGGTATTGAAAAGCAGCCGCATGGACAGGATCTTCTTTACCAACAGCGGCGCCGAGGCCATCGAGGGGGCGCTGAAGGCGGCCCGGAGAGTGTATTATAACAGGACGAACAGCGCCGGAGGGGAGATTATCGCGATGGAGAACAGCTTCCACGGGAGAACGATGGGAGCGCTGTCCGTTACTGGGAAGGAAGCCTATCGGGCGCCCTTTGAGCCCCTGATCGGCGGGGTCCGGTTCGCGGTCTATAATGATCTGGAAAGCGTAAAGGCCCTTGTAAACGGGAAAACCTGTGCGATCCTTCTGGAAACCGTGCAGGGAGAGGGCGGGATCATCCCCGCGGAGCCGGCCTTTTTAGAGGGTTTGCGTAAGCTCTGTGACGAAAAGGGAATCCTTCTGATTCTGGATGAGATCCAGTGCGGCATGGGCCGGACCGGCGAAATGTTTGCCTGGCAGGGCATAGGTGTCCGGCCGGATCTGATGACGGTCGCCAAGGCTCTGGGCTGCGGTGTGCCGGTCGGCGCCTTTTTGATGACGGAGGAGGTGGCCAAAGAGTCGCTGACGGTCGGGGACCACGGGACGACCTATGGCGGGAATCCCCTTGTGACGGCGGCGGTTTCGGCGGTTTTTCATATCTACGAAGAGGAGCATATTCTGGAACATGTCCGCAAAATGGGAGAACTTTTGTGGGAGGCGCTGGAAAGAATTAAGGGAAAATATAATTTTATAACAGCCCATCGGGGACGGGGTCTGATGCAGGGGTTGGAATTTACCGAATCGCCGGCATATGCAATTCAGAAATCCCATGAAGAGGGTCTGATCCTGATCTCGGCCGGGCATAATGTGATCCGTTTCCTTCCTCCGCTGATTTTGCAGGAGGAGCATATAAAGGAAATGGAGGAGAAGCTGTCTCGTGCGCTTGCCGCTTTTTCCGGTTGAACTCGGGAAGAAAAAAAGGTATCATACATACAGGTACTGGGAGTCTCCTTTACGCTCCATGGTAAAGGAGAAGAAAAATGAAAAAACGGTTATCCCGCACGGCGGCGGCCCTGCTTACGGGCCTTCTTCTGTCGGCCGGCTGCGGCAGGGAGGAGCCTTCCTTTCTGGAGGCCTTGGAGACAGAGGCTTCTCTTACGGAAAGCCCGGACGAGCCGGCAGAGCTTAAGGAAACCGAGGCGCCCCCGGAGACGGAGGAATCGACGATCTATGTCTATGTCTGCGGAGAGGTGAAGGCGCCCGGTGTGTATATGCTGCCTCGCAAGGCGCGGATCTATGAGGCTCTGGAGGCGGCAGGAGGCCTGACGGAGGAGGCGTCTCCCTGGGCGCTGAACCAGGCCGGGACGCTTACCGACGGAGATATGCTCTATGTCCCGAAGGAGGGAGAAGAGAGCGTTGACCCGGGAAATAAGGAAGCCCGGGAGACCGATGACGGCCGGGTCAATATCAACACGGCGGATCGGGCCGCGCTCATGACCCTGCCCGGGATCGGGGATTCGAAGGCGAGTGCGATCCTTTCCTACCGGGAAGCGAACGGCCCGTTTTCGGACATATCCGACATAAAGAAAATTGCCGGAATCAAGGATGGGGTCTATACAAAGATAAAAGATTATATTAAAGTTTAATAAAGCGCCACAGCGCAGAATGGGGAGAAAATGCCGAAGGTTCTTGTGGTAGATGATGAAAAACTGATCGTGAAGGGGATCCGGTTCAGTCTGGAGCAGGATCAGATGGAGGTCGATTGTGCCTATGACGGAGAGGAGGCGCTTGCTCTTGCGAAGCAGAATGCCTACGACCTGATCCTTCTGGATATCATGCTTCCGAAGATGGACGGCTTTGAGGTCTGCCAGCAGATCCGGGAGTTCAGCAACGTCCCTATTATTATGCTGACCGCCAAGGGTGAGGACATGGATAAGATCCTCGGCCTGGATTACGGCGCCGATGACTATATTACGAAGCCCTTCAATATTCTCGAGGTGAAGGCCCGGATCAAGGCCATCATGCGCCGTTCCTCCTCCCATTCCGAGAAGGAGGAGCAGCCCCATGTGATCGAAAACGGGGATCTGAAGCTGGATCGGGACAGCCGCAGGCTCTTTATCCTGGGGCGCGAGGTGAATCTGACGGCCAAAGAATTTGACCTTCTGGAGCTTCTGGTGACGAATCCCAACAAGGTCTACAGCCGCGAAAACCTTCTGAACCTGGTCTGGGGCTTTGAATACCCCGGGGATGTGCGAACCGTGGATGTGCATGTAAGGCGTCTTCGGGAGAAGATCGAGAGCAACCCGAGTGAGCCGAAATATGTTCATACAAAATGGGGCGTGGGCTACTATTATTCCGGTAATTAAGTCATGGCTAAAAAAATTAAGAGCTTTTTCGGGAGCTTTGTCTTCCGCCTTGTGATCCTTCTGCTGATCGTGGGAATGCTGCCCTCCGGCATCCTTTTCACGATCCTTCTTCGGACCTATGAAAAGAGGTCCGTCGATCTGAAAACCATTGAGATCCTGAATCAGGCCAAAATTCTGGCCAATACCATCGCGACCGAGGAATACCTCGAGAATCCGAAAAATCCGGCCATTGACGCGCAGCTCACCCAGCTTTCCAAGATCTATGACGGGCGGGTCATTGTGGTGAACCAGGCCTTCCGCATCGTAAAGGATACCTATGACATCGATCGGAAGAAGACCATCATCTCCCAGGAGGTCATGCGTTCCTTCCGGGGGGAGGAGGTTACGAACTATGACGCGGAAAACCGTTATATTGAGCTGACGGTGCCCGTGATGATCACGGTCCAGACCCCGGGGAACACAGACGGTCAGGTGGTGGAAAGCCAGGTCGTGATCGGCGTTCTGATGGTCAGCGTGTCCACGGATACGGACGCCATCAACTACAGTAATCTGGAGCGGACCGGTGTTCTGATCCTGCTCACCTCCTGCATGGTGCTGGCCCTGATCGCGGTCCTTCTGGCCATTGAGCTGGCGTCGCCGTTTAAGCGGCTTTCCGCCGCGATCCATGATTTTCATGCCGGCATGGAGAACGAGGTCATCTCGGTCAAAGGCTATTCCGAGGTGCAGGAGCTCGTAGAGCGCATCAACAGCATGACGGCTTCGATGAAGACGCTGAACGATTCCCGGCAGGAATTTGTTTCAAACGTCTCTCATGAATTAAAGACACCTTTAACTTCTATGAAAGTCCTCGCAGATTCGCTGAATATACAGGAAAACGTCCCGGTGGAGCTCTATCAGGAATTCATGGCGGACATCACCGTGGAGATTGACCGGGAAAATAAAATCATATCTGATCTTTTGTCCTTAGTCCGCATGGACAAGGCCGCGGCGGACCTTTCGGTGGCCAGCGTCAATATGAATGACCTGGTCGAGATCATTCTGCGGCGCCTAAAGCCGATCGCGGACAAGCAGGGGGTGGAGCTCGTATTCGAAAGCTTCCGGCCGGTGACCGCGGAGATCGACGAGGTGAAGATGACGCTCGCCATCTCGAACCTGGTGGAAAATGGGATCAAATACAACCGCACGGAGGGCGGCTTCGTCCATGTCTCCTTAAACGCCGACTATCAGTTCTTCTATCTTACCGTAGAGGACAACGGAATGGGGATCCCGGAGGAGTCCCAGGAGCATATCTATGAGAGGTTCTACCGGGCGGACAAATCCCACTCCCGGGAGATCGGCGGAACCGGGCTTGGGCTCGCGATTACCCGGAGTGCCGTCCTCATGCACCGCGGCGCGATCAAGCTTCACAGCATTGAGGGCGAGGGAACCACGTTTACGATACGGGTACCGCTGAATTACATTGAGGCAGGCGGATTATGATTAAATTTAAGATAAATTTAAAAAAGTTAATAAGTGCTTTGCTCTGCCTGTCTCTGACGTTGATTCTGATGGCGGGCTGCGGGCGCTCCGAGGAGGGGATCCCGAAGGGAACGGCCATCTATTACCTGACCAAAAACCAGGACACCATCGTTCCCCGCAGCTACGAGCTGACGGCGACCGACAGCATTGGACAGATCGAGGAGCTCCTCGGGAAGCTTTCGGAAACGCCGGATGATGTGGAGCTGCACCGGGTTTTGGGAGAGGAGATCAAGGTGACCGGGATGGAGCTTCACGGGAACCAGCTCAGCCTGACCTTTAACGAGGAATATTTAAAGCTTGATTTAATGAAAGAGGTTTTGACCCGTGCAGCCGTAGTAGAGACGCTTACCTCGATCCCCGAGGTCCTTCGCGTTACCTTTTATGTCGAGGGGGAGCCGCTGACGGATGCAAGGGGAAATACGATCGGCGCCATGACCGGGGATACCTTTGTTCTGAACCCCGGGGAACAGATCAACTCCTTCCAGGAAGCGGTGATCACGCTCTATTTTTCCAATCTGGAGGGGGACGGTCTGGTAATGGAGACCCAGCAGGTGCATTACAGCTCCAACATTTCCATGGAAAAGCTGATCATCGAAAGACTTCTGGCGGGGCCGCTTTCACAGAACGCGAAATCTGCGATCCCTGCGGGAACCCAGCTTCTTTCGGTGACGACGGCGGACGACGTCTGCTATGTGAATTTTGACGACGCGTTCAAAAACCAGGATTATGAGGTGCAGGAGGCGGTGGTGATCTATTCCATCGTGGATTCCCTTCTGACCCTGAACGATATCAAAAAGGTTCAGATCTCCGTAAACGGGGACAACAGCACAACTTACCGGGATAAGTTCTCTCTCTCCACCCAATACGAGAAGGACTTAAGCCTGGTGGAAGGAGAGTGATCTGACTGAATACCGACCGCAAAGCGGTCTTCGTCTCTCTGATGCTTCTTTTCGGCATTCTCTTTGTTCTGGAAAGAAGCATCCCGGCCCTTCTTGCCGCAACGGCAGTTCTGATTTTTCTTTTTTTCAGCTATCCAAAGGAGTATAAAAATAAAATTGGATTTAAGATCAGGATGATCCTGCTTGTTTTGGTATTTTTTGCGGGAGCGGGAAGAGCCTTGGGGTATGAAACGGCGAAGAACCTGAGAAGAAATTTTCTGATCGACAACGAAGAGGCCCTGCTTCGCGGCCGGGTCTTACGGATCGAGGAGAAGAACGAACGCCTCATTTACACCCTTTCTCCGACGAGGCTTTTTATGAATCAGAGGGAGCAGACTTTTCCCCGCGTCCTTCTCTATCTTCCGAAGGAGGAGGCGGTTCGGGCCGGGACCGGGCAGAGCCTTACCGTGCACGGGCGGGTCAGACTCCCGGCGGAAGCCGAAAACTTCGGGAACTTTGACCAAAAGGCCTACTACGACGGTGTGGATACGGATTTTTTGTTCTACGGCGACAGGGTGGAGGGCGTATACGGAAGCGAAGCGCCCCTCCGTTCTGCCTTAAGCCGGTTCTCCGATGCGCTCTCCGGGGTCTACCGGGCGCTGATGAAGGAAAAGGAGGCCGCTCTCCTGTCCACGATGATCCTCGGGGACAAAAGCGGCCTCGATCCCGGGATAAAGGAACTCTACCGGTCCTCCGGCATCTCTCATATTCTGGCCATTTCCGGCTTGCATATTTCCGTAATCGGAATATTGTTATATCGTATTTTAAGAAAGCTAAGAACGCCTTTCCTGCCGAGCGCTGTCGCCGGAGGGACGCTGATCCTGATGTACGCGGAGCTGACGGGCCGCAGCCCCTCGGCCTTCCGCGCTGCCTTTATGTTCACCCTGTCGGTATTCGCTCCGGCCCTGAAACGGAGCTACGATCTTTTGACCGGGCTTTCCCTTTCGGCGCTGGTTCTGCTCCTGGAGAACCCGGCCGTTTACAGGAATACGGGCTTTGTTTTCTCCTATCTGGCGGTGCTGGGCGTGACGGTCATGGGGAAGGAGCTGAAGACCTCGCGTATCCGGGGGCCGGAGGAGAAGAAGGGGCTCCGGAAATTCGTTTCGGCGAGACTAAGGTCCTTTTCGGATACCTTAGCCGCGGCTTTCGGGGTGCAGCTTACCACGGTGCCGCTGGTCATGGCCACCAGCTTTTCGGTGCCCCTTTATGCACTGCCGCTGAATCTGTTGGTGCTGCCTCTGACCGGGATCCTGATGCTGAGTGGTTTGACGGGCGGGATTCTGGGCATGTGCGCTTTATATGGAGGCGTGTTTGATGCTCAAGTGGCAAAAATAGTTTTATTTATCCCTGAGTTAATATTTGGCCTGTATGAGAGGCTCTGTTTATGGTTTGAAAAGCTTCCTTATGCGGATTTGGTGACCGGAAAGCCGGAGGGGTGGAAGGTGGCTCTCTATTTCTGCTTTCTTCTGGCAGCGTTGTACCTGTTACGGGGAAAAAGGAAAAAGCTAATGGTTATGCTTGTGACCGCGGCGCTTGTGGGGCTTGGGCTTTCCTCAAAGCATCGGGGGTTTGAGCTTTCCCTGCTCTCGGTGGGGCAGGGGGATGCGATTTTTCTGCAGGCGGAAAACGGGGATGTCTGCATGGTGGACGGGGGCAGCACGGATGTGGAGGAGGTGGGGAAATACCGGATCTTTCCGTTTCTTCGTGCGATGGGGACGGATCATGTAGACTGGTGGCTTGTGAGCCATGCGGATCAGGACCATATCAGCGCCCTGAAGGAGGCTATTTCCGGCGGCTTCCCGATAAAGCATCTGCTGTTTTCCCGGTACATTGTACGGGACGAGGCGTTTTTTGAGCTGAAAACGCTGGCAGCGGAGAAAGGGATCCCGGTGCTCTATCTTTCGCCGGGGGAAGCGCTTCGTATGGGAGAGAGCTCGCTTACCTGTCTGTTTCCGGGGAAGGGGGAGGGAGAGGAGGAGCGGAATGCAAGGTCTTTGGTTCTCAGGCTGGAGCAAAGGAATTTTTCGGCGCTTCTCACCGGGGATATTTCCTCCGAAGAGGAGGCGCTGCTCCTAAAGCACGGGGTACAGGAGGCGGACTTTTACAAGGCGGCCCATCACGGCTCGGCCTACTCCAATTCCGAAGACTTTCTGAAGGCCGTAAGTCCGAAGGTCTGCGGGATCTCCTGCGCCCTTAAGAACAGATACCACCATCCCGGAGAGGAGGCTCTTTTCCATATGAAAAAAACCGGGGCCGAAATTTTCGAAACCCGGTTTCAGGGACAGATACGGTTACGCCTGAACGGCGATGAGATGGAGGTTCGGACAATGAAGGAGGCTCAGCCGCCTGCACAATAGGAGGCCAGAAGGAGTTCCAGAGCGGAGCGGTCATCCATCCGGCCGGTCTTGATGGCCTCCTCAGTTTCGGCGCACACCGAGAGGGCCTCCTTTAAGGAGGCAAGGGAAAATTTTTTGGCCAGCCCCAGGTTTTTCCTTACGATCCAGTCCTTCGTTCCGATCCGCTCGGCGATCACAGCCGCCCCGCAGCCGTTTTCGTCAAGCTCCCGGATCTGGAGAAGGGTTTTATACTGCCTTGTCATATGCCACAGGATCCGAAACGGCGCTTCCTTCTTTTCCAGCAAAAGGGAATAGATCCGGAAGGCCTCCTTCCCGTTCTTCGCCGCAACGGCATGGATCAGGTCAAAGATATCGTCCGTTGTGATCCCGGAGATCACGGCATCCAGATCCTTTTTGGTCACCTCGTCCCTCTCCATACAATAGGAAAGAAGTTTGTCCAGCTCACTCCGGATACGCATCATATCGTTTCCGGTCCGCTGGAGAAGGTCCGCCAGGGTCTCCCGCGTTATCTTCTTATTCTCCTGCTTCAGGACGCCTGCGATCCATTTCAGGAGGACCTCCTCCTTTTCCCTTCCGTATTCAACCGCGGCGCCGTTTTTTACCACGGCCTTATACATTCTGGAGCGCTTGTCCGCGGCCTTCTCCGAGAAGATCAGGACCGTGGCTTCGGGGATATGGCTTAAGTAGTCCACCAGGGCGGCCGGGGCCTCTTCCTTAAAATAGCCGGTGTCTTCGAGAAGGGCGACGCGGTAGTCGGACAGAAACGGGAGCGTTTCCGCGAAGTCAAACAGGGCGCCTTCGGAAACGGAGCGGGGCTCGAAGGTGGCAAAGTTCAGATCATTATCGCCCTTCAGAGCCGAAAGAAGAAGCTGCTTCTTCTGGTTCAGAAGATAGCGCTCCTCGCCGTACAGAAGATAGACCCGTTCAAAGCTCTTATTTTTAACGTCATCGTCGATTTTCGTGTTCATGTGTTTTATTTTAGCATAAGTGTGTGGTAGAATCTATTCTGTGTACTTGGAATTGTTAGCGGGGCGCGCCATCCGGGCGCGCATTTCCTGAGGTCGTGCGATTTTAAGTCTCGCTGACTTCCTATGCTAAACCTTCCGAAGATACTCTCACACCCCTTGCGGCAACTACGTTGTGAAGGGAGTGTGAC
>JAFSXC010000111.1 GCA_017450105.1 Lachnospiraceae bacterium | reverse complement strand
AGGCTGTAAAGAAAGGCCATCCCGCCGGAAAACAGAAGGCTCGTCAAAGTCACCTTGGCGATCATCAGGACAGCAGACTCCGGCCAGCCATACCGGTAAAGAGCAAAAAGAACCACCAGATTGGAAAGCCCGATTTTCATCCCGGGCACCCCAAAAGGCAGCGGCAGCAAAACCTCGACATAGCCGAGAAGCAGCGCCAGGGCAAGAAGGATCCCGAGAGAGGCCAGATACGCCGGTCCTCTTCGTTTCTTATCGTGCGACCGCATCCAGCTCCTTCTCCTTCTTGCTCTGTACGCTGACAACGACCTTGTTCGGCAGACAGACGATGGTCTCGCCCTCCCTGCTGACGGCCTTCTGATTCATACACAGATGGTCCGGGCAGCTTGCGTCGATCATCTTCGCCGTCCCGTTTTCAATTTTCAGGGTATTGGTAACCCTTCCGTCTGAATTTTTGATCGGAATTTCCTGCTCCTCCTTCAGCGACCAGGTCCCGACAGAGACACCGTCCACCTCCACCGTAACCGAATCCCCCGGCGTTTTGAAAAAGAAATACCGGAACAAAAACATCATGCCTAAAAGCAGGAAAAGCAGGATCAGAAATTTCAGGTCCTTCTTTGAAAACCGTTTCATACTCTTTCTCCGAGATAGTAAAAACCCATACTCTTATTCAGCTTCACCCTTTGCAGCGTACCGAGCAGTGAAGGATCTCCGGGAAAATGGACCAGGGAGTTGTTGGAAAGCCGGCCGGTCAGAAGCTTTTCGTCCTGCCGGTTCACACTCTCCGCAAGCACGGTCTCCGTTTTTCCTTCCTTCTCCAAAGCCCTTTTTGCCGCACACCGCTTTACGACCTCAAGGAGCCGCTCAAACCGGTCCTTCATAACCTCCTCCGAGAGTCTTCCCGTAAGCTTTTCCGCAGGGGTTTTTCGTCTCGGGGAATACTGAAACGTAAAGGCATTGTCAAACTGGACCTCCTCCAGAACCGCAAGCGTCTCCTGAAAGTCCGCTTCGGTCTCGCCGGGGAAGCCGACGATCAGGTCCGTCGTCAGCGCGATCTCCGGGACCCGCTTCCGAAGCTCCTCCACGAGCTCCAGATAATGCTGCTTTGTGTAATGGCGGTTCATACGCCTTAGGATCTCATCACTGCCGGACTGGAGCGGCAGATGCAGATGCCGGCAGATCTTCGGATTTCCTGCGATCACATCCATAAGCTCCGTCCCAAGGTCCTTCGGATGGCTCGTCATAAAGCGGATCCGTTCAATCCCATCCACCTGAGCCGCCCTCTCAAGAAGTTCCGGGAACGAGCAGGGCGTCTCCAGTCCCTTTCCGTAGGAGTTCACATTCTGGCCCAGAAGCATGATCTCCTTCACTCCCTGGGCCGAAAGCGCTTCGATCTCCGCAAGGATCTCCTGCGCCCTCCGGCTCCTCTCCCGCCCCCGCACATAGGGAACGATGCAGTAGCTGCAGAAGTTATCGCAGCCGAACATGATATTGACCCCGGATTTGAACCGGAAATTCCGTACCGAAGGCAGGCTCTCCGCCGTCATTTCCGCGTGGTCAAAAATCTCGATCACCGGCCCCTCTCCCCGCAGGACCGAAAGGATCAGCTCCGGAAAGCGATAGAGATTATGCGTTCCGAAGATCAGATCCACAAAGGGGTAGCTCTCCTTCAGGGTCTTTATGACCTCGTCCTCCTGCATCATACAGCCGCACAGGGCAAGACGCATATACGGGTTCTTCTCCTTGTACTTCTTAAGCAGCCCAAGCCGCCCGTATACCTTGTTGTTCGCATTCTCCCGAACGGTACAGGTATTCAGGATCACAAGGTCCGCTTCCTCGCTCTCTGTTTCCACGCAGCCCATGGAAAGAAGAACGCCCCGAAGCTTCTCCGAATCGTGGGCGTTCATCTGGCAGCCGAAGGTCACGACGCAGAAGGTAAAGGGAGAACCCTTCTCCTCCGAGATCCTCCGGATCTCCTCCGCCGCCTGTTCTATTGTCTCGTATTGTACTTCCTTCGTTTCTTTCATATCTTCAAAATCCGATCCGGCAGGGCCAGATACTTCATCCTCACATCCGTTTCCTCCACCGGCAGCGGTTCCTCCGAAACCTGCTCGGTAAAGCAGATCCCGATCGGGGTATAGTCCGGATGGGCGGCCAGAAAACGATCATAATACCCCTTTCCGTAGCCGATCCTTCCTCCCTTCAGATCAAAAGCGATCCCGGGCACCAGCACAGCCGCCTTCTCCCAGCCGATCCCGCGTCCGCCCACCGGCTCCTGAATGCCGAAGGCGCTCTTCTCGAAGTCAAGGTTGTCGTTGTACTCGATAAAGACCATGTCCTCCCCCTCCACTCGCGGAAAGGCAAAGGGGATCCGTTCCTGCGCAAGCAGGTCCATCAGCCGAAGCAGCGTCACCTCTTCCCCAATGGCCATATAGGAGCAGATCCCGTAGGCGTTTCTTAATACATCCCACAGCGAAAGCATCCGGCACATATCGATGGACTGGAGCACCCGGTCCTCCTTCGGGATATCGGCTCTTTTCTGACGGTACAGCTCTCTTAATTCCTCTTTATTCCTCATTCGTTCTCTTCCCTCAGATAATCCTGAATATAAAAGTCCTCATCCTTCCTTGCCATGAAAAGGGTTCCCTCGTACTTGTCCAGAAAGATGTCATGCAAAATACCGACGTCCTTCCCGCTGGCGATGATCATATCGGCCCCGGACAGGGTGGCGATCTTCGCCGCATTCAGCTTTGTAGCCATTCCCCCGGTCCCGACATCGCTCCCGGTAGACTCCTTCGCCATCATGTAGAGCTCCTCATCCAGCGTCAGCACCGTCCGCACCAGCCGAGCATTCGGGTTGGACCGCGGATCGTCGGTATACAGCCCGTCGATATCGGACAGCAGTATCAAAAGATCCGCCCCCGTCAGACTCGCCACCATAGCGGACAGGGTATCGTTGTCCCCGAACTGGATCTCGTAGGTACTGATCGTATCGTTCGCGTTCACCACCGGAATAGCCCCCATCCGGAACAGCTCCTCAAAGGTATTCTGAGCATTCTTCCGGGACACATCATCGAGGATCGTGTTCTTTGTCATCAGCACCTGGGCCGCCGTGGCATCGTATTCCTTAAACATCCGCTGATAGGTCATCATGAGCTTGGCCTGCCCGATCGCCGCCAGCGCCTGCTTCTCCGCCATCTTTTCCGGCCTCGTCTTCATTCCCATCACATTCCGCCCGGCCGCGATAGCACCGGAGCTCACAAGACAGACCTCCACCCCCTGGTTCTTCAGATCCACGATCTCCCTCACCAGGGCCTCGATCTTATGATAGTTCATCGCAATACTGCCCTCGATCTGCAGCGACGAGGACCCGATCTTTATGACTACTCTCTTCTTCTCCATTTTGCTTCCTTCTTGTCCGTCCATAATACTTTGTCGCCTGGGATGTGCCTCCCCGGAAGTTCGCAGCCGTCCTCGCCCGAGCAAGAGGCTAACCAACTCTTAGAATGTGACCAGAACCCGATTACCAGAAACCGGTTACCAGAAACCGATTACCACAACAGATTACCACAACCGATTACCACAACCGGTTACCACAACCGATTACCACAACCAATTACCACAACCGGTTACCACAACCAGGAAATCGTGAGGCGGAATGGTATGATCGTTTCAACACAGGAATGTGGAAAACGCCGGCACTTAACGGAATCGTCGGCCTGCCGGCGATTCCGTTTAGTACCGCTGCGTTTTCCCCATAGCGAGAGCGGTCCTGTGTGAAATGATCATACCGTTCCGCCTCACGATTTCCGTCCGCGAAGCCAAAATCGTCGAATGAACCACACCCGTCCCGCCGCCCAATTCCCGTCCGCGAAGCCAAAATCGTCGAATGAACCACACCCGTCCCGCCAGACAATGCCCATCCGCAAAGCCACCCATAGTCCGACAAGGAAAAGCACCCCGACGAGTCGGGGCGCCATGTTAAACCGTCATTACTTCCTTCGTTTTTTCCTCAACAGCCTTATCCACATCCGCCACAAACTTATCCGTCAGCTTCTGTGCCTCATCCTCCAGGTCCTTAATCTGGTCCTCGGAGATATCCTCCGTCTTGGAAAGCTTCTTGAAATGGTCAATGGCGTCTCTCCGGATATTTCTGAGGGCCACCTTCGCAGCCTCTCCCTTTTTCTTTACCTCCTTGGCCAGCTCCTTACGCCGTTCCTCGGTAAGCTCCGGGAAGGTCAAACGGATCACCTTTCCGTCGTTGGAGGGATTGATCCCGATATCCGAAGTCTGGATCGCACGCTCGATCTCCTTCACCATATTGGGCTCCCACGGAGAGATCGTAATCAGACGGGGCTCGGGCACCGCGATATTCGCCACCTGCTGAAGCGGCGTCGGCGTTCCGTAATAGTCCACGCGGATCCGGTCCAAAACATGGGGGTTCGCCCGTCCGGCACGGATCGATCCGAACTCATCCGAAAGATTCCCCATGGTCTTCTGCATCTTTTCTTCATACTGTTTCAGCTTCTCATTCATAAAGCCACCCCTTTATCCGGTTCTCCGGTTCTAGTAGCCGACCCGCCGGCTCTCTCTTAAGCGGTCACGATCGTTCCCTTAAACTCACCCTCAACCGCTCTTACAATACTGTCCTTCTCATTCAGGGCAAAGACCCGCATCGCCAGATGGTTTTCCCTGGCTAAGATACTGGCCGTCATATCCACTACCTTTAAGCCCTTCTCGATCACCTCATCCAACGAGATCTCATCGTACCGCACAGCCGTTTTATCCGTTTTCGGATCTCCCGAATAGACCCCGTCCACGGCCTTGGCCAAAAGCAGCGCATCCGCCTCGATCTCAACCGCCCGAAGCACCGCTCCGGTATCGGTGGAAAAATATGGATGGCCCGTCCCTCCCGCGAAGAAGGGAACGATCCCCTTGGAAAAATATTTGTTGGCACGATCCTTGGAAAAGAGCTTCGTAATGCTTCCGCATTCAAAGGGCGTCATCACGGACGTAATAATTCCGTGGGTCCGTACCACATCCGAAACGTAAATGCTGTTCATAACCGTAGCAAGCATTCCGATCTGGTCGGATTTGGTCCGGTCGATCTCGTTTCCGCTCCGTCCCCGCCAGAAATTTCCTCCGCCGATGACGATGCCGAGCTCCAACCCCTTTTCATGCAGCTTCGCGATCTGATCCGCCACCATTTCCACGGTACCCAGATCGAAGCCCGTTCCCTTTGTTCCCGCCAGAGCCTCACCTGACAGCTTTAGAAGGACTCTCTTCATTATTTGCCTTTCCCGTTAAACAGGCCTTCCACATCGATCTCCGCATAGGACTGGGAGCAGAAGCCTTCGATAACCGCCCCGTTGTTGATCTGTACCGAACGGGATTTGATGTTACCCATAACCACAGCCGAGGTATCCACGACAACCGGTCCGTGGACATCGATATCGCCCTTGATGGCGCCGGCTACAACGGCCGAATTTGCCGTAACGTTACCGACGATTACGGAGCCGAGGCCGATCTTCACGGTTCCGTTGCTGACGATCTCGCCGGAGATATGGGCGGAATCCGCAAACACCTCCTCCGCCGAGCTGTTTCCGGTAATCGAGCCGGTCACGGTCAGCTTTCCGCGGCAGGACACATTTCCTTCGATGGAGCCGCTGATGTCAAGAGAACCCGTACTCTCCACGTCGCCATGGATCACGGTTCCGCCTGTGATGATCGTTGTTTCATCCGAGGCGGGCAGACGGTCCGGCACGATGGGTTCCGGGGCGATCTGCTGGGGCATGACCTGCTGCTGGATAAAATCAGGAGCCTGCGGCTGGGTCGAAGCGGGCTCCGGAGCCGTCAGCGTCTGGAAAAAGGATCTCTTTTCGTTTTGGACAGGCGCCGCCGCATCCTGGGGCGAAACCTTCTCCAGAAGGGCATCCAGCTCGTTCATTTCATCCTGGACCGGAGCGGGCTGGGGCACAGAAGACGCCGGTTCCTCATAGGACTCGTTCAGATCCCGGTCCGAACCGGGCATCAACTCATCTACCGCCTGTGAAAGATCCTCCTTGAAATCCTTAAAAAAGCTCATATCTGGTACCTCCGTTTATCCTTTCAATTTTCATTCATTTCCGTTTCTTCTTCCGGCGCCGCGTATTGCACATGGTACGTGGTCTCATCGATGGGGAGCAAAACACAGCCCTTTTCCTTAAGAGCCTCGATCATGGGCTTTAAGGCGTCTACCGTCGTTCCCTTCGCGTCGGAATCATGCAGGAGAACGATGGAGGTCTTGTATTTCTCCACGTCGTTCACCACATTCTCCACGAGCTCTTCCTTCGTATAGGTCTGGGTCGTGGCATCTCCGGAGGAGACGTTCCAGTCAAACCAGGTTACTCCTTCGGTATTCAGGAAGCCGGTAAACTCATCCATCTCGGTATTGCTTACCTGGTTTACGCTGCTTCCGGGGAAGCGGTAAAACTCGCTCTTTACACCGGTCTTCTTTTCCAGCAGCCTCTGCAGCCGGTAAAAGTCCGCCTTAAACTCCGCAAGGGAGTCATAGATCGTACTGTATTTGTGGGAAAAGCTGTGTATTCCGAGCGTATGGCCCTCTTCCACGATCCTTTTATAGGCCGCTTCCGATTCCTCGTCCTCCTTCCCGATCACAAAGAAGGTCGCCTTTACATCGCATTCCTTTAAAATATCCAGAATCGCTTCCGTATTCTGGCTCGGGCCGTCGTCAAAGGTAAGATACACCTTATGGACATCCTCGGGTCCGGCCAGATTTTCCTCATCGAGCACCGCTGTTTCTACGGTCGGTTCTCTAAGGCCGGCCTTCGGTTCCTCGTTCACCTCGGTCTCGGAGATCGCCCGGGCCACCGCATTCTGGTATGCGGCATAATCCTCGGCAAACTGGCTCAGAGTCGCCTGGTTCGATGCCAGAATGCTGACCTGTTTTTCCAGGATAAATACCTTCACGAGAAGAAAGATCAGCAAAATCACCGAAATCAAAAACCACAGAAGAATCGACGTCACGATCACACGTTTCATCCGTTTTACGCGGTTTTTACGCTCCAACCGGTCTGTGAGGTTTGTTTCCTTATCCACTCTATTCCTCCAAATCGTCAAGCGACGAATGCATTATACCACATTTTTCAAAAATAGGAAACTAAAAATCGGGGATTCGTGAAGGAACACGAACCCCCAGACTTTTCCCTCTTTCTTAAAGCTGTGCAGCGACCTCGGCCGCAAAGTCCTCATTCTTCTTCTCCAGCCCTTCTCCGGTCTCAAATCGTACAAAGCGCTTCACCGCAACCTCGCTTCCGACCTCCTTGGAAACCTGCTCGAGGTATTTGGCAACGGTCTGCTTTCCGTCCTCGGCCTTGACATAGACCTGGTCCATCAGGCAGATCTCCTTCAGCTCCTTGCTGATCCGGCCCTCGACCATGCCGTTGATCACCTTCTCGGGCTTCTGGCTTTCCTTCGGGTCGTTCATGATCTGCGCCTTTAAGGTTTCCTTTTCTTTGGCAATGTATTCCTCGGAAACCTCGCTCCGGTTCACATACTGGGGATGCATGGCCGCTACCTGCATCGCGATGTTGGTCAGAGCCTCCTTTACGGCATCCGCGGCCGCATCCGTCTCGGCCTCAACGGCCACACCGATCCGTCCGCCGCCGTGGACATAGGTCACGACGCAGCCCTTATCGGCAACGACCTTTTCGAATCTGCGGATCTTTAAGTTCTCGCCGATGGTGGCGATCTTCTCTACCAGAGCTTCCTGGACCGTCTTCGAGGAATCCAGGATCCACTTCTCCTGCAGAAGCGCCTCAACATCCTTCGCATCCGTCGAAGCGGCCTGCTCGGCCACTGCCTTAACGAAATCCTGGAACTGCTCGTTCTTGGCCACGAAGTCCGTCTCGGAGTTCACCTCCACGACGGAGGCGGTCTTTTCATCCTTTACATAGGCGATGCTGACGCCCTCCGCAGCGATCCGGGAGGCCTTCTTTTCCGCCTTTGCCTGGCCGTGCTCCTTCAGATATTCAACGGCCTTATCCATATCCCCGTCGGTTTCCGTCAGGGCCTTCTTACAATCCATCATCCCTGCGCCGGTCATCTCGCGCAGTTCCTTTACCATTCCGGCTGAAATTGCTGCCATTATTCCTCCTCCTTTGCTTCCTCTGCTTCTTCCTCAAATACACCGCCTGCGGCCTCAGCCTCCTGTCTTGCGGCGATCTCCTCAAGACCCTGGTTTGCTTCGACAACCGCATCCGCCATCGTCGATACGATCAGCTTAACGGCACGGATCGCGTCGTCGTTTCCGGGGATCACAAAGTCCAGCTCCTCCGGATCACAGTTCGTATCGGAAATACCGATCAGCGGGATCCCGAGAGCATGCGCTTCCTGGACGCAGATTCTTTCCTTCTTCGGATCCACGATAAAGATGGCATCCGGAAGATGCTTCATTTCCTTAATACCGCCAAGGTTCTTCTCCAGCTTTTCCTGTTCCTTCTTTAACTGGATTACTTCCTTCTTCGGCAGCACCTCAAAGGTTCCGTCCTTCTCCATCCGCTCGATCGCCTTCAGACGCTCCACACGGCTCCGGAGGGTCTTAAAGTTCGTCAGCATTCCGCCGAGCCAGCGTTCGTTTACATAATACATTCCGCAGCGTTCCGCTTCCTGGCGGATCGCATCCTGGGCCTGCTTCTTGGTACCGACGAAAAGGATTGTCCCGCCGTCAGCCACCACATCGAATACCGCGCGATAGGCGTCATCCACCATCCCCACGGACTTCTGCAGGTCGATAATATGGATGCCGTTCCGCTCCGTATAGATATAGGGGGCCATCTTCGGGTTCCACCGTCTGGTCTGGTGGCCGAAATGGACACCGGCTTCCAGAAGCTGCTTCATAGAAATTACGCTCATGTCTTTTCCCTCCTTCAGGTTATGCTTCCCCGCACCTCTATCCCCGGGAACCGTTTCCGGCACCTGTCCGGGGCCTTTTGGCACAGGTGTTTATTGGATTTGCCGCCACAGCGACTCTTGAATGATAACAAAAAAGAAACCGTAATGCAAGTGTTTACGGCTTCTTTTTCCTAATTTTGGTTTTTCCTCTCAAATTCGTTCGTGGTCAGAATATCGGTAATGGTTTTGAAGCTCTCGCCCGGCGTCAGCGTAAAGGTTCCGACCTCCAGATAGTCGTTCATGCCGTTGGCGATCAGGTAATCCACATAGGCCTTCGCGTCCTGGATAACCCCGGCCTCCTTCAGCCGTTCGGCCACGACACTCGGTCCGTCGCCGCGATAGATCTTGATCTCTGCCGGTTCCCCCCGAGGCGGCGCCGAGGGCTCCGCAGTCTCAGAAGACTGATCCGGCTCCTCTTCCTCTATGGTTTTCTCTGTGGTCCCGGTTTCTTCAGCCCCGACGCTTTCCGGCGTCTCGCTGTGGTCACGCACCGTAACCGTATAGCGGCCGTCCTCATCCCTTCCGGTCTCCGTCGTTCTCTCCGATACGGCCTCCTCGGAGGCCGGCTCCGAAACCTTCTCCGTTGAAGCCTCTGTATTCGGCTCCGAAGCTTTTTCGGTTTCGGCCGTTTTTTCCGATCCTGCCTCCGTTACCGCCTCGGTTTCGGTATTTTTCTCCCTGTTTTCCAGCGCCTCCGCGATCGAGGGCTCACGCTCCGTATCCTCGGTGGACAGCTCGGCATTTCCCCCGAGATCCTTCGGGATCACGGCGTTTCCGATGATCAGGAGGACGGCGGTCAGGATCATCCCGATGCCGGCTCCCCGTAAGTAAAATTTAAGTCTCATCGGCACCATCCTCTTTTCGCGACGAAAGGGCCAGAACGAGCTGTACCTCGCCGACGCCCCGATGCAGCTCCTCCGCGATCTCTACGGCGGTTTTCCCTTCGTCTGCAAGCGCACGGATCCTTTCATGCAAAGGATTGACCGGCTCCGGCACCGGTTCCGGCTCTGTTGACGGGCCTTCCTCTGCAGCCGGCAGTATCAGCTCCTCCGCGGCGCCAGCCGAAGGCTCAGGAAGAGCCATCTCCTCCTCAGGCCGGAGTTCTTCCTCCCGCCATTCCCTTGCCGCATTTACTTCCTTAACAAGACCCTCGATCTCCCCGGCCGTCTTCGTCATCTCATCGTGCCGGTCGTTCAGCATACTGTAAAGAAAAAGCACCTCTTCATGAAGCTTGTTGAGGTCCTGCATGACGGTATCGGAGTATTCACTGATGCCCTTGATCCGTTCATTGGTTTCTTTATCCAGGGCACGGTCCACCTTGACGAGGGACCCCTCGACCGTTTCATCGATCATCTCCCGGATCCGGTCCTCGGATCTGGTCATTTCCTTATCCATAATAGCCTTCATCTCTTTTTCGGAGCGATCGGCGATCTCGGTCAGATCCTTCGGAGAAAGCTTATCGGTCAGAAAAAAACTGGCGATCACAAAGATCGCCCCCACCGCTATCAGGCCCAGCTCTAAAATGATCATATGGTGATATTAAAGCCGCCGCCCTGGCTCTTTACCACGACGCGGTCCTTCTTTCCTTCCTCTTCCTTTTTCTTCTTTTTCCTGCCCCTGCTTTCGTAGGCACCGTTTCCGCCGCCCTCTCCCTCGGTCAGATTATAGCGGTGTTCATCGTCCTTTTCCACGGTGCGGGCGACCTGATCCTTTTCCACCTGCTGCTGCTGGTCCTGCTCGATCTGGATCGTCTGCTGCTCCACCATCGGACGCTGGTTTTCGTTCTGACGGATGTTCCCAACCTCCTGGCTGTTCTGGATCATTCCGTTAAAATCTATGGGTCGAATGGACATAAAAATTACTCCTTACATCATCTTTGCCACGACTTCGCCGCCGTCATACACATACTGGCAATAATCCCGCTTGCTCTTTAAGGTCACCGAAGCGGAGGAAATCTTGATGGTCACGCCGGCGTAGCAGGTACGGTTCACGACCACCTTGGCCGAGCCCGATTCGTTTATGTAGGCAACGATCTTTTCATCCTCATCATTCAGAGTTAAAAGCTTCCCCTGCAGGCCCTTCAGTTGGGTGGCGATCACCTGGACGTATTGGCGCTTTCTCGCATCCAGCTCTTCTCCCTGGGCCATCTTTTTCGTAAAGGTGGCAAGCACCGGCTTCAGCTTCGCGATCTCGTCCTGCATGACCTTGATCTGCTTCTGAAGCTCCTGATGACGCTGGATCTTACCGGGGTCCGCACCCACCTCAATCTCGGTCTGCGCGCCCATCTCGGATCCGATATACTCCGCTTCGATGAGCTTGCCGGCACGTAAGGCCCCTCCGGTCACCATTCCCTTTTTGCCCTTGAGCTGGATCGTATCCACCGCATCCACCTTGCTGTGCAGAATAATGTCGGCGCTGACGGAGCCGCCCTCGGAGCGGACCGTGGCGTTTTCGATAAATTTGCAGATAATGGAGGCGCCGGCTATGATAATGCCCCGGCCCATACCGTGGATCCCGTCCCGGATGATGATCTGGCCGCCGGCATGGACATTGGCGCCCTCTACGGTCCCGTCCACGATAATATTTCCGCTGGCCTCCACCGTAAAGCCCGTCTGCACATCGCCCTTGATATGGACGTTGCCGTCGTAGTGGATGTTGCCGGTGGAGTTGTCCACGTTGGCCGGTACCTCGTAGACATCGGATACGAAGACCTGTCCCTGGACCAGGGACGCATGGCCCGTCACCTCGGTAAAGATATCCTGGCCGTCCTCGCTCAGACGGATGTGCTTCCCGAACTGGAGCTTATTCTTTTTCACGTCGGGCTGCTTGATCTTGCCGCCGAAAATATCGGTCCCGGGTTCGCCCGGATCCGCCGGGGTAAGATGCGCCAGGCGCTGTCCCTTATCCACGGCACTGACGAGCGTCAGATCGCGGTAATCCACGGTACCGTCCGCGCGGGTCTTCGGCTTCATGGAAAGGTTCGTATTAAAGAAATACTCAATCTTTGCGTCTGTCCCGATCCGCGGAGGCTTCCCGAGCGCCAGCTTATAGTCGGTACAGTAATTCCGTTCCTTAAGGAACCGGTCGATCTCCTCCTCCTGAATCCCGAATTTTATCCCCTTGTATTCGAGATCGGAAAGGATCGCCTCCTTCGTAAGCTTTCCTCCCTGCGTCGAGGGCGGATAAAAGCGGCAGACCAGCTCCATTTTGTCCTGAGAAGGCTCCAGACTCATGCTTTCGTTAACGAAAAAATTGACCGGTCCCCCGATCATAAGCTGCTGCACGCTCTCGGTCCGGCTGATGGCCTTTCCGATGAGCGTGATATCCGGAGGGGTAAACCCGTTTCCCTGAAGATAGCTCGTAATCTCCTTCACACGGACAGGCTCTCCTCCCTCCTCCGGCGGAAAAATCTTAACGAACGAGGCGGTCGGCAGAAGGTCGATTTGGAAATATCCGTTTTTACCCATACTGTTTCCCTCATTTTTATTGCGAAGCCGCTGAGCAGCTCAGCACCAAGCTTCGCCTATACAGTAACTTATGCCCCGGTAAGGAATCCCATGTAGGGACCCATTTTGGTCTTCATTTTTGACAGAGCCTTTGTGTGGAGCTGGCTGACTCTGGATTCGGACACAGAAAGGACCTCCGCGATCTCCTTCAGGGTCAGCTCCTCATAATAGTAAAGCGTAATAACGCGCTGCTCTCTCTCGGTAAGCGTAGACAGCGCCTCTGCGAGCTTTTTCTTCAGCTCCGATTCCTCGACGACCTCCTCCGGCTGAGCGAAATGGGAATTCCCTCTGGATTCCTGCTTCGGCTCGTTCCCGGCTTCCACGAACTCGTTCAGAGAGATCACGTTCGTGACATTGATCTGGGTCTGCCAGTCCGTATATTCCGAATCCGAAACCCCGAGCTCCTTCGCGATCGCCTCGTCCGTAGCGTTCTTCCCGGTCTCCATTTCGATCTTCTTGACCGCCTCGTCGATCTGGCGCTGGCGCTGACGCACGGTCCGCGGGATCCAGTCCATCTTCCGGATCTGGTCGAGGATCGATCCGCGGATGCGCAGAGACGCGTAGGTCTCGAATTTCACTTCCTTAAAGGGGTCAAACTTGTCGATGGCATCGATCAGACCGAAGATCCCGTAGCTTACGAGGTCATCGTATTCCACATTGTAGCCTAAATACATGGAAAGTCGTCCCGCTACAAGCTTCACAAGAGGAGCATACTCCAGGATGAGCTGCTCCCTTAATTCCGGTGTTCGCTTTTTTCCGTAGGCTTCCCAAAGCTTGTCCTTCTCCATGCTCTGTCAATGCTACGAAGGTCCTTCATTCTCCGATCCCTCGGTATTCAGGTTTTCCTCCGCTTCCCTTTCTTCTTCGGAATTCTCCGAAGCTCCTTCCGTCTCTTCCTGTCCCTCCTGCCCGCCTTCTTCCGCGGGCGGTTCCTCTTCCTTAAAGTTTCGTTCTACCACCTCCTGGACGATACAGCCCAGAATGTAGAACAACACCAAGGCAATTGCCAGGTTTCTGACAAAAGCAGAAAACGGCAGCTTCCAGATAAATCCGACAGCGACCGTAACCGCGCCACCCAGAAGCATAATGAGCGGCGCGATATTTTTCGCCTTTTTCATAAAGTCCTGAGCGGCTTTCCAACCGCCTTGATCACATATTTTCCATCAGCACAGTGGAGCTCCACCGTACGACCGTAATTTGCGCCGCAGTCATCACCCACGATACGGATTCCCAGAGCCTTCAGCTTTGCTCTGGAAGCCTCGGCGTTCCGGTCTCCCACATTTCCGACATCCGTCGAGCCGCTGACCTCAAACATCTTGGCCCCTCCGGCGATCTTCGCCGTAATTCTGGACTTACTGGCTCCGGCCTTGAGCATCATATCCAAAAGCTTCTGGATCCCCGTATCCGCAAATTTCGCGGCATTGGAGGACGCTCCCGCACGGATCTTGGTGCTGTCCGGAAGCATGACGTGAACAAGCCCGCCGATTTTTGTCTGTGGATCGTACATCGCTATTCCGATACAAGAGCCAAGTCCCAGGGTCGTGATGATATTTGGGTCCTTGCTGACGGCAATATCGGCTATCCCGATTTTAATTGTTTCTGCCATTCTCTATCTTCTCCCGCTTAACGGATAGGCGCTTTAAACCGGTATCCCCAGCGCCTCCAGAATTTTATCGTAAGAATCCAGCTCTGGGAGCAGGATGAAATGCCCGTCGATCTTTACATCATCCCCGAATTCGGTGGAGATCATCAGGGCGGAGTCTCCGTCCATACCGAACATAATGGCAGGCACGGACAAAATGGCCGCTGCCATGTCGATGGACAGATGAGGCACCGTCGGCTGGATCTTCAGGTTCGTCATGGTCGCCAGCGCGTTCAGATAGGATCCGGCGATAATATTTCCGATCTCCTGCAGCGCCGAGAGCTCCATTTCGTTGAATTCCAGGGAGGTGTTGTCCGGGCTCATCATCAGGATATTCACAAGGTACCGGGCCGACTCCAGACGCATCAAAAACATCATGCTTCCGGTAATGTCGTCCGTTACTCCGAGGAAGATCCCTACGATAACCTCCTCCTCCGGGCAGATCGCCGTCTCCAGCTCCTGAAAGCTTAAAAGCTGCACCGCGGGCACCTTCATATCGATCTTGATGCCGAGCATATTTGCTATGGAGGTAGTGGCGTTTCCTGCACCGATGTTTCCTATCTCCTTCAGGACGTCAAAATACTTTTCATTGACCTCCTGTAAAGATTCAAATTTGCTCATAGGTTCTCTCCTTATGCACTTTCCTTGTCCTCAATGATCGCGTTAATATCGAACAGCGAGATCAGTCGGCTTCCTGCCTTGCCGATACCGCTGATGTAGGTATCCTCAACGGAGCTGGAATCCTTTCTTGTCGCTTCGATGGCGGAGTTGGCAAGATTTACCACCTCGCTCACCGCATCCACGATCACACCGATCAGCTCATGGTCCTCCAGCTTGAGGATAATGATCCTTGACTTATCCGTCGTTTCATCGTCCTCGAGGCCCATTTTCTTGCGGATACTCATAACCGGCACAACCTCACCGCGGAGGTTGATGACGCCCTTAAAATAGAACTGGGCTGTCGGTACGCGGGTAATGTTGGACATACGGATGATGTTGTCCACATAACCGATCCCGATGCCGAATTCCTCGCCGCCCAGACGAACAACGATGTACTGCTCTGTAGTTTCATCCAATACTTCTAAATCAGCCATGCTCCACCTCCTACATTAATGTATTGACATCCAAAATCAGAGCCACTTCGCCGTCGCCGAGAATGGTGGCGCCGCTGATCAGCTTGCTGTTCTTGATGTATTTTCCGAGAGATTTGATAACGATCTCCTGCTGTCCGATGAGGTTGTCGACCACGAGACCCGTCATCGTATCGCCCTTCCGGACAATAACCACGGTCAGGCTCTCGCCGTCCTCCTGCTCCGGCTCCACCTCCAGGATCTTGTCGAGGCGTACGATCGGGATGACCGTTCCGCGGAGATTGATCACCTCCTTGGATTCCACGAACTTAATATCCGTCAGAGGCGTATTCTCGATCGTCTGGATCGAAGCCAGCGGGATCGCGTATTTCTCATTCCGGATCTCCACCATCAGGGACTGGATAATGGCCAGCGTCAGAGGCAGACGGACGATGAATTTCGAGCCCTCTCCCAGGGAGCTCTTGACCTCGACATCCCCGCCGAGCGCCTCGATATTCGATTTTACAACGTCGAGTCCCACGCCCCGGCCGGAGATATCGGTAATCTCCTTCGCCATGGAGAAGCTGGGCAGGAACAGGAGGTTGATGATCTCCTTCTGGCTCATGTTCTCCGCCTGGCTGGCGGTAATGACGCCGCGCTCGATGGCCTTGGCCTTTACCGCCTCGGTATCGATTCCGCCGCCGTCGTCCTCGACCTCAATAATAACGTTATTCCCCTCCTGGAAGGCCGTGAGCTTAATGGTACCGGTCTCGGGCTTTCCTCTCTGGGCACGCAGCTCCGCGCTTTCAATTCCGTGGTCCGCGGAATTCCGAAGCAGATGCTGCAGCGGATCCCCGATCTGGTCGACCACGGTACGGTCGAGCTCGGTCTCCTCACCGGTCATGATCAGATCCATCTTTTTGTTCAGCTTCCTGGACAGATCCCGGATCATACGCGGGAATTTATTTACGGTACTCTCGATCGGGACCATGCGGACCTTCATAACGGATTCGTGAAGGCTCGTTGTGATCCGTTCGAGATATTCGATCTGCTCCGTGGCCTCCTGCTGGGACATACTCGAGGAATTATGGGCAGCCACGAGGCCGTTCTTGGCAATGATCAGCTCGCTGACCTGGTTCATCAGCGAATCCAGCTTCTCAATATCCACACGGATGGTCCGCGCGGTCACGGCCTTCCCCTTGGCCGGCTGGGTCGAGCTCTTATCCCCGGAGGATCCGGAAGACGCAGCCGTACTCGCGGGCGCGGTATTCGCAACCGGCGCCGGAGCCGCTATACTCTTCGGCTCTTCCTTCGCCGCGGCCTCTGCCGCTGCTTCTGCCTCTTCCTCGGCTTCGGCCTGCTTGGCCTCCTCCTGTAAAATCTCCTCGGTAATCAGCTCACCGACTACCTCGTCGATCTCGGTAACTCCCTTCGCCGCCTCCAGAATCTGGTTCAGCTCCGCGCTCTCGGTCTCCAGGAAGAAGCTGAAGTCGAATTCGAACTTTTCGTCCTCGATATCCTGGGAGGAGGGATCGTAGAAGATGATATCGCCCATCTCCTCCACAGCCTTAAACACCAGAAACGCCCGGGCCGCTTTCAGCAGACAGTCCTTATTGATCGTCGCGGTTATGCCGTACACCTTCATGCCGTTGTCCATGGCCTTTTTGATGGCTTCACGGGCAGCCTCGGCCTTTCCGGCCTCCAGATACTTCTTATTGCCGGCCGGCTCGGCTTCCTGCGCGGCGCCTGCGCTCTCCGCGCCCGCTTCCTCGCCGCCTGCTTCCTGGGCCTCCAGGAAATTATTCAGACCCGCAACCAGCGCTTCATTATCGTCCTCTCCTTCGTTGGAGGTCGCTTTCACGTTATCCAGATAGCCCTCGATAGCATCCAGGCACTTGAAGAGAATATCGATCATGGCGCTGTTGACCTTGACGTTATCGGAGCGCACCTCCTGGAACACGTTCTCCATCGTATGCGTAAGGTGCTGCATGCGCTTGAAGCCCATGGTCCCGGCCATACCCTTCAGGGAGTGGGCCGCCCGGAAGATTTCATTCACCGTATCCTTGTTGTCCGGCTCCTTCTCCAGGACCATAATGCAGTCCGACAGAGACTGAATGTGCTCGCTTGTCTCGTCAATGAAAATTTCAAGATATTGGCTTACATCCATGTTAATGTACCCCCACGTTCTTTTTAATCGTGTTCGCAACCTCCGTCAGAGGGACCACCTCGTCCACAAGTCCCGATTCGGCTATGGCCTTCGGCATTCCGTAAACTACACAGGTCTGGGCATTCTGGGCGATGACATGTACCGGCTTCGACTTGGCGAGCGTTGTAATCCCCTTCGTTCCGTCGGCTCCCATGCCGGTCAGGACGACGCAGGTAATCTCGTCATAGCCGCAGGTACAAAGGCTCTCGTACATCACGTCCGCACAGGGCTTTAAGGCACCGATCGGAGGAGAATCGTCGAGATGGACTCTGTGCTGTCCGTCGCCTCCCCGTTTGATCTGAAGATGCCAGCCGCCGGGCGCGATATAGACCCAGCCCTTCTTCAGGAGCTCGCCCTCCTCCGCTTCCTTGACGTTGATCCTGCTGATCTCGTTCAGCCGCTCCGCCATGGACTTTGTAAAGCCCTTCGGCATATGCTGAACCAGCACCATGGGGGCATCCACATTCGGATCCATAAAGGGGATCACGCTCTGCAGAGCCTTCGGTCCGCCGGTGGAGCAGGCAAGCGCTATGAGTCTCTGGCCCCGTCCCGCCGCGGCGCTTTTCGGCATTCTCTTAACCGTGGAAGGCGTCTTTCTGGCTGCGGAGCCGAAAACCTTCACATCCTTTCGGTCGGAGCCGATGACCGCGTTCAGAACCTCTGTGATTTTCGCACGGAATGCAATTCCCTTTGCCTCGACGATGTTGGTCGGCTTCGTTACGAAATCCACCGCCCCCTTCTCCATGGCCCGTATTGTAACATCCGCGTGTTCCGTGGTGTCGGTACTGACCATGATGATGGTGGTATGGATATTCCGTTCGCGAAGCTTGTCCAGGAGCTCCAGGCCGTCGATGCGCGGCATATTCACATCCAGCAGAACGCCGTCGTATCTGTTGGAGGTCAGCTTTTCCAGCGCTTCCTGGCCATCCCTGCAGACATCCGCTGCGACAAAATTTGCATCCGCGTTGATTATATCACAGAGAACCCTTCTCATGAGTGCAGAGTCATCGACTACTAAAATATTTTTTTTCATGTATGTCACTTCCCGCTCTTTCTGTGTTTTCTTTCTTCCGCGAAAACGAACTGAACAATGGTCTCGCTGATCTTTTTGTTGGAATTTACGAAAGAGATCCTGCACCGCCAGGTCGTCAGCGCCGTCCCCATCTTCTCCGCCGCGAGCACCCTCCCCGGGATCATGATCTGCTCGTCCCGGTCATCTGATTTCAGATGGATGCACATCAGAAGATACTCGTTTTCCGCCATTTCCTCCGTTGTCACAAACCGGGCGCCTCCGCCGCTGATATCCACGGTCTTCGCCTTGATCTCGTTTTTGGCCTGATCGTTTGCGGCCAGGTCCGCCAGGATCTTATCCGAGGTACCGAGCCGGCTCTGTTCCTCGGAGATCTTCCAGAAAAAGACATCCATCGAGCAGGCCAGGCGGAAGAACTGCCTTCTCTGGAACCGCTCGAGCTGGGACCGGAGCCGTACCAGGATCATAAACCGGTTCTGGGACTTGTAGCGTTCCAGGATCAGCCCCTCGGCCTTATGCATCGAGTAATTCCGGTCGATGAAGATGAATTCATACCGAAGCTCCAGAGGAAGAAGCACCAGCTTTCCCCCGTTCATCGGCATCGTCATCTCCAGATCTCCATTGTCCTTGTAATCCAGGATCTGGCTCTGAAACACCCTTGCCTTCGTCCCCGTCTTATTTTCTTGTGCCACCTCCATCTGTATGCGGATCTCCACTTTATCGCCCACATGCAGCATTCCCAGGACCATGGTTTCTATCCTTCTCCTTTATAAATGCCAGTTTATATCTGACTTAATCCGGTCGGATGCGAATCCCGTAAGCGGCCAAAGAACGCCCGCTAACGGTATTTGGCTCCTTTATCTGGTAAATATTCCCGTAAGCATCCCGGCGATCCCCCTCCGGATCACAAAGCTCTCGCTTTCTTCATTCAGAAGGTTTTTGGCCAGAAGCTCAAAGGCTCTCGCCGATCTGGATTCCGGCGAATAGAGAGAGACCGTTTTCTGCGCCCTCACCGCCTTTTCCAGGGCCGTATCCTGGGGGATCAGCCCGAGATAGCTGATCTCGCCGTGCAGAAACTGCCTCACCACCGCTTCCAGTTTATCATACACTGCCAACCCTTCTTCTGTCGACTGTGCTTTGTTCGCGATCAGTCGGACCTTTGTTCCCTGCTCCTTAAAATCAGGGCTTTTGTAGAGCGCCTTCATCAGGGAATAAGAGTCTGTCAGCGAGGACGGCTCCGGCGTCGTAACCAGAAGCACCTCCGGGCTCGCCAGCACAAATTCCAGGACACTGTCCGAGATCCCGGCACCGGTATCGATGATCACCACATCGGTAAGCTGGTCCAGCTCCGTCAGGCTTTTGATCAGGAAGGTCAGTTGGTCGCGGTTCAGATTGTTCAGTCCCACGATCCCCGACCCGCCGGAAATAAAGCCGATATCGATGGGTCCCGGCGTGATGATGTCCTTGATGGATCTTCCCCGGTAGATCAGATCGCTTAAGTTGTATTTCGGTATCGAGCCGAACATGACCTCCACATTGGCGAGGCCGATATCCGCATCGAAGATGATGACGCGCTTCCCGCGTTTTCTGAGCTGCACGGCCATGTTGACGGCCACATTGCTCTTTCCCACGCCCCCCTTGCCGGAGGTCACGGTAATGACCCGGGCTTTCGCGTGTTCGGCGTTGTTTCGCTCGCGTACCGCATTCCGAAGGCCGGCTGCCTGATCCATACTACCTTCCTCCCAGAATGCTTTTCACGATTTTCTGCGTATGGAAAACGGCGATATCATCCGGCACGTTCTGTCCGTTCGTCACATAGGAGATCTCGGCGCCGGAATGGAGCCGGACGTTTAAGAGCGCCCCGTAAACATCCGTTTCATCCAGCTTCGTAAAGACCAGCTTATAGTCCGCGATCTCATGATAGATATCCGCAATCTCATAGAGATCCCTGCACTTTGTCGCAGCGGAAAGCACAAGATAGACATCCTTTTCATACGCGGGATCCAGCGCCTCGATCAGCGCCTTCGTATCCTTTCTCTGCGCCTCGTTCCGGTGGGAAAAGCCCGCCGTATCCACCAGAACCAGATCGTAATCCTTAAACCGGGACAACCCGTCGTTCATCTCCTCGGGGCTGTAGCACACAAAGAGCGGGCTGTCCAGAATATTCGCATAGGTCCGAAGCTGCTCCGCCGCGGCGATCCGATAGGTATCCGCGGTCAGAAACGCCACCTTTTTCCCCTGATCCACCTTCATCCGGGAGGCGATCTTGGCGATCGTCGTGGTCTTTCCGACCCCGGTGGGTCCGATGAAGAAGACCACCTTCGGCTTCTTCCCGGTAAGCTCGATCGTCCTCGGCGTACCGAATTTCAGCACGAGCTTCTGGTAGGTATTGGAAAGCAGCAGGTCGATACTGTTCTTTCCCGAGGAGGCCTTTTCCATGTCATCGATGATTTCATTGGCATAGCGTTCGTCGACCTCGTTATCCAGGAGCACTCCGTAGAGCGTCTTTAAAAATCTGACCCCATTGCCGCCGTTTTCGGGAAGCGGTTTTTCGATCGGCTTTTCGGGCTCCTTTTCCTCCGGATGCGTCCTTTTCTCTTCCTTATCCTCGCCGAGCTGCTTTTCCAGAAGGCTCTGGAGGTTTTTCAGCCGTTCCTTGATCTCGGGATCGGTCTCCTCCCTTTTTTCCGGGGGCTTTTTGCTGTCCTGCGTAATCCGGATCGGCTCATCCGCCGCGAGGCTGATCGTATCCTGCCGGAGGATCGGGGCCGGGCTCTTCAGCTTCGGAAGCGGGCCGTTATACTGCTCCTTCTCCTCCACTGCGGCCGTTACCTCGTAGGTCGAGGCCTTAAAGGAGGACAGAAAGCCCTTCGCCTTGATCTCCCGGACGCTCATAATGACCGTATCGGGGCCCATGGCCTTCTTTGCCTTTTCGACGGCTTCCTTTTCGGTTTTTCCCTGAAATTTGTTAATAGTCATCTAAGTTACTTTGCTATCCGATGCCACTAAACTCAGCCTGCGCCTTCGGCTTGTCTTCGTTAAGTGCCCCTGTATGCAAGACACATCAGCTCGCCTGCGGCCTTGCGGCCTTGCGGCCTTGCCTTGCTGTGTGCTTTGCTATCCGATGCCACTAAACTCAGCCTGTGCCTTCGGCTTGTCTTCGTTAAGTGCCCCTGTATGCAAGACACATCAGCTCGCCTGCGGCCTGCGGCCTTGCCTCTATGTGTGCTTTGCTACGCTGTCACAATCCCGATGGACTGCAGTTCGACGTTATTGTCTACCTCGTTATAGCTTACCACGATAAGATCCCGGAAGTAGTCCTCCGTCAGCTTTTTGAAATACATCCGAACGATCGGCGAGGTCACGATAATGGGCAGCTTTCCGAGCTCCGACATCTTCTCGGTCTCCACCCGCACGGATTCCATAATGGCGCGGATCCGGTCCGGGTCCAGGGTAAGGTAGGCGCCCTGCTCGGTCTGCTTCACGGAGCTCATGATCTCCTGCTCCACCTTCGGATCCAGCGTCAGCACACTGGAGGGTTCGTTGGGCGGGAAATACTTGCTCGAGATCGCGCGCTTCAGGCTCTGCCGCACATATTCGGTCAGAACATCCGTATCCCTTGTGGTCATTGCGTGGTCCGCCAGCGTTTCAAAGATCGTAAGGAGGTCACGGATGGAGATCCCCTCCGCGAGAAGGTTCTGCAGAACCTTCTGGACCTCGCCGAGCCCAAGCATTTTCGGCACCAGATCGTCCACGAGGACCGGGTTGCTTTCCTTCAGGTTATTTACCAGGTTCTGTACCTCCTGGCGCGTCAGGAGCTCCGCGATGTGGCCGCGGATGACCTCGGTCAGATGGGTGGCGATGATCGAAGGCGGATCCACAACGGTATAGCCCACGGATTCGGCCCGTTCCCTCTGGCCCTCCGTAATCCAGATGGCCGGCAGGTTAAAGGACGGCTCCACGGTCGGAATACCCGTAATCTCCTCCTCCACATACCCCGGGTTCATGGCCATATAGTGGTCGAACATGATCTCGCCCTCGGCGACCTGGATGCCCTTGATCTTGATGATATACTGGTTCGGATTCAACTGGATATTATCACGCAGACGGATGATCGGCACAACGGTACCGAGCTCGAGCGCGATCTGCCGCCGGATCATAACCACGCGGTCCAGAAGATCGCCGCCCTGGCTTACATCCGCCAAAGGAATGATCCCATAGCCGAACTCCAGCTCGATCGGGTCTACGGAAAGGAGCGAAACCACGTTCTCCGGCCTTCGTATCTCCTCGGCCTGTTCCTCCTCGGACTGGACCTCCTCCTCCACCTCTTTTACGTTGATATGCTTGCTGATCTGGACCCCGCAGACGATAAATACGGCTCCCAGCGCCATGAACAGAACGATATTCAGCGGGGTAAAGATCCCGAGCAGCATCAGAACCGACCCCACCAGGATCAGCACCTTCGGGATCCCGAAGAGCTGGCTCACCAGAACGCCCGAGAAGTCCGCATCCTCCGCTCCCTTGGTCACAAGAATACCGGTGGAGAGCGAAATAACCAGAGACGGGATCTGGGAGGAAAGGCCGTCGCCGATGGTAAGCAGGCCGTAGCGCTGCAGCGCCTCCATCGCGTCCATTCCCTGGTTCATCATACCCATGATGATACCGCCGATCAGGTTCACGCCGGTAATGATCAGGCCGGCCGTCGCATCTCCCTTGACGTACTTTGTAGCACCGTCCATGGAGCCGAAAAAGCTGGATTCCTTCTGTATCTTATCCCGGCGGCGTTTCGCCTCCGCGTCGTCGATGGCGCCGGTATTTAAGTCCGCGTCAATGGCCATCTGTTTTCCGGGCATGGCATCCAGCGTAAACCGGGCGGTAACCTCGGATACACGTTCCGAACCCTTGTTGATGACCACGAACTGGATGATCACCAGAATAACGAAAATGATGGCACCGATGACGAGGTCACCGCCGCCGACAAACTGACCGAAGGTCTCCACCACGTTTCCGGGATTTCCCGTGGTCAGGATCAGACGGGTCGAGGAAACGTTTAAGGAGATACGGAAGATCGTGGTAAACAAAAGCAGGGTCGGGAAGAAGGACATATCCAGGACCTCCTTCGCGAACAGACAGTTGAAAAGAATAACGAAGGCGATGGAGAGGTTAATGGCCAGCATGATATCCAGCACAAAGCTGGGGATCGGAATAATGAAGAACAGGATCGCGCACAAAAGATAGGCTCCGACGCCGATGTCCGCTTTCTGTATTCCGAATCTCTGCAGCATCTCTCCCCCTCCTTTCGTATATTTTCAGCCGGCTCAGCCGGCCTTGTTTCTGAGATTGTAGATCATGGCCAGGACCTCCGCCACGGCCTGATACAGCTCCGGCGGGATCTCCTGACCGATATCCACGGTCTGGTAGAGCATACGGGCCAGAGGCTTGTTTTCGACGATCTCGATCCCGGCCTCCGCTGCAACCTCCTTGATCTTTCCGGCGACATAGTCCTCGCCCTTGGCAAGCACGACCGGCGCGTTCTCCAGCTCGGTATCGTACCGGAGCGCCACGGCGATGTGGGTCGGGTTCGTAATAACCACGTCGGCCTTCGGAACCTCCTGCATCATTCTCCGCTGGCTGGCCTCACGCATGCGCTGCTTTTGCTTTCCCTTGACCTCGGGGTCTCCTTCCGAGTTTTTATACTCGTCCTTGACCTCCTGCTTGGTCATCATCATGTCCTTATGGAACTTTCTCTTCTGGTAGAGCAGATCCACAAAGCCGAGCACCAGAAAGACCGCGGATATCTGGGTTCCGACCGTAAGGATAATATCTCCGACCAGACTCACGGCATTAAAGACATCGATATCAAAAATCACGAGAAGCTTGTCTGCATTCCCGCTGATGGCGCTGTAGGCGATCACGGCGATCAGCGCGATCTTCGCGAGGGAAAGAAGGAGCCGCACCAGAGCGTCCTTGTTGAACAGCCGCTTTACCCCGTTCATCGGGTTCAGCTTGTCCAGCTTCGGCTTCATCGGCTCTGTGGTCACCTTAAAGCCGATCTGGAGAATATTGATCACAAAGGCGATCAGCACACCCACGATCAGAAACGGCGCCATCAGAAGGAGCGCGCGCCCGATCACATAGAGCATCATTCCGCGGACGGTCTGGCTGGAGATCCCCATCCCCATCGAGGCATTCAGAAGGGTATCCGGGATCCGGGTCCACACAAAGCGGAACACCCCCTCAAACCCGTCCGCCATCGCGCTTACCACGATCCGAAGGATCACGAACAGCGCCAGCAGAGAGGCCGCATTCGCCAGCTCCTGGCTCTTGGCTACCTGCCCCTTATTCCGGGCATCCGAGAGCTTTTTACTGGTAGGCTCCTCCGTTGCATCGTCATTGGCGAAGAACTGGAGATCATAGTGAAGAAAGTACCTGTCTTTTTCCACGCTTCTCTCCCCTCTGTCCGATCCCTATCCGCCCAGGATTCCCACCGAGGTCACCATCATCTTTTTGATCTCTGTATAGATAAAATCCGACACATAGGGCAAAACCTGCACCGTCAGAATCAGGATCAGATATCCGGTAATGACCTTGAGCTGCATTCCGACGGAGAACATATTCATCTGGGGCGCCACCTTCGCCATGATTCCGAGGATCGAATTCAGAATCATAATGCAGGCAAAGACCGGCAGCGCGATCCGGAAGGCCAGGACGAACATATCCGTCAGGAACTGCAGGATCCCGACGACCATATTATCCGTCTGGAACACCACCCCTCCGACCGGGATCAGCTCATAGGTTTCGGTCAGCGCCCGGATCAGATAGTGGTCCAGGCCCGTAACCAGAAGCAGCATGATCACGACATAGTTATAAAAGTTTCCGGTAATCGCGGTCTGGGTCTGGGTCATCGGGTTAAATTCCTGCGCCATGGTCAGACCGATGTGCTGGTCAATGAACTGGCCGGCGAGACCCAGAATATAGGTACAGGCGTTTGTCAGAAAGCCGATGCATAAACCCGCCAGCGCCTCCTTGATCATCAGAATGGCAAACCCGATCACATCCACGTATTCCAGCCTGTCTCTCGGAAGGCTTTGAAACAGAAGGACCGAGACGAAAAAGGAAAGTCCCACCTTCACCCTGGCCGGCACACCCCGCATCGAATAAAGGGGAGCCGCGAACAGGAAGGTGGCGATCCGTACCATGATCGCCAGAAAAAATTCAAAGTCCCGCAAAGAGAAGCTGTAGGTTACCATTCCCTGCGATTTCCTTCTAATTCAGGTAATACGCAAAGGCATTCCAGAGGTCTGTCATATACGTAGTCATATTATCCAGCATCCAGGAGCCGAGGAGCATCATGACCGCAAAAGCCGCAAGGATCTTCGGAACGAAGGTCAGGGTCTGCTCCTGAATGGAGGTAATGGTCTGGAAAACCGAGATCACAAGGCCCACCACCAGAGAGACGAGAAGGATCGGCAGCGCCGTCATGATAACGGTCATAAAGCCTTCTCTCGTTATATCCAGAACTTCTCCTTGTGTGATCATAATCGTTTCCTCCAGATTGTTGCCGGCCTGTACTAAAGCTCACGGCTCCTACAGCGAATATTCCATGAGAACGTCAGTAGAACGTTCGTACAACGCTCCCGACCACGAGATCCCAGCCGTCGGCAAGGATGAAAAGCAATACCTTAAAGGGCAGGGATATGGTCGTCGGCGGGAGCATCATCATACCCATGGACATGAGTACCGAGCTCACCACCATATCGATCACAATAAACGGTATGTATATCAGAAACCCGATAATAAAGGCCTGGCGGAGCTCACTCAAGATAAAGCCCGGGATCAGGACCATATTCGGGATATCGTCCGAGGTTTCGTAGGTAATACCGGCGATCTCGCAGAAAAGATCGATGTCCTTTTCCTTGGCCTGGCTGAGCATGAACTCACGAAGAGGCTTGATGGCCTCCTGCAGGGCCTCATCCTGCGTAATCTCCCCCCGGTCAAGAGGCTGGATCGCTCTCTCGTTTATCTGGGAAAACGTGGGGAACATGATGAACACCGTTAAGAACAACGCTAGCCCTACCAAAACCTGGTTCGGAGGCGCCGTATTGGTACCCATGGCCGTACGCAGGAAATGCAGGGCTACGATGATCCGCGTGAAGCTGGTCACCATGATCACTATGGCCGGCGCAATGGACAGCACCGTGATCACGATCAGAATGCGGATCGGCGCGGTCAGCGATCCTTCCTCGTTGTTATAAATGATGGAAAAACCGTTGTTGATGTCGTCTGTTGCCCGACGAACAGGCTCTCCATTGCTGTTCTCCACATTTATATCCCGGATATCGTCCGGATCGGGAGCGGCAGCGTATACATGGATCGGCGTCAGTCCGAGCAATAAAAAAATCAGAAATACAATGAGCTTCCTCATGTCCTACGACCGCCTTTTCGGGAGTTGATCCTTAAATTTTTCCAGAGCAGAATGCAGGGAATCGGAAAAACTCCGTCTTTCCGCCGGTTTTTGTGAGACCAGGGTTTGGACCTCCTCCTCGGACAGAGTGGTCAGAAGCTGGATCTCATCCTTACCGACACCGATAACAAGGTACTGGTTTCCCGCCTGAATGATCTGCACATACTTATTCTGTGTGATCTTCAGGGTTTCCAGAATCTTCAGATTTCGGTTGTTGTTCTGAACCTTCTGATAGCCGGCCACAAAACGCGTCGTATAGTAGGTAACGACCAGCACGAACACAAAGATCAGAAGGATACCGAGCAGCTGCAGGAAGCTTCCTGCCCGCCCGCTGCTGCTAATTGCCACCATCCTTCGATTTACCCTACGACCTTCTTCACCGCCTCCAGAACTCTTTCCGCCTGGAAAGGCTTCACGATAAAGTCCTTGGCTCCGGACTGGATCGCCTCAATAACCATGGCCTGCTGGCCCATGGCGGAGCACATGATGACCGTCGCGTTCGGGTCGCCCTCCTTGATCTTCTTCAACGCCTGGATTCCGTCCATTTCCGGCATCGTAATGTCCATCAGAACCAGGTCCGGTTTCGTCTCGTTGTACTTCTCCACCGCTTTGGCGCCGTTCTCGGCTTCGCCGGCGATGTTGTAGCCGTTCTTGGTCAGGATGTCCTTGATCATCATCCTCATGAAAGCTGCGTCGTCACAAATCAAGATGTTCTTAGCCATTTTCAGATCTCCTTATCTTTAAAAATAATCCTTTGTTTATGTTGAGCAGCATATAATATGCTGTGAAATGCCATTATGCCTTATTTTATGATCTCCGTCAAGCGTACACCGAAGCTTTCTTCGATGACCACCACCTCGCCCTTGGCCACATATTTCCCGTTTACAAGGATATCCACGGGCTCTCCGGCCAGCTTGTTCAGCTCGATAATCGTACCGGGCGAGAAGTCCAGAATGTCGGAAATCGACTTGCTGGTCCGTCCCAGCTCCACCGTTACCTCCAGAGGCACATCCATGATGAGGTTGATGTTTTCCTTCTGGAGCATCGGGTTCAGTTCTCCGGTAAACGGAGTAAACTGGGCAGGCTGTACATTTACCGGCGCACCGTACATGGACATATCCATCATCGGCACCGGCTGGCCCATCGGCATCCCCTGTGGGGGCATTCCCTGCATGGGCGGCGGAGCCGCTGCAGGAGCCGGCGGCGGGGGCGCTGCGGGAGCAGGAGCCGGGGGCGGAGGCGAGGCTGCCGCCGCCGACGCGGAATCCGAAGCCACCGTATCCGAATCCGCCATCATATTTCCCGTTATGCTCTCGCACATTTCATGCGCGAAGCTGTAGGGGTAAAGCTGCATGATCTCCGAATCCACGAGATCCCCGATCTGCATTTTAAACGAGATCTTAACGAAGCGGCCGCTTAAGAAGGCATCGATCTCCGATTCGTCCTCCGTCGCGTTCAGATCGATCAGATCCGCCACCGGCGGGGAGATATCGATCATTTTATTCAGCATCGAGCTGAGCGATGTCGCCGCCGAGCCCATCATCTGGTTCATTGCCTCACTGATCGCGGAAAGATGGAGCTCGGTCAGCTCCCCTTCGGTATTGGTTCCGTCTCCTCCCATCATCAGGTCGGTAATGATCTTTACGTCCGTTTCCTTCAGTACCAGAATATTGCTGCCGTCCAGTCCGAGGGTATATCCGATCCGGATGAACACGCAGGGCTTTTCATAATTCTCGGCGATATCCGACCATTCCGCTTCCGTAACCACCGGGGTCGAGATCTCCACCTTCCGGTTCACCAGAGAGAACAGAGTCGTGGACGCGGTCCCCATGCTGATATTACTGATCTCGCCTATGGTATCTTTTTCTATGTCGGTCAGGCTATCTCCGCCCCCGCCGCCCGCATCCGCGGTGGTCAGGTCTCCTCCGCCATTCAGGAGGGCATTGATTTCTTCCTGGGATAAGACACCGTCCATCCGAAAGTCACTCCTCTCTGATCACCGATGTCACCCGCACCGCATAGGAATCGTCCGATGCGCCGGGCAGGGCGGTGAACTTCTGAATGTTGCCCACATAAATGTCCAATTCGTCATCCACCTTGGTGTTGAGCCGGATGATGTCTCCGACCTGCAGGTTGATGAAGTCGTTTACGTTGATGCTGCTGTGTCCGAGAATGGCCTTGATCGGCACCTTCACGCGGTTCACCAGCGTCTCCAGCACCTCGGAATAATCCTCGTCGTCGCTTTCCTGCATGGAGCTGAACCAGTACTTCGTATTCAGCTTTTCCATGACATCCTCCAGGGTTATATAGGGAAGGCAGATATTCATCAGACCCTCCACGTCCCCGATCTTCATATTGATCGTCACGATGGCGATCATCTCGGTCGGGGAGATAATCTGGGCGAACTGGGAATTGGTCTCGATCCGCTCCAGCCGGGGATTTAAATCCACAACGTTTTTCCAGGGCTCCCGCAGGAGGTTTACGCACACGGTCATGATCCGGTCGATGATCAGAAGCTCAATCTCCGAGAAATCCCGGCTCTTTTCCAAAGGCTTTCCCGGGCCTCCGAGCATCCGGTCCACCATCGAGAAGCCGAGGTTCGCCGCCAGCTCCATGATCACGTTTCCGGGCATCGGCGAGAAGTTCACGATCCCGAGCAGCACGGGGTTGCTTAAGGCATTCGAAAACTCGGAGTAGGTAACCGCTTCGGAGTTCATGACGTCCACCTGCACCGCCTTGGAAAGGTAAACCGGGAGGTTTGTGGACAAAAGCCGCCCGTAGTGCTCGAATATGATCTCCAGCGTCCTTAAATGCTCCTTGGAGAACTTGGAGGGACGGGCAAAGTCATAGTTTTTGACCTGTTTCTCGTCGGTCTCCTTTATATCCTCTACATCCAGCTCACCGGTACTTAACGCCTTCAGGAGGTTATCTATTTCGCTTTGAGATAATACATCTGCCATCGAAAAGATTCCCTTTTACTGGTACGAAATATTAGAGAAGCCCACATCCACAATAAATTCCGAATCAAAGGTACCCTGAAGCTCCTTCAGGATCTCGTTCTGAACACCCACCTGGTCATCACGGATCTCGGCCAGCGTATGGCCGCTGATCACACGGTTGATCACGTTACGTACCAGGCCTTCGTTGGCGGCCAGCATCGGCTGTTTATCCTTATAGTCATCGTCCTTGGTATTCAAGGACAGGACCACGGAGACCATTGCCACATGCTTATCTCCGTCCTCGCCCTCGTCGGGCCGCAGGTTGATCGT
>JAFSXC010000110.1 GCA_017450105.1 Lachnospiraceae bacterium | reverse complement strand
GGCATCACGGGAATGCAGGATACAGGGATTCTGAACTGAGGAACGACGGAAAGCTCTCGTGCGAGTGCCTGCGCGCTGGTCATCACTGAAATGACATCTGTAAAAAGATGTCTTTTTTTATTGGGAAAATGTCAAAAATGAACAGGAAAATATCAATCATCCTCGCCGCCCATGATCAGGCGGAGTATATAGGAAACTGTCTCGACAGCCTCCTTACACAGACAATCCGGGACATCGAGATCTTAGCGGTGGACTGCGGGTCGACGGACGGGACCGGGGATATCCTTTATGAAGATGCGCATGAGGATGAACGCGTGGTGTTCCTGGCGGATCGCAGGGGAAGCATCGGACACGCGAAGAACCTGGGGCTGGATCGCGCAAGGACGCCGTATATCATGATCCCGGAGCCGGAGGACTGCCTTCACAAGGATGTCCTGGAGCGGCTCTGCCGGGAGCTGGATCAAAACCCGGACTTGGGATTGGCGGCCTGTGGGACGGAATGGGTCGGAACGGATGCATATGGCAGGACGCGTGAGGACAGAATGCGCATCCTCAGGGAAGCGAACCAAAAGGATAATAGACAACAGGAGATCAACAGTCGGCTTCTGCGGAGTTGGAGCTTTACATATACGACCGTTTACCGAAGAGACTTTTTGGAAATGCACGGGATCCGGCATTTTGAAGAACCGGGATACGGACGGCAGGACAGCGCCTTCCGGCTTCTTGCCATGATGAAGGGAGCATTTTTCATTTCGGAGGAGACCGGGTGTGAACGGCGGGTTGATCGAAGGACGGACAGGATTACCGATCCGCGGTCGGTCACGGATATCTGCTCCGAATTTCGCTTTCTGCGGGAACGCCTGATGGAAGAGGACGCACTGTGGAACCGGGAACGATTTATCTTCTGGCAGGCCTTTTATGATCGAAACCTGCTCCTGTATGAAGAACTGGCGGATACGCTGAAGCCGAGACTGGCCGGACGGATGCAGGCCGAACTGAAGGGGGCCATCGAACACAGGGAATTTGATCCGTACCATTTTGACGCGGCTGTGCGGCCGGATATGGAGCTTCTCATCAGCGATGCAAAGAAGTTTGACCAGAAACAGAGGGAGCGGCTCAAGGAGCGGGAACACGCCTGCAGAGAGACTGCTCGAGCATGAGAATTAAGGGCGCAGAGGAACCATGGGGACATCGGAAATGAAAATGGGGAGGCATATGCAGATGCGTTGAGAGCGCATGAGGAGAGACGGGAAAAACACCGGCTGAACCGGGAATGACTTATCGAGGAGATGACGCGGGATCTGGCGTCACTTCGGATGCTGCTGGGTTTTGGGCTTAAGTTACTGACATTGGGGTGTGAACAGTAACGTTATAATGCCCGAAGCGCAGAATCCTTGCAAATGCGCTTGACATAGTAATTTCCCTTTGATATAATTTTTTCCGTAACAAAATGTAACATTTTTGTAACAAAGATTGTAAAAAACCACACGGAGGGTTTGATGAAAAATAAGGTAGTTCGACGAATTGTTGGCGGAATGTTTGCATTAACGATGACTGTCGGTACGGCGACCCCGACGCTGGCGGCCCCGGTAGCCGGAGTGTTCAGCGAGATGTCCGGTGCAGAGGAAGCGGATAATGCGGCTCCGACCAAGGGAAAGACAGCGAAAAACGGAAAGAATTCGAAGAAGCTGGTTCCGACCTCTATGGAAAAGGAGGGTACGGCCAACGCGTCTGAATCGATTGAAAAGGTAAATACCGAGCTCGCTACGGAAACGGAAAGCGTGGTTACGGATCGTGCAAAGCTTGAGAATACCGCGACGGCGGGGATTTCCCTGATCATGGCGGATATGATGGCTGAGGAGACCGAAAAGGCCGAGACGGTTGCCGTTCAGGCTGCAGAGCCTGCTGCGGAAAAGGAAAGTGAAGCTTCCTCGGAGGCCAAGGCAGTAACGGAAGCGGCTTCGACGGAGGAAAGCAAGGAAACAAAAGCGACAGAGGCGGCGGAAGCGACGGAGACGACCGAAGCGGCTGAGGCTGCGGAAGCGGGTGAAGCGACTGAAGGAACGGAAGCTGAGACGGAAGGCGCGGAGAACCAGACCGCGGATGCCGGTGAGGCTGTTGAGGAAGAACCCCATGAGGACGCCTTCTTTACCGAAGAGGTGGTAAATGAGTTTGCGGATAAGGGAATCGCGGTTGTCGAGGATTTCGTAAACGTCCGTACCGAGCCGAATACCGAGAGTGAAATCGCCGGTAAGCTTTATAAGAACAATGCCTGCGATGTTTTGGGATCCGTACAGGATGGCCAGTGGCTTCGCATTAAGTCCGGTGATCTGGAGGGCTATGTCAGCGCGGATTATATATCCGTTGGTGATTCCGAGGTTATCAAGCAGGCCTGCAAGCGCGTTGCAAAGGTAAATACCGAGACCCTGTATGTGCGTGCGCTTCCTTCCCAGGATTCGGATGTGATGGGTATGGTTCCTGATGGGGAAGAGCTTACGGTCTGTGATGAGACCTACCTGTACAATTGGGGCTGGGTCGGAGTCAGCATTGAAGAAGGAACCGGTTATGTATCCGCCGGTTATGTCGAGCTTTATACCGAGTATACCTACGGCGAGACTAAGGCTGCAGAAGAGGAAAGACTTGCCAGAGAGGAAGCAGAGAGAAGAGCGGCTGAGGAAGCGGCCAGAGCGGCGGCTGAGGCAGAGGCGAGGAAGAATAACCAGAGCTCGTCCAGCAGCAGCTCGTCTTCCGGATCCTCCTCTTCGGGCGGTGTAACGGCTCCCGGAAGCAGCACAGGAAGCTCGGTTGCAAATTATGCGCTTCAGTTTGTCGGAAATCCGTACGTATATGGCGGAAGCTCTCTGACGAACGGAACGGACTGCTCCGGCTTCGTTATGAGCGTTTATGCGGCCTTTGGTGTGGGCCTGCCCCACAGCTCCAGTGCTTTACGGGGCTGCGGTTACGGCGTAGATGTGGGCAGCATGTCCCCCGGAGATATCGTATGCTACAGCGGCCATGTGGGTATCTGCATCGGAAACGGACAGATCGTGCATGCAAGTACGGCGGCTACGGGAATTAAGGTTTCTACCGCTTACTATCGCGATATTCTGGCTGTGCGGAGAATATTCTGAGATACGGGTTTTACAGAATGTGGATTATTTTGGGGCCGCCCTTTTGGGGCGGCCTTTTCTTTGCGGTAAAACCGGATCGTTCGCGCGGGGAGAGCGCTCTGTGCCGGGCTCCCTTACCGCAGGCGGCAGGGGACGACCGACGGGCGGCGGCCGCATAGATAAACGCGGGGAGGGGGATTCCTTCCGGCGGAGTCACCCTGAGAAACGCAGGGAGTGCTCATCCGGCAGACCAGGGAAAAGGTATGGCAAAATCCCGGGAATTTGAGCCTTGATGTCAAGCAAAAAAATAACAAATAGCACAATGCACAAAATTAAAGCGGTATATAACGGATAACGCGCGATTGTCAGAATAATCAAACAGGAGCTTATCCACACTAAATTTACTAAAAACAACGTAAAATCGGAGTTATACACCAAGTTATTCACGTTATCCACAGAAAATCGGGATATAATTAATAGTAATCCACAAGATTTCTCGAACATACGTTTTGTGAAGAAGCAATAAAGTTGATAACTTTTGCACAAATTTTCGAAAAAGAGTTGACATTGCAAGGGGATATAAGGTCTGGTAAAATCAGCCTATGTTAAAGAAAATCAGCCTTTTGGGTACCGAGATCGACAATTATACGGCGCATGAGGCCCTGGAACAGGTGGAGGCCATGCTTGAGGCGGGGAGGATGGATACGGTGACCACCGTGACGACCTTTCTGCTGCGCTCGGCGGAGACAAACGAGCAGGTGAGGCGGTGTCTGGAGCGGGCGTCCCTGACCATCATCGGGGAAGAGGAGATCCTGCACGCGGCCGGTTTGGATACGACGGAGAGAAAGAACGAGGTCAGAACCCACTTCTTTTTCCGCGAGTTTATGAAACGGATCGAAAGGAACCATAAGAAGGTTTTTCTGTTGACCGACGAGGAGGAGCGGCTGCAGATGCTGACGGACTGGCTGGAGAAAAACCTTGAAAACGGGCTGACCATAGTCGGGACCCAGACCATGGCCAAGGTCGCAAACGACTGGGACCAGGCGGTGAACGAGATCAATGCGCAGTCCCCGGATGTGGTGCTTTCTCTGATCCGGTCGCCTGTGCAGGAGGAGTTCCTGGCGAAAAACAGAAACCGCCTGGATGTGCGGATCTGGTACGGGATCGCAGGGAAGGACCTTGCCGGAGAAGAGAAGAACAGCCTGAGTGTAAGGCTTCGGCGGAGGATCCGCGGCTTTGTTCTGAAGCGGCAGGCGGGAAAACATGGCTCCTCCGATTCGCCCGTTCTGGTAATTTAGCATAAATTAAATAGGAAATTCTCTTCCTTTTTTCGACGTTTTGCATTAAAATAGTGTGGAAGGTTGATCAGGGGGAGGGGAAAGGATGCTTTCGAACCAGATATTGCAAAATACCATCGACGGATTAAAGGGGATATCCAAGGTCGATCTGTGTGTTATGGATACAGAGGGAAAGCCGCTTGCTACGACTTTTCCGGCCGCGGAGAGCTTTGGAGGCGCCGCAAAGGAGTTTGTGTCTTCCTCGGCGGAGAGTCAGACCCTGGGGGAGTGCCAGTTTTTCAAGGTCTTTGATGACCATTCGCTGGAGTATGTGCTGCTTGCGTCGGGGACGGATGAGAACGCCTATCTGCTCGGAAAGGTGGCCTGCTTCCAGATCCAGAGCCTGATCGTTGCCTATAAGGAACGGTTTGACCGGGATAATTTTATAAAGAACCTTCTGCTGGATAATCTGCTTTTGGTGGATATCTATAATCGTGCGAAGAAGCTCCACATCGAAACCGAGGTGCGGCGGGTCGTATTTCTGGTGGAGACGAACCGGGAGAAGGACGGAAACGAGCTGGAAAAGGTGCGGAGCCTTTTCGGCGGGAAGACGAAGGACTTCGTGACCGCTGTGGACGAAAAGGATATTATCGTTGTGCGTGAGCTTTCCGCCGGGGAGGAGCCGGAGGATCTGAAGAAGACCGCCGAGATGATCGCAAATCTCTTCCCGAGCTCTGATCCCGAAAAGGGCGCCTATATTGCCTATGGAACCGCTGTGGATGAGATTAAGGAGGTGTCCCGCTCCTATAAGGAAGCGAAGATGGCTCTCGATGTCGGGAAGATCTTTTTTGAGGAACAGAAGATCATCGCCTACTCCCAGCTCGGGATCGGGCGGCTGATCTACCAGCTTCCGCTTCCATTGTGCCGGATGTTTATCCGCGAGATCTTTGACGGACGCTCGCCGGACGAGTTCGATGAGGAGACATTGACAACGATCAATAAGTTCTTCGAGAACAGCCTGAACGTATCCGAGACCTCCAGACAGCTTTATATCCATCGGAATACGCTCGTATACCGGCTCGATAAGCTGCAGAAGAGTACGGGACTGGACCTGCGGGTCTTTGAGGATGCCATAACCTTTAAGATCGCGCTCATGGTCGTAAAATACATGAAATACATGGAAACGCTTAATTATTAATTAAAGATTTATTTTTGGGGAATCAAAGGGGAGAAAAATCGTGATCAAGCTGGAGCATGTCTATAAAGCCTATTCAGCGGGGATTCCTGCCCTCAACGACGTAAATATCCATATAAGTGAAGGAGAATTTGTCTTTATCGTCGGTGAGAGCGGCTCCGGAAAGAGTACGCTGATCAAGCTGCTGCTTAAGGAGCTCGAGCCCACCGAGGGCACAATTATCATCAACGGCAAGGAACTGAACAGGGTCAAAAGAAGGCAAATCCCGAAATACCGCAGGAACGTTGGGGTGGTATTTCAGGATTTCCGCTTGTTAAAGGACAGAAACGTCTATGAAAATGTGGCCTTTGCCCAGCGCGTGATCGGTATGCCCACGCGCAGGATCAAGAAAAGTGTGCCCCGGGTCCTCTCCATGGTCGGTCTGGCTGCTAAATATAAGAGCAAGCCGCGCGAGCTTTCCGGCGGGGAACAGCAGAGAGTCGCGATCGCCAGGGCCCTTGTAAATGAGCCGAAGATCCTTCTGGCGGACGAGCCGACCGGAAATCTGGACAACGCCAACGCCTGGGAGATCATGAAGCTGCTCCAGGAAATTAACCGGCGGGGGACGACGGTCCTCGTGGTAACCCATAATATCGATATCGTCAGGGCCATGCAGAAGCGGGTCATTACAATTAACCAGGGTGTGATCGAGTCAGATACGATAAGCGGGGGTGAAGAGTAAATGAGTTTCTTCTATTCCATTCAACAGGGCTTTAAGAACATCATGCGGAACAAGCTGTTCTCCCTTGTTTCCATCGCGACCATGAGCGCCTGCATTTTTCTGTTCGGCATCTTCTTCATGATCGTAACCAACTTTCAGAAAATGGTGAGGACCGCTGAGGAGGGCGTGGCCATTACGGTCTTTTTCCAGGACAATACCTCCGAGGAGACGATCTTTGACATCGGACAGAAGATCGGGATGCGGCCGGAGGTCAGGGACTGCATCTATGTTTCGGCGGAGGAGGCCTGGGAGGACTTTAAGGTCGATTATTTCCGCGGCGCGGAGGAGCTGGCTGAGGGCTTTGAAAACGATAACCCTCTGGCAAATTCCGCCCATTATGAGATCTATATAAACGACGTATCGATGCAGAATGCGCTGGTTACCTATATCGAGGCCTTCCCGGAGGTATCCTCGGTCCATCGCTCGGAGGTGGCGGCCAATACGCTGACGGATTTCAACAATCTGCTGAAGTACATATCCGTAAGTATTATCGTGATTTTATTTTTGGTGGCGATCTTCCTTATCAGCAATACGGTCAATGTCGGTATTGCGGTCCGCAAGGAGGAGATCGCGGTCATGAAGCTGATCGGAGCCACGGATTATTTCGTCCGTGCGCCCTTCGTGGTGGAAGGGATCCTGATCGGTCTGATCGGCTCTGCGATCCCTCTGGTGATCCTTTATTTCCTGTACCAGAAGATCATTGAATACATCGCGGATCGCTTTAACTTTATTAATTCTATAATTGATTTCTTACCTGCATCCAATGTGTTCCGGTTTCTGATTCCTGCCGCGTTGATCCTCGGCGTCGGTGTCGGCTTTATCGGCAGCGCGATTACGGTCCGGAAGCATCTCAGGGTATAGTGACCCTTCTCGAGGCTGAATTATTAATTTATGAATGAATTTCCTAAAAAATCGGGCGAATTTTCAAGAGGTATTCTTACCGGCATGCTCCTGATGGCCGTAGCGTTGGTTGCGGCCTTTCTTCTCCTGGCCCGGCTCGGAGTGATCCGGGTTTTCTCCGGGGAGCAGGCTTTGCCGGATGATAAAACGATCGAGAAGCTGAATGAGGTGTCCCGGCTCATCGATGAACGCTATTATGACGAGGCGCCGAAGGAGGAGTATGGTGACGGAATGCTCCGGGGGGTTTTGTCGACTCTGGACGACCCTTATGCCGGGTATTTTTCGGCGGAGGAGTATAAGGAGCAGCTCGAAAACGTGACGAGGCAGTATTACGGGATCGGCTCGACCCTGACCCAGAACGCCGAAACCGGGCGGGTGACCGTTGTTTATGTATATAAGGATTCTCCGGCGGAGCAGGCGGGTCTGAAGGAGGGAGATGAGATCCTTTATGTGAACGGTCTCTTGGCCAGAAGCGTGGAGCTGGATGAGCTTGTCGAGCATATCCAGGGAGAAGAGGGGACCGATGTGGAGATTACCGTGTCCAGAAAGGGCATAAAGGACCCGATCGAGATGACGATGACGCGTGCGGTCATCAATCTCCCCACGGTGGACCATACGATGCTGGAGGACGGGATCGGCTATATCATGCTCGTCAAATTCGCCAGCAATACGCCGGAGGAATACAGGGAGGCCGTGGAGGACCTGAAAAAGCAGGGGATGAAGGGGCTGATCCTGGACGTGCGCTATAACGGCGGCGGGCTCTATGATTCCTGCGTCGAAATCGTGGACGAGATTTTGCCGAAGGGAACCATCGTCTATACCGAGGACAAATACGGACATCGTGAATATGCGAGCTCGGACGAGGAGCATAAGCTGGACGTTCCGCTGGTGGTCCTGATCAACGAAAATACGGCTTCCGCCTCGGAGATCCTGGCCGGAGCGATCCGGGACCATGAATGGGGAACGCTGATCGGAACAAAAACCTACGGGAAGGGTGTGGTCCAGGTTACCTTTGGGCTCGGAGACGGTTCCGCTGTGAAATTCACCGTGGAAAAGTATTTTACTCCGAATGGGGAAAATATCCAGGATAAAGGAATTGAACCGGATATTAATTTAGAATATAAGTTCCTTGGCGGAGAAGAGGATGAATATGACTATTCGTTTGACAACCAGATCCAAAAAGGAATTGAGGTTTTAGAGTCAGACCCCTCTTTTGAAAAAGAGAAATAATTGTTATAATAGAAAAAGTTCGTAAATTTTGTTTCTTACCTTGAGGAGGTGATTTCTGTGGTTGAACTTGAACCTTTTAAATTTCGGCTTCAAGCCTATAAGGCGCCGCTGCAGGAAGTGAGGGATTCACTTTAACTTAGCAGCAAAGGAACAGCGCATAGAAGAATTAAACCGTGAAATGGAGGCTCCCGGCTTCTGGGATGATCCCGAGATCTCTCAGACGAAGATGAAGGAGCTCAGTTCTCTGAAAAACGACTGCCAGGATATCGAAAAGCTCCTGTCGGATTACTCCGACATCGAAACGCTGATCGAGATGGGCGAGGAGGAGGCGGATCCCGAGCTCATTCCGGAGGTGGAGGAGGCCCTGAACGCGTTTGAAGAGGCCTTTAATACGATCCGCATCCGGACGCTCCTCAGCGGTCCCTATGACCGGGACAATGCTATCGTTACGCTCCATGCGGGGGCCGGAGGGACGGAGTCCTGCGACTGGTGCCAGATGCTGTATAGGATGTACAGCCGGTGGGCGGCGGCGAAGGGCTTTGCGCTTACGGTGCTGGACAGCCTGGATGGAGATGAGGCGGGGATCAAGTCCATTACCTTCCAGGTGGACGGGGAAAATGCTTACGGGTATTTAAAGTCCGAGAAGGGCGTCCACCGTCTGGTCAGGATCTCGCCGTTTAACGCGGCGGGAAAGCGGCAGACCTCGTTTGTGTCCTGTGACGTGATGCCGGATATCGAAGAGGATATCGATATTGAGATCAAGGACGAGGATATCCGGGTGGATACCTATCGTTCGAGCGGCGCCGGCGGCCAGCACATCAATAAAACCAGCTCGGCCATCCGCATTACCCACTTCCCGACCGGTATCGTTGTGACCTGCCAGAACGAGCGGTCCCAGTTCCAGAACAAGGACAAGGCCATGCAGATGCTGAAGGCAAAGCTTCTGATCCTGCGAGAGGAGGAGAATGCGGATAAGATGGCGGATATCCGGGGCGAGGTAACCGAGATCGGCTGGGGAAACCAGATCCGGTCCTATGTGCTTCAGCCCTATAAAATGGTGAAGGATCTTCGCACCAACGCGGAGACCGGCAATACGGACAGCGTTCTGGATGGACACATCGATCTCTTCATCAACGCCTATCTGAAATGGAAGGCCGGAGAGAAGAGCGAACAGGAAAAATCCTAGATTTATGGTTGTTAATTTTGAATATAATTTAGACTAGAATTAATTATAGGAGGAGAGCAAAAAATGGGCATTATCAAAGCAGCATTATCGGCAGTCGGCGGCGGTCTGGCGGATCAGTGGCTGGAGGTCATTGAACCCGGGGACATGGGAGATCAGACCGTATTTGTAAAGGGGGTGATGTGCCGGAAGGGAAAGGGCTCCAATACCAAGGGCTCTTCGGACACCATCAGCAACGGCTCTGTGATCCATGTGTATGACAATCAGTTCATGATGCTGGTGGACGGAGGCAAGGTTATCGACTACACGGCCGAACCCGGCTACTATACAGTTGATAATTCCTCGTTACCTTCGCTGTTTAACGGACAATTTAAAGATACATTAAAGGAAACCTTTGCCCGGATCAAATACGGCGGGACCACCCCGACCAACCAGAAGGCCTTCTTCATCAACCTTCAGGAGATCAAGGGAATTAAATTCGGCACAAGAAATCCGATCAACTATTTCGACAATTTCTACAACGCCGAGCTGTTCCTCAGGGCGCACGGAACCTATTCCATCAAGATCACGGATCCGCTGAAGTTCTATGCCGAGGCGATCCCGCGGAACGCGGAGAACGTGGATATCAATACGATCAACGAGCAGTATCTCTCGGAGTTCCTGGAGGCTCTGCAGTCCTCCATCAACCAGATGTCTGCGGACGGCACAAGGATATCCTTTGTGGCCAGCAAGGGGCGCGAGCTCAGCAAGTACATGGCTCAGACCCTGGACGATGACTGGAAGCAGATGCGCGGCATGGAGGTGCAGTCGGTCGGTATCGCCAGCATCTCTTATGATGAAGAGAGCCAGAAGCTGATCAATAAGAGAAACGAAGGTGCCATGCTTTCCGATCCTACGATCCGCGAGGGCTATGTCCAGGGCCAGATCGCTCAGGGCATCAACGCGGCCGGCTCCAACCCCAATGGCGCGGCCATGGGCTTTATGGGCGTCGGCATGGGCATGAACGCGGGCGGCTCCTTTATGGCAGGGGCTTCACAGGCGAATATGGCTCAGATGCAGATGCAGATGCAGCAGCAGCAAATGCAGATGCAGCAGCAAAATGCTGCCGCGCCCGGCCCTCAGGGTCAGCCGGGAATGGCGCCTCAGGCAGCTCCGGCTCCCCAGCCTCAGCCACAGGCCGCCGGCTGGACCTGCTCCTGCGGCCAGGTCAATACCGGAAAGTTCTGCTCCAACTGCGGAAGCCCGATGCCTTCGGCCGAATGGACCTGCTCCTGCGGTCAGGTCAATACCGGAAAATTCTGCTCCAACTGCGGATCTCCGAGGCCCTGATCCATGGCGGAAATCGTTAGCATTAAATGCCCGAACTGCGACGGTGAGCTGAAATTTGATCCGAAGTCTCAGGGCTATACCTGCGAATGGTGCGGCTCCTTCTTTGATCAGAGCTTTTTTGACCAAATGGAGGGAGCAGCCGCTGCCGCGGGGGGGGATGCGCCTCCTGCGGCTTCGGCCCAGTCTTCGGCGGAGGAGGAAGCGGGTCGGATCTTTACCTGCCCGAGCTGCGGGGCGGAGGTGGTTACCGATGCCACCACAGCGGCTACCTTCTGTTATTATTGCCATAATCCGGTAGTTCTCTCTGGCCGTCTGTCGGGGAATTTGCTGCCGGATTTTATCATTCCGTTCAAAATTCCAAAGGAAGAAGCTTCCGATAAACTTATTAAATCTACAAATAAAAAATGGTTTGTCCCCAAGAATTTCTTTGATTCCAAACAGATTGAGAATCTGACCGGGGTATATTTTCCCTATTGGAAGGGAGAGGGCCATTATGTGGGACTCGCTACGGCCGAGGGAAACAGGGTACGGTCCTGGACCACGGGCGACTATCAGTATACAGAGACAAAGACCTTTCGTGTAGAGAGGGGCGGGACGATCGATCTGAAGAACTGGCTGGCCATTGCCCTGTCGAAAACGAACCAGGTCCTGGCGGAGGGCGTCCAGCCCTACGACTTCAAGGAGCTGAAGCCCTTTTCCTATGGCTATCTTACCGGTTTTCAGGCGGAAAGGCGGGATATCGAGAAGAAGGTCATCGAGGAGAGAGCCGGGAAGGAATTCCGGACGTGTGCGGACAGTACGCTGCGATCCAAAATGTCCGGCTACACCACGATAACGAAATTTAATTCAAATTATACAAAAGAAGACATAGATATGAAGTATACCCTGCTCCCGGTCTGGACCATGACCTACCAGGGGAAGGGAGACAAGGTCTACTTCTATTCGATGAACGGACAGACCGGTTCTGTGATCGGGGACTTCCCGATCAGTATGCCGAAGCTCCTTCTGTTTGCTTCGATCCTCTCGGGGATCGTCCTGGCCCTGTTCCTTCTGGGAGGGTGGCTGCTATGAAAAACAGAAAAAAATCGCTCACAGGAAAGCTCGGGGCTATATTAATTCTTACATTAATTATACTATTTTTGCCGCTTCCGATTTACGCAGAAATCCGGGGAATTGTTCAGGATGACGCAGAACTACTTCTGCAGGAGGATGCCTCCCGCCTCGAGGATGAGGTGGAGGGAGCCGTGGAGGCTACCGGGTGGAATATTGCCCTGGTGACAACGAATGAAACGAATGGCCGCTCCTCGGAGGAATACGCGGACGATTTCTACGACGGACAATTTGGGATCAATACGGACGGAATTGCGCTTCTGATCGACATGCAGAATCGCAGAGTCCATATAAGTACTTCCGGAGACGCAATTAAGATCGTCTCGGATCGTGATGTCGAGGCGATTATTGATGCAGGCTACGACGAGCTTAGAGACGGGGAATACGCCAGGTGCTTCCATAAAATGCTGAAGAAGGCGGTCGGGATCAAGGAGGACTCCATTCCTCATATTTCGGCAACGGAAGCGGTGGTGGCCATCGCGGCCGCCGGACTGACCTTCCTCTTCACCCTGCTCGGTGTCCGGAAAAAGTATAAGGCCATCGGCCAGGCCTACCGATACAACTACAGCCAGAACAGTAAGGCAAGTATCAGCACAAAGGTGGATCAGTTCCTCCATGAATCGGTACACAAGGTCAGGATTGTGAGAAATGAAGGCGGTGGAGGAGGCGGAGGAAGCAGCACACATATATCCAGCTCCGGAGGTACTCACGGAGGCGGAGGCAGAAGCTTCTGACCGAGGAAAGTCATCGCCTCAAAAAATCGATTGACTGATTTTGCTATAAGTTAAATCGAAAATTAAAACTGATTAACTAAATCTATATTAAAGAAAGGATCATTCAAAATTATGAGTAAGAAGGTCGCCATCATGGGGTATGGTACCATCGGCTCCGGTGTGGCCGAGGTGCTGGAAAAAAATCATGAAATCATCGCCCGACATGCAGGGGAAGAAATTGAATGTAAATATATTTTAGACATTCGAGATTTCCCCGGGGATGTGAATGAGTCAAAGCTGGTCAAGGACGTGGACATTATCGCCAACGACCCGGAGGTATCCATTGTTGTGGAGACGATGGGCGGGGTGGAGCCGGCCTATACCTTTGTAAAGAAGATGCTGCTGGCCGGCAAGAGTGTTACCACCTCCAACAAGGCTCTCGTGGCCGAGAAGGGGGCTGAGCTCATCCATATCGCTGAGGAAAGGGAGCTGAACTTCCAGTTCGAGGCTTCGGTCGGCGGCGGGATTCCGATCATCCGTTCCTTAAATAAATGTCTGACGGCGGATGTGATCGAGGAAATATCCGGAATCCTGAACGGCACCACCAACTATATGCTGACGAAAATGCGCGATGAGAAGAGCACCTACGAGGCAGTGCTTAAGGAGGCGCAGAGCCTGGGCTATGCCGAGAAGGACCCCACGGCCGATGTCGAGGGGCATGACGCCTGCCGGAAGATCGCGATCCTGACCTCTCTGATCAGCGAGCGCCAGGTCGATTTCCGGAAGATCCAGACCGAGGGAATTACAACCATTACTCCGGCAGACATCGCCTATGCAAAGAAGCTGAACCGCCGGATCAAGCTGGTAGCCTCCAGCGTCCGGAGACCGGACCAGACCTTTGATATCCTTGTCGCGCCCTTCCTGCTTGCCGAGGGGAATCCTCTGTATACGGTGGACGGCGTCTTCAATGCGGTCTTTGTACACGGCAATATGCTCGGAGACGCGATGTTCTTCGGCAGCGGTGCCGGGAAGCTTCCGACGGCCAGCGCCGTGGTAGCGGATGTTGTCGATATGGCAAAGCATCCCCACAGGAATATTCCGGTCCACTGGGAGGAGGAGGAGCTTTCCATTCCGGATTATCTGGAGAAGGCCTATCGATTCTACGTCCGTACCAAGAACAAACAGGAAGAAATTAAATCTGCATTTGGCGAATTGGACTTTATCGATCCGTTGCTGGAGGATGCGGATGGCAGCGTGTTCCTGACAAAGGAGATCAGCGGAAGAGAATTCGAGCAGCGTGCTGCGGATCTGCAGCTTTTGCAGAGGATCCGGCTGAAGTAGGGAGGCGCGGAGACGGGCACGACTTAGGGGTGGCTGACAGAACCGCACGGATCAGGCTGCCATTCTCATCACAGCGAATATTTTGTTATGGAATGCACGAATAGTAAATGACGATTATATAATTTATTTATTATATAAAGATTTAATTCGGAGGAAATCATGGGAAAATACATCATGGCGCTGGACGCCGGGACAACGAGCAATCGCTGCATCCTGTTTGACCATGACGGAGAGATCGTATCGATTGCACAGAAGGAGTTCCGTCAGATCTTTCCGAAGCCCGGCTGGGTGGAGCATGATGCCAATGAGATCTGGGCGACGATGCTGGGGGTGGCTGTGGAGGCCCAGAGCCAGGTCGGAGCCCGGGCCGAGGATATAGACGCCATCGGGATCACCAACCAGAGAGAGACGGTAGTGGTCTGGGACAGAGCTACGGGAGAGCCGATCTACCATGCGATTTGCTGGCAGTGCCGCCGAACCTCGGAGCTGGCGGATGATCTGAAAAATCAGGGGCTGGAGGAGTCGTATCAAAAGAAAACGGGCCTTCGGATCGATGCCTATTTTTCTGCCACTAAAATTAAATGGATATTAGATAACGTCGATGGAGCTAGGAAACGTGCAGAAAACGGGGAACTTGTTTTCGGAACGATTGAGACCTGGCTGATCCACAGGCTGACGAAGGGGCGGCTGCATGTGACGGACTATTCCAACGCCTCCCGGACCATGCTCTACAACATCCATACCCTGTCCTGGGATGAGGAGATTCTGCGTGATCTCGGCATCCCGGCCTCAATGCTTCCGAAGGTGGTCTGCTCCAGCGAGGTTTACGGCCTGACCGATCCCTCGTTCCTGGGCGGAGAGATCCCGATCGGCGGCGCGGCAGGGGACCAGCAGGCGGCTTTGTTCGGCCAGGCCTGCTTTACAAAGGGGAGCGCAAAGATTACCTACGGAACCGGCGGCTTCCTTCTGATGAATACCGGAGAAACCCCGGTATTATCCAAAAACGGATTGGTTACAACAATAGCATGGGGAATTAAAGATAAAATTAATTACGCTCTCGAAGGCTCGATCTTTGTGGCCGGGGCGGCGATCCAATGGCTGCGGGATGAGATGCGGCTGATCGACAGCGCCTCGGACTCCGAGTACATGGCCAGCAAGGTACGGGATACCCACGGCTGCTTTGTGGTACCGGCCTTTACCGGGCTGGGAGCTCCCTATTGGGATCAGTACGCACGGGGGACTATCGTGGGGCTTACCCGGGGTGTGAATAAGAATCATATTATCCGGGCCACTTTGGAGTCCATTGCCTATCAGGTCTGCGATGTGGTTACGGCGATGGAGAATGACGCCGGAGAGAAGCTGGAGGCTCTGAAGGTGGACGGCGGAGCGAGCGCCAATAACTTTATCCTCCAGTTCCAGGCGGATATGCTGGGCTGCTCTGTTGTCCGGCCCTTCTCCATAGAATCCACAGCCACCGGAGCTGCCTTTCTGGCAGGGCTTGCGACGGGCTTCTGGAAGAATCAGGAGGAGCTGAAGACAAGGATCCGGATCAACCGGGAATTTACGCCGGAGGTCACAGAGGAGGTCCGGGCACAAAAAAGGGCCTTATGGAGCAAGGCCGTTCGTTATTCCTTCGGATGGGCGCAGGAGGACTGAGCTATCTGTCCCCGGACCAGGGACTGCATAGATGAAACTGACTAGAAACCCACTTTTATCGATCAAAAGTTAAATAATTCATTCCGAAATTAAATTAAATTAGAAATCAAAAAATATGGATCTGTTCGCCGGAAGCTCAAAATACGGAGCATTCAGGCACTCAGATCCACATTTTTTCCTGTTACCTTTCCGGCGTCCTGCGCCTTTCGTTCCTTCTGGTAGGGGTTATCCTCGTTGGGATACATGATCCGGGTCGTCGTCGTTCCGCCGGAGACATAGACGCGGCCGCATTCCGGACAGATGTCGGTTTTGATCGCAACCGAGGCCTGAAGGACCTTTCCGCCCTTTTCGGCAGCCTTCTCGTAGGCGTTGGTGACATGCTCGCCTTCGTGGGCCCGGACTCTCGCGCCGGCGCTTTCGGGGGAGACATGCTGAGCGGTCTGGAAGGATACATCGCTTTCGTCGGAGCCGTCCTTGTATTTCCGGCTTCGACAGGTTTCACATTCGCAGGCCGGCTTATGGCCCGGAACGATTTCCTTCTCATCCGGATTAAAATTCGCGGAGGAGGCGGCGCTTTGTCCGAAGCTTCCATACATACCAAAGCCGCCGTAGCCGCCATAGCCGATTCCCATCAGACTCATCTCACGCACCTCCTTCCTGAAAATTCCAATATTTCGAATCTATATTATCACAGAACCCCCATTTTTTCAATAATATTGTAAACGATAGTGAACGAAAAGAATTTTGTGTGTTACTGTTCACTCCCCAAGAGATGGCCTGACTCTTCCTCGGGCCGCGTTTCTCCGCAACGACCGGCGTCAAAAAACCGGATAGGGGATACCCCCTGTCCGGTTATTCAAGCGTCTTGATCCGAATATTGCTGTAGTCCACGGCCGCTTTATGCAGCTCCGGAATTACGTGTTCAAACCGCCGCATCCATTCCGGCGCGATTCCGATATAGTTCGCGACCTCGGAGGCGGGAGCTCCGCAGACCAGCATATAGGCGGCCGAGCCGTTCCGGATATCGCTCAGGGTAAAGTGGGGGTCTTCCTCGGCGGGAAGGTATTTTAAGTACAGGCGTTCTAAGTCCCGGATCCTGAGCTGATTCCCACGTTTGTTATGGAAGAGGTAGGCGGAATTGCTGACCTCGGCGTCGCCGATATATTGTCTGATCAGCTCCAGCACATCCTCGGGAAGCTTAATATAGCGCTTTACGCCGCGATAGCAGTATTCGATGCCGACATGGCCGGTAGAGTCGCTGACAAAGTCCTCGAACTTCAGCATACAGATCTCTCCGGCGGAAAGCCCGCATCGGACCATCAGACACAGGATCACGTAGAGCTGAAGATCAGGCTCCGCCTTGGCGAGGATGTCGTTCAGCTCCTTGATGTCCGGAACGTTCTTTTTCAGAAGATAATCCTCGGTCTGGGGAAGGGTAATACGGAGAAAGGGATTCTTCGTATAGGTCTGCTGCAGTTCAAAAAGGTAGGAATGACGCAATATGAAATTAGATACGGATTTCAGTCTTGCTAATTTTACCTTTATTGTTTTGACAGACTGCTTGCCGTTACGGGCAAGAATCAGAAGATTGTTAAAATATCCCTGGGCTTCCGATTCCTTAAGCTCAATAAAATCCTTTTTCGTATAACGGGTAATGTCATTTAAAACGGAATAATAATCCGCCTTGGATTTTTGCGTATTCAGGCTCCTGGAAAACATCGGCCAGATTTCGGTAGTAAATTGCTGCGACAGATACGACTCCATAGATTTTTGTTCCCCCCCAATGTCGTCATATATTACAAAAGGATGACAACTGCCGCTATTATAGTCTCCTTTAATCAAAGTTGCAAGGAAAATCGACAGCATATGAACAAAATCAATGCCGGAAGCGTTACTGTTCACACCCCAATGTCATTAACTTAAGCAGATATACATAGTGGCGTCGCTCCCGCAAGCCATCTCCCAGACTTAAGTGCGCGGGGGGCCCCGCGAAAAATAAGTCCTCCCGGAAAAGCATCGGTTCCCCCGTGAAGATTGATTTTTGATTGAATTTGTGGTAGTTTTGTTGTGTTAGTCAGCATTTGAAGAAGGGAGGAATTTCCATGACGGAAGAGGAAACGCTTCATGAAGTGCCGGAAACGGACGGAAATGAGAAGGAAGACAAGACCTTCGACCGACCGGCATATGCCGAGGAAATTGCTTCCATCGTAAAAGCTACCGATTCCTTTAAGGAATTGAAGGAACGCCTGTCAGACTACCATGAGAACGATATCGCTGACGCGCTTCCCCTTCTGACACAGACGGAGAGGGTAAAGCTGTACCGCAGTATCGGCATGGAGCAGACCTCCGAAATCTTTACTTATCTGGATGACGTCAGTACCTATCTGGAGGAGATCGATGCGGAAAAGGCCGCGGATATCGTTGAATCCATGGATGCGGACGACGCCGTTGACGTTCTGGAGGAGCTGAACGAGGACAAACGGCGGGAGTTGGAAGGGCTGCTGGAGGAGGACGCGATGAAGGACATCGCCCTCATCAACTCCTACACCGACGACGAGATCGGCAGCAAGATGACCACGAACTTCGTGGTCATGAACAAGGGCCTGACCATCGCTCAGGCGATGAAGTCTCTCGTCAAGCAGGCGGCGGACAACGACAATATTTCCACGATCTATACCGTGAACGATGACGGAACCTTCTACGGGGCCATTGAGCTGACGGATCTGATCCGTGCCCGGAAGGAGGATGACCTGGAGGAGCTGATCACGACCTCCTACCCCTTTGTATATGCAAAGGAAACAGTGGATGAGACCTTCGAGGACTTAAAGGATTATTCCGAGGACTCGATCCCGGTTCTGGATCCGGATAAACGTATCTTAGGCGTCATCACCACCCAGGACATCCTGGAGGTGGCCGATGAAGAGATGGGCGAGGATTACGCCAAGCTGGGCGGTCTTCTCGCAGAGGAGGACCTGAAGGAGCCGCTGCGGGACAGCATGAAAAAACGGATCCCCTGGCTTGTGATCCTTCTGTTTCTGGGACTTCTTGTGTCCAGTGTGGTAGGTGTGTTTGAGGGAGTTGTCGCGACACTTCCTATTATAATTTGCTTCCAGTCCATGATCCTTGATATGTCCGGAAATGCCGGAACCCAGTCGCTGGCTGTAACGATCCGCGTTCTGTCGGATGAAGAGCTGACGGCGAAGCAGAAATTCGGACTTGTGGGAAAGGAGATCCGGGTCGGGCTTGTGAACGGACTTCTGATCGGGAGTATCGCTTTTCTGGTTTCGGGGATTTATATTCTGGTAGCCAAGGGAGGCTCGCTTCCGTTTGCTGCCGCTGTCGCCTTCTGCATCGCGATCGCCCTGGTGCTTTCGATGCTGATCGCAAGCTTTACCGGGACGGCGATCCCGCTGTTCTTCAAGAAACTCGGAGTGGACCCGGCCGTTGCCTCCGGACCGCTCATCACCACGATCAACGATCTTGTGGCCGTCGTTATGTACTATGGTCTGGCGCGGCTGCTGCTCATCAATGTCATGGGCCTGTGATTTCAGCAGGCATTCCCCTAAGTGTAAGCTGACGGGTACGGGAGAGTATTTTCACATAACCATAAAGGACCCCGGCAGGGCACAATCGCGGCCGTATTCAAACCCGAATACAGAGCATG
>JAFSXC010000109.1 GCA_017450105.1 Lachnospiraceae bacterium | reverse complement strand
AATCCCAGAGGGTTCCATCCATATCAAATAAGAATCCGATCTTCATTGTTCCATTATAGCATGAATTGTTGTATAATAGGGAATAGATTTATGGGAGGAAGGCCTTTCATGGGGAAAGCGAAAGTACGTAAAATTTTGATCATCTGTGCCCTGGTCCTGGTGGCTTTAGCCGTGGCCGTGGCGCTTACCCTGCCCTATTCCGTGAAGCATGAGACGATCCAGGAGGCCATGAGGGACGCGGTTCTGCATGAAAACAACCGCATCGGGCTCTTCGGTCTGATCAGCGTGGACCCATCCATGATTTCCGCTTTTATTGTGACAGGAGTCCTGCTTTTGGTCGCTCTTTTGCTCCGGATCTTCGTAATCCCGCGGTTTAAGATGATCCCCGGGAAGTTCCAGCTTCTGATCGAGGAGTGGGTCGGCCTGTTCGTACGGCTTTCCATGGCCAACAGCCCCCATAAGCCTGAGCCTGTGGGCGCCTATATCTTCGCGGCCGGCTCCTATATCTTTACGGGAACCATGTTCGAGCTTTTCGGTGTACAGGCTCTGACCACCGAGGGCCATTCCATCTCTCTGCCGGCTCCGCTGGCGGATATCAACGGCGCTATCGCCATGGGTGTTTTCTCTTATGTGTTTATCCTGATCGGCGGGATCCGGGCGAATAAAGCCCGCGGGGTCGGAAAGACCCTGAAGGAGTTTTCTCTGCCGATTTCCATGTCCTTCCGTCTTTTCGGAGCTCTGCTGTCCGGTATGCTTACGACGGAGCTGGTCTACTATTTCATTCATCTCAGCTTTGTCCTGCCGGTGGTGGTCGGTGTCCTGTTTACGGTGCTGCACGCGCTGATCCAGGCCTATGTTCTGACCATGCTGACCTCCGTATACTTCGGAGAGGTCACGGAACCGCCCTTACAGAAAGAAAAAAATAAAGGAAAAAAGAATTGCAGAAGCAGGAGGAGAAGCGTAATGAAGCATGTAAAGAAGATAGCCATAGCGTTGGCAGGAGTGATCATGGTCCTGACCCTGACCTTCTTTATCGGTATTTCCGGAGTCCAGGCGGCGGATACGAATGAGAGCGGTGCAGTGGTCAGCGAAGCGGTCCAGGTGGCTCAGGCGCAGACCGTCGGAACGAAGGCTCTCGGAGCGGCGCTTGTGGTGGGAATCGCTGCCTGCGGCGGCGCGATCGCGATGGGCATCGCCATTGCCAAGGCAAACGAGGGGACGGCCAGACAGCCGGAGGCTTCCAGCCGGATCCAGACCATGCTCATGCTGGGACTTGTGTTTATCGAGACGGTTGTTATCTACGCGCTGATCGTTGCCATATTGATCATCTTTGTCATGTGACGGAGGGCGGATTATGCCTTTAGGGATTGATTTTACCCAGATATTTTTACATATTTTTAATGTCATTATCCTCTTCGCCGGACTCTATATCCTGCTGTATAAGCCCGTAAAGACGTTTATGGAAAAGAGGGAAAAGTTCTACGAGGACATGAGGGACCAGGCCGAGGGAAAGCTGAAAGAGGCCGAAGACCTAAAAAACGAGTATTTTTCGAGGCTTGAAAAGGCGGATACGGAGATCCGTGACCGGAAGGTACAGGCGGAGGAACAGTTGATGGAGGAGAAGCTCCGCAGCGAGAAGGAAGCCAGGATGTCGGCGGAGAAGATCGTGGAGGATGCCCGGAAAGAGGCAGAACGCCAGAGATCGCTGATCGTCGGCGGTGCGCGGACGGATATCTCCAGAATGATCGAAAAGGCCGCGAAAAAGATGATCTTCGATGAGGACGATGCCACGGGCTATGACGCATTCCTTGAAGAAGCGGAAAGGAGCGCAGAGCATGACGCTGACAGGGTCTGAAGCGAAGCTCTACTCGAAAACGCCGCCAAACGGAGCCCAAAGAGCGCGTTTTGAGCGTTTTCTTTCAAAGAAATACGGGGAAGGCTGCTCTCTGATCTGGGTGGAGGATCAGACCATCGAAAACGGCTTCCAGCTCGAGGTGGGCCATGACTTATATGACTGGACCAGGGAAGGCCGGTTCCAGCAGTTTAAAGAGCTCCTGGAGGAACTCTCCAAAAAGGAGACGGACGAGGCCCAGTTGATTACTCTCTTCAAGACCTCTATCGAGGAATGGAAGGTGGGGGCGACCCCGGAGGAAGAGGGAAATGTGGAGGCCGTCGGAGACGGGATCGCGATCGTAAACGGTTTGGAGGGTGTGGTTTACGGCGAGGTGGTGCTGTTTGAATGCGGAGTGACCGGTATGGTACAGGATCTTCAGCCGGACCACATCGGTGTGATCCTTTTCGGAGACGAGGAGGAGATTATCGAGGGAAGCCGTGTACGGAGAACGAAGAAAACCGCCGGAATTCCGGTCGGAGAAGGCTTTCTCGGCCGGGTGATCAACGCCCTGGGTGAACCGATCGACGGGCTGGGCCAGATCCAGGCGGAAGGCTTTCGGCCTGTTGAGTCCGAGGCACCGGGGATTATTGACCGGGAGCCTGTGGATACGCCAATGAATACGGGGATCCTTTCCATTGATTCCATGTTCCCGATCGGAAGAGGCCAGAGAGAGCTCATTATCGGCGATCGGCAGACCGGAAAGACCGCGCTGGCCATCGATACGGTATTGAATCAGAAGGATACGGGAGTGATCTGCATCTATGTCGCGATCGGCCAGAAGGCCTCCAGTGTGGCGCATATGGTGGATACTCTGCGACAGCGCGGGGCCATGGGGCATACGATCGTTATGATCGCCGGTGCCAGTGAAAGCGCTTCCGTGCAATATATCGCGCCCTATGCGGCGACGGCCCTGGCGGAATATTTTATGTACGAGGGAAGGGACGTGCTGATCATTTATGACGATCTGAGCAAGCACGCGATTGCTTACCGGGCTCTGTCCCTGATCCTGGAGCGTTCTCCCGGACGGGAGGCCTACCCCGGGGACGTGTTTTACCTTCATTCCCGGCTTCTGGAGCGCTCGGCCAGGCTCTCCGAGGAAATCGGAGGCGGCTCGATCACGGCGCTTCCCATTGTGGAAACCCAGGCGGGAGACGTGTCCGCCTATATTCCGACGAATATTATCTCCATTACCGATGGCCAGATCTTTCTGGAGAGTGATCTGTTCTTCTCCGGTCAGCGGCCGGCGGTGAATGTGGGACTTTCCGTGTCCCGTGTCGGCGGTGCTGCACAGACCCAGGCTATGAAAAAAGCGGTCGGGTCTCTTCGCCTTGATCTGGCGCAGTTTCGGGAAATGGAGGTCTTTACCCAGTTTTCCAGTGATCTGGACGAGGTGACCAAGAAGAGACTGCAGTACGGCCAGGGACTGATGCGGCTGCTGCGGCAGGAGCAGTGGAAGCCTTATGCGCTGCATGAGCAGGTGATCCTGCTTACCGCCGCCATTGCTCACGTCATGCAGGACCTTCCCGTGAGCGAGATCGTTCGCTTTAAGGACGGGCTGCTTGCCTATTTCCATATCGATCATACCGATATCTGCCGCAGAATCGACGACAGCGGTATGCTGACGGACGAACAGAAGGAGGACATTATCCGGTTCTCCAGACAATACATGGAGCTTTATCTGAAGATTCAGGCGAGAAAAAGGGAGAAAAAGAGTAAACAATGGCATCAGCCGGCGAAGTAAAAAGCCATATGAGCAGCGTTCGGAGTACAATGAAGATCACGAACGCGATGTATATGATCTCCTCCACCAAGCTGAAAAAGGCCAAGGCAGAGCTTCAGAAGACCAGGCCCTTTTTTGCGCTGCAGGAATCCGAGATCCGTCGTCTTTTCCAGACCAGATCCGACATAGACTCCCCCTTCTTTTATCCCAAGACGGGACGCAAGCCGGCGGAAACCTATTCCTATCTGGTCATTACTGCCGACAAGGGACTGGCGGGCGGCTATAATATGAACGTTCTGCGAAGGATGGAGCAGGAACGGGAGAAGCATAAGAAGACAAGGATCTACATGGTGGGAGAATACGGAAGAAGATACTGCCACAGACGTAAAATCCCAATGGAGCAGTCCTTCCTTTACACGGCCCAGAACCCTACGCTCCAGCGGGCGCGGGTGATCTGCAGCGTGATGCTGAAGGAATACCTGGACGGGAAAACCGACGAGATCCGTATCATTTACAGCGATATGAAAAACGAGGTCAGTACCGAGGTAAAGGTGATGCAACTGCTTCCCTTTGAGAGGAAGCTTTTTTATACGCCCGAGGAACGACGCAGCCACAGAGACCGGGAATTCAGATTCAACCCTTCCGTGGACGAGGTGATCGCCCGTGTCATGCCGAGCTATATTACAGGCTCCATCTACGGCGCCCTTGTGGACAGCTTTTCCGCGGAACAGAATGCCCGGATGACGGCCATGCGCAGTGCCAGCAAAAATGCCGAGGAGCTGCTCGGGGAGCTGCGTCTGAGCTATGACCGCTTACGTCAGGCGGCGATCACACAGGAGATTACGGAGGTGGCGGCAGGCGCCAGGGCCCAGCGGAAGAAAAAGAAAAGGGAGAATAGCTGAAGGATGATCACGGGAAAGATCATACAGGTTTCGGGACCTGTGATTGACGTAGAATTTGATAATGACGCGATGCCGAAGATCCGGGAGGCTCTTACCATTACCGTGGACGGAAAAGAGAAGGTCATGGAGGTGGCTCAGATCCTGGGTGCCGGGCTGGTCCGCTGCATTCTTCTGGCCGGGAGCGAAGGGATCGGAAGAAATATGGAGGTCAGGGCTACCGGGGATACGATCCACGTGCCGGTCGGACCGGCCACAATCGGACGGATGTTTAACGTTTTGGGCCATCCCATCGACGGAGGAGAGGAGGTCCCTGAGGATACGGAAAAATGGAGTATCCACAGGAAAGCTCCCGGCTTCGCGGAGCAGAGCGTTTCCGTCGATATCCTGGAAACCGGGATTAAGGTTGTGGATCTATTAGAGCCCTATGCCCGGGGCGGGAAAATCGGCCTTTTCGGAGGCGCCGGCGTCGGTAAAACCGTTCTGATCCAGGAGCTGATCCATAATGTGGCCATGGAGCACGGCGGCTATTCTATTTTTACCGGGGTCGGAGAGCGGAGCCGTGAAGGAAACGATCTTTGGAATGAAATGAAGGAAAGCGGTACCATCGACAAGACCGCGATGGTGTTCGGCCAGATGAACGAGTCGCCGGGCGTCCGTATGCGGGTGGCTTTGACGGGGCTTACGATGGCGGAGTACTTCCGGGATGTGGAACGGCGCGATGTGCTGCTCTTTATTGACAACATCTTCCGTTTTGTGCAGGCGGGCTCCGAGGTATCGACGCTTCTCGGCCACATGCCTTCGGCGGTCGGCTATCAGCCCATGCTGGCGCAGAACATGGGTGAGCTGCAGGAACGGATCACGACCACGAAAAGCGGCTCCGTGACCAGTGTTCAGGCCGTGTATGTGCCGGCGGATGACCTGACGGACCCCGCTCCGGCCACCACCTTTACCCATTTGGACGCCACGACCGTGCTTTCCCGAAGCATCGCAGAACAGGGAATTTACCCCGCGGTGGATCCGCTGAATTCCACCTCCCGGATCCTGACAGCCGAGGTCGTGGGGGAGGAGCATTACACGGTTGCGCGCAGGGTTCAGGAATACCTGGAAAAATACCAGGAGCTGCAGGATATTATCGCGATCCTGGGGGTGGATGAGCTTTCGGATGAGGATAAACAGATCGTTCACCGGGCGAGAAGACTGATCCGCTTCCTTTCCCAGCCCATGTTTGTGGCGGAAAAGTTTACGGGTGTGCCGGGCGCCTACGTCCCGATCGGGGAGACCGTAAAAGGCTTCCACGGGATTTTGGACGGAAAATACGATGAGCTGCCGGAGAACGCCTTCTTTAATGTGGGAACGATTGACGATGCGGTGAAAAAAGCGGAGACCCTGAAGGAAAATGAGTGAGCCTTCTTACGGAAAAGTAAAAACCATGCATCTTGACTTCTATAAGGCGGATGGCGTCTTTTACGAAGGAGAGATCGAATATCTGTCCGTGCCCTCGATCGACGGGGAGTACGGAGTACTGGCCGATCATGAGAACGTGGTCGTGGCAATTGTCCCGGGTATTCTGCATTACCGCCATCCCGGGGAGGAGATAGGCTATGTGGCCGTCAGCGACGGAATGATGCGGATTGAGGATGGCAAGGTACTGATTCTGGTGGAATCGGCGGAGCGGCCGGAGGAGATCGATGAACACCGGGCGCAGCGGGAAGCGGATGAAGCCATGGAAGCCATGCTGCAGAAGAAGAGCATCGAGGAGTATTATCTGGCAGAGGCGATCATGTACCGGGCCACCAACCGGCTCCGGGTAAAAAGGAGACGGTCGGATAACTAGACAATGGTGCCGGTTTTGTATATAATAAAAAGGTGGTGCCTCTTTTCGGTGCCCTTTCGAATTATTTAGATTTAAGGAGATATATCATGAGTCAGGCAAAGGTTGAACAGCATAAACAGGAAAAGAAAAACCGCACAAAGCTGATACGTAAGGAGAAGACCGCCAGAGTGCTTACCGGGCTTCTCGGCTTTGTACTGATCGCCGCCATCGGCGTCTGGATCGGAGTTTCCGTTTATCATATGCAAATGAAAAAGGCTGCGGAAAACATTGTGTATACGGATGTAAACATGTCGGCTCTTTCGGACTATGAAGCTTCCCTCGGGGAGTAAATGAAATGGATTCTGATGTCTGGTTACGATGTATAATTCTGGCGGTTCTGCTTCTTTTGTCCGCCTTTTTCTCTTCAGCCGAGACGGCGCTGACCACGGTGAATTTGATCCGCATGCGGACCTTTGCCGAGGAAGGCAATAAGCGCTCGGCTCTTGTACTTAAGATCCACGAGCAGAATACGAAAATGCTTTCCGCCATTCTGGTGGGCAACAATGTGGTGAATCTTTCGGCCTCGGCCCTTACCACAGGGCTTGTGGTCTGCCTTTTCGGCAGCATAGCCGCCGGTGTGGCAACCGGTATCCTGACCTTCCTGATCCTCATCTTCGGAGAGATCGTTCCTAAAACCGCAGCCTCGCTTCGTGCAGACAAGCTTTCCATGCTCTACGCTCCGGTCATTTACGGTCTGATGGTGGTGCTGACCCCGGTTATTTTCGCGATCAATCAGCTTTCCCGCCTGGTCCTTCTTCTTTTTCGGATCAATCCCGACGCAAAGAAAGAGGCCATGACGGAGGAAGAGCTGAAGACCATTGTGGATGTGTCCGAGGAACAGGGTGTGATCGAGAACGAGGAACGCCAGATCATCCGGAACCTCTTCGATTTTACGGAGGCCGAGGCAAAGGAGGTCATGGTTCCGCGGATCCACATGACCTTTGTGCCTGTCGAGGCCAGCTATGACGAGATCTTTGAGGTTTTTCGGGAAAGCGGTTATTCAAGGCTTCCGGTCTATGAGGGCTCCAAGGATAAGGTAATCGGTATTCTTTATCTGAAGGATCTGGTCTTTTATGAGGACAAGGGACATTTCTCGGCCCGCTCGATCTGCCGCGACCCCTATATGACCTTTGAGCATAAAAATACGGCAGAGCTTCTGGCAGAGATGCGTACGGCCTCCATCTCCATCGCCATTGTTCTGGATGAGTACGGGGTGACAGCCGGAATGGTGTCCCTGGAGGACCTTCTGGAGGAGATCGTCGGGGAAATCCATGATGAATACGATGCGGCCGAGGAGGAGGACATTACGCGTCTGTCGCCGGGAAAGGTGCGGCTTAAGGGAACTGCGAACCTTGAGAGCATTTCAGAGGAGCTGAAGCTTCCGTTTTCCTCAGAGGATTCCGATTCGGTCGGCGGCTTTGTGATCGAGCTTCTGGGGCATGTGCCAAAGGAGGGGGAGCAGGTTGTGACAGAGGATGGCTACCGCTTTACTGTGGAAAGGATGGAGCTTCGAAGCATTGACCGTCTTCTTCTTGAGTTCCCGAAGCAATAATTCCATTGAAGTTTTCAGCATATGGTTTTATAATGAAATCTGACGAAAAAATATAGTGTGGGGAGGGTGAATTTATGTATTATGCCGGAATTGATCTCGGAACATCGTCTGTAAAGCTGCTTCTCATGGATGAAAAGGGAAACATACAAAAGATCGTATCCAGGGAATATCCTCTGTCGTTTCCGCATCCGGGCTGGTCGGAGCAGAATCCTTATGACTGGTTTAACGAAAGTATGGCAGGCTTAAAGGAGCTTCTTTCGGAGATCGATAAGGACGCGCTGGCCGGAATCAGTTTCGGAGGCCAGATGCATGGGCTTGTGATCCTGGACGAGGAGGATAAGGTGATCCGCCCGGCGATTCTCTGGAATGACGGAAGGACCACGGAGGAATGTGAGTATCTGAACAACGATATCGGCCGTGACCGCCTTTCCGGCTATACCGCCAATATCGCCTTTGCCGGATTTACTGCGCCCAAGCTTATTTGGGTGAAGAAGAATGAGCCCGATAATTTCCGCAGGATCAAAAAGATCATGCTTCCGAAGGATTATCTGGCCTACCGGCTGACCGGGGTACATGCTACGGATGTGTCGGATGCCTCGGGGATGCTGCTTCTGGATGTGAAAAATCGGAAATGGTCCGATGAAATGTGTGATATCTGCTCGATCTCCACATCGCTTCTCCCGAAGCTGTTTGAAAGCTACGAGGCAATCGGGACGCTGCTTCCCGAGATCGCGGCGGAGCTTGGAGTGCGAAAGGACGTGATCGTGGCGGCTGGTGCCGGAGATAATGCGGCGGCTGCGGTGGCCACCGGTACCGTCGGTGACGGAAACTGCAATATCTCCCTCGGGACGAGCGGAACGATCTTTATTTCCCAGAAGCATTTCTCCGTGGATTCGCATAACGCGCTCCACTCTTTCTGCGATGCCAACGGGGAATACCATCTGATGGGCTGCATGCTTTCGGCTGCAAGCTGCAATAAGTGGTGGATGGACGAGATCGTGAAGACTACGGACTACGCCGCGGAACAAAAAAATATCGAAAAGCTCGGTGAAAACCCGGTCTTCTTCCTGCCCTATCTTATGGGAGAACGGTCTCCGCTGAATGATCCGCAGGCGCGGGCTGCCTTTATCGGGATGTCCATGGATTCCACGAGAGAGGATATGACCCAGGCGGTTCTGGAGGGCGTTGCCTTTGCGCTTCGGGATTCCTTCGAGATCGCTAAGAGCCTCGGGCTTTCTATCGGAAGAAGTAAGGTCGTAGGCGGAGGAGCGAAGAGTCCTCTCTGGCGGCGGATTATCGCGAACGTCCTCGGGGTGCCGCTTGATATCCTGAAAACAGAAGAAGGTCCTTCTCTCGGCGGAGCCATGCTGGCAGCAGTCGCCTGCAAGGAATACGACAGCGTGGAGGATGCGGCGAAGGCCATCGTTGAGGTGGTGGATACCGTGGAACCGGAGGCGGAGCTGGTGCAGAAATACGATGCGCAGTACAAAAAATTCCGGCTTCTGTATCCGGCCTTAAAGGACGCGTTTCCGAAGCTGGCCTGATGGATAGAAATTTAAGAAGAAAGGGAGAGTGGCTATGAAAACATTGAATGTTACAGATCCGGAATTCAAAAAATACGGAAGAGTTGTGGACGAGATCGACTTTTCGGGATTGATCGAGGCCCTGAAGGAGAAGACCCCCTGCCCGGAGGACTGCGCTTATGAACCCTCGATCGCGGACCTTGAGAGCCTTCCCGTCAAGGGAGAGCTTGAGCGGATTATTTACGGAGAGCTGCCGATCCAGATCGGTTATTGCAACGGACATAACCTCAAGCTGAACGCTGTAGAATATCATCGCAGCTCCGAAATCAATGTGGCTGCGACGGATGTGATCCTCCTTCTTGGAAAGGAAGAGGATATAGAAGAGGGCTTTACCTACGATACCGGAAAGATGGAGGCTTTCCTTCTGCCGGCCGGGAAGGCGGTCGAGCTGTATGCCACTTCGCTTCATTACGCTCCCTGCCAGACCTCGGAGGAGGGCTTCCGCGTATCCATCGTGCTTCCGAAGGGAACGAACGAGCCTCTGACGGGAAGCCATGGCGGAGAATTTGAGGATTCCCTGATCACAGCCAGAAATAAGTGGCTGATCGGCCATCCCGAGGGCGGTTTTACCGGAAGCGAGCATATCGGGCTGAAAGGTGAGAATCTCGAGGTGTAATTGTTGAAAAATCGATGCTTGGCAATATAATTAATTCTGAACATAATAAATTGTTACTATAGGAAATTTGTTAAATGTATATTAAATTATAGGAGGGGAACTAAATGAACAGGATGCAAAACATTCCACAGGTGAAATTGGGGATCGTGGCGGTCAGCAGAGACTGCTTCCCGGAAAGCTTGTCGGTGAATCGCCGGAAAGCCCTGATCGATGCCTACGCAAAGAAATATGATGCAGCGGATATTTATGAATGCCCGATCTGCATCGTGGAGAGCGAGATCCACATGGTGCAGGCTCTTGAGGACATAAAGAAGGCCGGCTGCAACGCCCTGTGCGTCTATCTCGGAAACTTCGGACCGGAAATTTCCGAGACGCTTCTGGCAAAGCACTTCGAGGGACCGAAGATGTTTGTGGCGGCGGCGGAAGAGAGTCAGGACAATCTGATCCAGGGCCGCGGCGATGCCTATTGCGGTATGCTGAATGCCAGCTACAACTTAAAGCTCAGAAACGTGGGCGCCTACGTCCCCGAGTATCCGGTCGGCGATGCCGAGGATCTGGCGGATATGATGCATGACTTCCTGCCCATTGCCCGTGCGGTTATCGGCCTTTCCAAGCTGAAGATCATATCCTTCGGCCCGAGACCGTTGAACTTCCTGGCCTGCAATGCGCCGATCAAGCAGCTTTACAACCTGGGTGTTGAGATCGAGGAAAACTCCGAGCTGGATCTGTTCGAGGCCTTTAACAAGCATAAAGGCGACAGCCGTATTCCGGATGTGATTAAGGATATGGAAGCAGAGCTTGGCGCCGGAAATAAGAAACCCGAGGTTCTTGAGAAGCTGGCGCAGTATGAGCTGACCCTGCTTGACTGGGTGGAAGCGCACAAGGGCTATCGTGAATATGTGGCGATTGCCGGAAAATGCTGGCCGGCCTTCCAGACGCAGTTTGGCTTTGTTCCCTGCTATGTGAACAGCCGTCTGACCGGAAAGGGAATCCCGGTTTCCTGCGAGGTTGACATTTACGGCTGCTTAAGCGAGTACATCGGGACCTGCGTATCGGATGATACCGTAACCCTTCTGGACATCAACAACTCTGTCCCGAAGGATATGTATAAGGAATCCATCGAAGGAAAGTTCGATTATACGCATACCGATACCTTCATGGGCTTCCACTGTGGAAATACCTGCAGCAAGAAGCTGGCCTTCCATGAGATGAAGTATCAGCTCATTATGGCGCGTTCTCTTCCGATCGAAGTGACAAACGGAACTCTCGAAGGAGATATCGCACCCGGCGAGATTACGTTCTATCGTCTTCAGTCTACAGCCGACAACAAGCTTCGGGCTTATCTGGCTGAGGGTGAGATCCTTCCGGTGGCAACCAAGTCCTTCGGCGGCATTGGCGTATTCGCCATCAAGGAAATGGGCCGTTTCTACCATCACGTACTGATTGAGAAGAATTATCCGCATCATGGAGCTGTGGCCTTCGGTCATTTCGGAAAGGCTCTGTTCGAGGTCTTCAAATACATCGGGGTCCCGATGGAGGACATCAACTACAACCAGCCGGCCAGCCTGCCCTATCCGACGGAGAATCCTTAGAAATAAAGCATGAAACGAAGATCCGGGCCCTTTTACCAGGGGCCCGGTTTTTTGCTCTTTGCGTCAAAAATCGGGATTGATTTTTGCGGGGCAGGCTGATATACTGTCTTTACATGAAAGGATTGAAAGCGTTTCTGGCGGGTTTTATTCCCCGGCGCGTCTCTTCTAAACTCGTTCTCGGATTCTTGAATTTCTTCAGCTTCCGTATCCCGAAGCGTCTTCGGGAAAAGCATTATAGGAACAATCTGGAGCAGTGGAGTACCTGTTTTACCCGGGCAGAGTCCGGCGGTTTTTTGGAGTACCAGAGTCTGTTGACGACTCTTTTCTTCGGAAACTATCCGGCTTCCTATAATTCCTGTGAGGCCATTGCCGTATATAATGCAGAAAAAGCGTTGGGAAAGGATGTGTCCTTCCCATACCTTCTTATGAATTTTGAGAACAGAGGGCTCGCTCTCTTCGGAACCTTCGGAACGGCTCCGAAAAAAATAGTCCGTTATTTCACGGACATCGGTGAGAAAACGGAAAGCCTGATCGGGAAGGCGGTTACAGAAGAAGCGGTGGATGCGCTGGAAAAGAGATTCACGGTTTTTGTTGTGACTGTATACAACGATCGAACGAATATTCTCGCGATGATACATACCATGTGTATTACCAGAGAAGAAACGGGCTTTCTGGTTCATAACAGCGGCGGTGCCGCAGAAGCGAAAAGCTCGCTGTTTGACGCTCTGTCGTCTCTCGGGAATGGACGAGCGCTTACAATCTGCCTTATCGGTGTAAGGGAAAGGAGATGAACATGAATTGAAAATCGGAGAAGGGAACTTCGTTTCGGACCGTTTCCTCCTGAAGGAGCAGATCGGGGGCGGAGGCCAGGGTGTGGTTTATCTGGCCCGGGATCTGAAATATAAGGATTTCGCCGCGGTAAAGCGGATTCGTGCTTCGGATCCCGCGGGGGAGAATGAGGAACGGCTTCTTTCCTGCATACGAAATCCATATATCCCCGGACTCAGGGCTTCCTTTGTAACCGGAGGCTATCGTTACCTGTGCATGGACTATATTCGCGGGAAAACCCTGAAGGAATTACTGAAGCATGAGGTGTTCTCCGAAAAGGAGACCCGGCGTATCGCCATCCGCATATCACAGATCTTTTCTTATCTTCACCAGTTGTCACCTCCGATCCTCTATCTGGATCTGAAGCCCGCAAATCTGATTCTTGACGAAAACCATTGCGTATATCTGATCGACTTCGGCATCGCCCGTCAGATAACGGAAAAGGAACATAAAAAAACACCTCTTTCAGCGCTGACCAGAGGCTACGCTGCACCTGAGCAATATCTTTTTGACCGCTCCTTGGACGAGCGGACAGATCTGTACTCCATAGGAGTCCTGCTGCATTATCTGCTGACAAATAAAAATCCGAACGACCCGCCGTATTCCTTTGAACCCGTGCACAGAATGAACCCGGCTGTATCTTGGCATATGGAGGGGATCGTCACAAAGCTTCTTCAGCCGGAGCCGAACGCCCGCTATCGAACCGCCGAGGACCTTCTGCATGAGCTCACGGCCAGGAAAAAGAGAAGGAAGGAAAGTAAACGCCCTCTGCCGCTGCTGGCCGCGGCTGCAGGAATAGGGTTTTTCCTGTTCGCTCTTCTCTATTCGGGTGCAGGGAAGGCACCGGGACAGGAACAAGAACCCGGCGCAGAGTGGCAGGAGTCTTCTTCGGAGGTGGTGGAGGATGCAGAAAACCATTTTTCTATCCATCCCGCAGGCGGAACCTATGAGACCTATCAGCTCGTGGAGGTGGAGTATCCGAAGAGCCGGGGACTCTTATATTATACGCTCGACGGGACAAGGCCAACGAGGGAATCCGCAGTCTATACCGATGGAATTGTGATTTCCGCGCCGAATACAGAGCTTCGGCTCTGCCTGATGGGACCGGAGGGCGAGGAAGAGGAAGCGGAGGAGAGCTACCGGATTACGAGGGAGGTCCGCCAGGTGGAGGTGTCACTTGACGACCCTGCGGTCTGGGATCTCTATTATATGCTGAAAAAGCCCTGGGAGGAGCCTCTTTATACCTGGGAGCTTGCCTCGATCCGCTCCCTCCCGCAGAGCGCCCGCGGAGCGGACCATCGCTGGATGAGGGCGTACATGCCTTATCTGAAGGAGGATTCATGAGTAAGGAGTATACGGTTTATCTGAAGAAAACGTCCCTGAGAAAAAAAGACAGGCGGCCGTTTGGAGCACCTGTCAGGATCCTGCTTTTGATTATCCTTTTGAATCTCGGCCTTTTTCAGGGGACGAAGCTTTTTGCCCATGAGAATGGGCGATCGCTCGTCTTCCTCCTGGATACCAGTACGAGTATGGCGGGGGAGCCGCTTCAGAAGGGAGTGGAAGGCATCTGGACCTGTCTCTATTCGCTTAAGGAGGGAACACGCACCGCTTTGGTCACCTTTTCCGATCGGCCCGCTGAACGGATACCCCTGACTTCCATGTATGAATCAATCCTTAAGGAGCTCGCAGAGGTGAGTGCGTGGGGGAAAACGGATATCTCCCGGGGCCTGTCCATGGCAGAAGAAATCCTGATAAGCGAGAACGACGGAAGCGACCGGGAAATCCTCCTACTGACAGATGCAAAGGAGGGGGCGAGGGAAATTCCGGACTCAGTATGTAAAGAACTATATGAAAAGGGGATCCGGGTCAATGTTCTCGCTTTGACGGGAAATGAAAATACAGAGCTGGAACGGCTGGTCCATGGAACCGGGGACTGGATGGCATACGGACAGGAGGATTATCTGCGCAGGCTTTCCATACAAAATTCGCGACAGAACAGCATAAGGGGATTTCTTTTTCTGGGCCTTGGGGTGGTGGAGGGAGCATTTCTCCTGCTTGTGACTGCGTTGATACGGCACCGTAAAAGGCGGGGGACGCTTCCCAATGCAGGCTATATGAACCGTGAGGAGATCGCGTCCTTCCTCGGCCCGCGAAGCGGCATCCCTCCCCATAAGGACAGCGCAGGTAAGCTGTGAAGCGCAGAACGTGTGAACAGTAACCCTTTGGAATTTTTTCCGGGGTAAGACCGATTCCCCTGTTGGATATTCAGGGCGAAAGGGGTATAATAAAGCCATCGGAGGTAGATTATGCAGCCAAAAGCGTTAGCCGTGCAGTTGGACGATTTGATCAGTCGGACAAAAAAAGGAACTCAGGAGTGGGATGTAACGTTACAGACGACAGAGCATATGGACGATGCGCTGAAGGACCATATTGAAGAGGATGGTAAAATTTGGACCATTGATGAGTGCTATACGAATTTTACCTGTAAATATCTGGGGAATCCCTTCCACCTGATCAGCTATGAGCTGATCAAAACCTGTGGAGATGAGGTAAATACCAATAATCTTCTGTTTATGGCACCGGACGGTATGCGCCTGTTCCAGCTCGATTTTCTGGCTCCATATAATGTGGAAAATTCCGCTGTCCTGACAGATAAGCTTCATACGCTGTGGCTCCTGATCCTGGAGGGGGCGAGAAACGGAAACAGCAAGATCCGGCTGGATGCTTCGGAACCGCCGTTGTCGGCGATGCCCAGCCAGAACGAGGAGGACCGGATCCTCCCCGGGATAGATTAGGCGGACGACAGGATTACTCCATATCCGGAGAAAAAAGAGAATAAAGCTTTTCGGATAAAGCAGCCTCGGCCTCTCCGAGGCTGTTTTCCATGACCACTTTTCCGTTAGCTGTCCTGTTAGTGAGAAGCTCCCTTTGGGCAAGCCGGTTCCTGAGCTCCTTTGCGGTGCCGAGGGCCCCGTCATAGAGCGTCACCTCATGCCGGAAAACGCGGCGAATGGCTTCCTTCAGAAAGGGGTAATGGGTACAGCCGAGAACGACCGCGTCCACAGAACCATCGAAGGGGGAGAGCTTATCAAACAGGACCTGATCAACCTCGGAGCCCTGCAGCTTCCCGGCCTCAACGAGCTCTACCAGCTCAGGACAGGGAAGGGCGCTGATCTCGGCTTCGGTATCGAAGCGCACGAACAGGTCATGAAATTTTTCCTCCCGGATGGTCATGGGAGTCGCAAGCACCAGGATTCTGGGATGAGGAAGCGAAAGCGCAGCCGGCTTAAGGGCGGGCTCGATCCCGATAATGGGCAGCGTAGAAAACTCCTTCCGGAGCATGGATATGCTTACGCTGGTGGCCGTATTGCAGGCTACAACAATGGCTTTCGCGCCTTTGGAAAGAAGTCTTTTGGTAATATCAAGAGACAGCCGCTGTACCTCCGCGGCTGTTTTCGTTCCATAGGGAGCATGAGCGGAATCCGCGTAGTAGATAAAGTCCTCGTGCGGGAGAAGGACGGTCATCGTTTTCAGGACCGAAATCCCTCCTACGCCGGAATCAAAGACGCCTATCGGCGCATTTTTCTTATCCATGGATCTTTCCTCCGTTTCTGATCTTCATCAGATCCAGAATATTCTGATCGGGTTCAAAGGTAATGACCTCGATCCCTCTGGAACCCTTATAGACAATCTTCCATTTTTTTACCCCGGGGATCCGGGAGGAGCAGTTGGGGCGTCTCGAAGCCTCCTGCTCATAGTGCCTTAATTCAGAATCTCCCTCGGGAGCGATCAGCATGATCTCTTCGGCATCGATCCTGGCCACGGTTTTCCGACGGGCCTTCCCATAAATCCGGTCCACATCCAACTGGCCTTCGATCCAGATGTATTCATACTCCAGATCCCCGTATTTAAGCATGGCATAGAAGCCCGCAGCACTGCCGAACACCCCGAAAATGAAGAAGGGGTGGAACAGGAGAGCACAGATAAGGAAGGCTCCTGTCAGGCAGCCCAGAAGGGCAGTACAGAAAATATTCATCGGAGACCGTCTGGCCTTGATCATAACCGAGTTTTCAAAAATACTCATTTGGCTAATTCCTCCGTGTCTAGTTTTTCTTTAAGCCATTCCAGATCCTTATCGGGGAGCTCGGGTCCGATCTCATTCAGTATCCTTTCATGGTAGGTTTTCAGAAGCTCCCTTTCCCGCTCCGTAAGCATGGACCATTCAATGGCTTCCATGGCAAAGGGAACAAGTGTCAGGGTTTCAAACCGGTAGAACTCACCGAAACCGGTGGTTTGATCCGGAACAACGGCCATCAGGTTTTCCAGCCTGATTCCGTATTCCCCGGGCAGATACAGCCCGGGCTCATTCGATAAAATCATTCCCGGCTCCAGCGCGGGAGCATCGGATTTTTTCTCCGGAAGGCGGTTACGTATGCCCTGTGGGCCCTCGTGTACGTTCAGAAAATATCCCACGCCGTGGCCGGTACCGTGGTTATAGTCATAACCGTGGTCCCATAAGGCTTTTCTGGCAAGACAATCGAGCTGGATCCCGCTGACCCCGGAGGGAAAATGCGCGTCGGCGAGGTCTAAATTCCCCTTTAGTACAAGTGTGTAGCGGATTTTTTGATCTTTATCTAATGCTCCCAGAGGGATTGTCCTGGTAATGTCTGTAGTGCCCTCGAGATACTGCCCTCCGGTGTCCAGGAGCAGAAAGCTGTCCGGATAAAGCTCTGCATCGCTCTCCTCGGTGGCTTCGTAGTGGATAATGGCGCCGTGCTCCCGGAAGCCTGCGATGGGAGCAAAGCTTTCGCCATAGTAATGCGTACCCTCACGCCGAAACTCCTCGAGCCGGGAGGAAGCGCTCCGCTCCGTGATCCGCTCCTTCCCGATATGGGTATTGAGCCACCGCATAAAACGGATCATCGCGACCGCATCCTTTTTGTGGGCCAGGCGCATATTGTTCAGCTCTGTCTCATTCTTCAGGGCCTTCGGAAGAAGCGTCAGATTCTCTCCCTCGACCAGATGAGCAGCCGCCTGTAAAGAGGAGGTGATGGCTGCACTGCATCGCTTCGGATCGAAGAATACCCGCTGCCCCCGAACCTCAGAGGGAAGCTCTGCAAAGAAGGAATCATACTTCCGAAGAAGTATATTTTCAGCTTCCAATTCCTTCTTCAAAGGCTCCGGAACCGCCTCCGGCCCGGCATAGAGCAGCACCTGCTCTTTTTTCAGGATCAGATAGGATAGAAAAACCGGATTGCAGGGAATGTCGTTTCCCCGCAGGTTTAAGAGCCAGGCAATATCATCCAGAGAGGAGATAACTGTAGCGTCGACCTCTTTATCGGACATTTTTTGCCTGATCTCGCTTATTTTATCCGCTCTTGAACGCCCTGCGTAACATAAATCCAACTCGAAAACCGGGTTGTGAATCAAGGCAGGACGAGCTTCCCAGATCTCGCCGCATAAATCCCGGTCCATCGAATACCGGATACGTTTTATGCACTTCTTTTGGATCTTTCGGTACAGCTCCGTACTTACCGTTCGCCCGTCAAAGCCCAGGATCTGACCGTCGGAAAGCGTCTGGGAAAGATAGTCTTCAATAGTCAAAACCTCCTTCTCCCCCATTTTCATCAGATCGATCCCGGTGTCCTTTAGCTGGTCTTCAGCCTGGAGAAAATACCTTCCATCCGTCCATAAAGCGGCAGAATCCTGCATGATCAAAGCAGTTCCTGCGGATCCGTCAAAGCCTGTCAGAAAAGCCCGACACTGAAAATGAGGACTGACGTATTCTGAGGCATGATAGTCATCGGTAACAACCAGCCAGGCATCGATGCCGGCTTCCTTCATTTTTTCCCGAAGAAGGGCGAGTTTTTCCCGGATGCTTAAAGCCATTTTATTTCCCCTCGTAGCAGATGACCGAACGAACATCATACTGAGGCAGCTTTTCTCTGCCCTTTAAGCCGGCCAGCTCCATGAGGAAAACGATCCGGACGATCTCTCCGCCGAGACTTTCCACGAGACCTGCAGCCGCGGCGATGGTTCCGCCGGTGGCGATGAGGTCATCCACAAGCACCACCTTCTGACCCTTCTTGATCGAGTCCTTGTGCATCTCAATCTTGGCCGTACCGTATTCCAGCGCATATTCCGCGGATACCGTCTCACAGGGGAGCTTACCTGCCTTCCGGATCAGGGCGAAGGGCTTTTTCAGCGCATAGGCCAGAGGCATCCCGAAGATGAAGCCCCGGGATTCCGCTCCGGCGATCACATCAAAATCCAGATCGCGGATCTCGTCCAGCATGGAGTTGATCGCAAGCTGGAGGCCGTCTGCATCCTGCAGGATACTGGTTACATCCCGGAACATGATACCCGGTTCCGGATAATCCGGTATGGTTCTTACATAGTCTTCGATTTTTTTCATTTTTCAATCTCCAATCTCTATTTTTTCCACATTTTTTGTTGCAATGATGCTGACGCCTGTTCCGGCGGCATCAGCAAGGATCACATCCTTGATCCGGACCGGGGCAGCCACGGTTATTCCCTTCAGACTCTTCATCACCTCGAAGATTTTACCCTTCGGTATATCCGATGCGGTCTTTACGGATACGATGGGCTTTGTGCCCCCGGTAACCTCCACGGAGGAGGTGACGATACGGGTGGGGTTTGTTACCTCCTTCCCCGCGTAGATCTCCCCGCGCTTGCAGGTATTTCCGGTAATGCCGGTTATCTCATTGTTTTCGATGGTAACCGTAATCAGGCATCCGAGAGGACAGCCGATACAGGTCAGTTTTCTTTCCTCCATTTCAGCCCTCCTCCAGGGAAACCGTGATCTCGGCAAGGTCGGTTTCCTTTATCAGATCTTCCTTTTTCAGGATTACCTGCTCCATCTCGCCCGGAGCCATTATCGGACGTTTTTTTGAATAGACCTTCTTCCCTCCGAGCCACAGGGCAATGCTTTTGTTCCGGTATACATCACCGACCCGGAATCGGATGGTACAGGTCTCTTCCATGGAAGCCGGCCGGATCTCCGAAGGTACCGTGTAGCGGACTCCGTTTTTCGTCAGGACCCGGACCGGGCGTCCTGCCGGTTTCCTGCCTCCAAGAAGCAGGTTTGCCGCAGCCCTTCCGGCCTGAGCCGCTTCCTCCGAAACATAGTCCACGAGGTCGTGGACGTGGAGCACGTTGCCGCAGGCAAAGATGCCGGGAACGGATGTTTCCAGGCTCTCATTTACTACGGGCCCGCTCGTGACCGGACTGATCGCAACTCCGGCGCTTCGGGAAAGCTCGTTTTCCGGGATCAGCCCGCAGGACAAAAGCAATGTATCGCAGGGAATCCGCTCTTCGGAGCCCGCAACAGGCTTTCGGTCCGGTCCCACCCGGGCAATGGTGACGGCTTTGACCCGCTCTTTTCCCTCAATATCGACAACGGTATGAGAGAGCTTCAGCGGGATGGAAAAATCCTCGAGGCATTGTACGATATTCCGCTTGAGCCCGCCGGAATAGGGCATGAGCTCCGCCACGACCTTTACATGAGCCCCCTCCAGGGTAAGGCGTCTGGCCATGATGAGACCGATGTCGCCGGAGCCGAGGATTACCACCTCTTTCCCCGGCATGAAGCCTTCCATATTAACAAGTCTCTGGGCGGTCCCGGCGCTGTAGATTCCGGCAGGCCGGAATCCGGGAATGTTTAAGGCTCCGCGCGGCCGTTCCCGACAGCCCATGGCCAGGATGATGGCGCCTGCCTCCAACGTAAAAAACCCGTCCGTCCGGTTCATGGCCGTTACGGTCCGATCGCCGGAAATGTTCATGACCATGGTATTTAACAGGTACGGAATCGAAAGGACCTGAGCTTTTTCAATAAAACGGGCCGCGTACTCCGGCCCTGTGAGCTCCTCCTGAAAGGTATGGAGACCGAAGCCGTTGTGAATACACTGGTTCAAAATCCCGCCGAGCTCTTTATCCCGCTCCAGGATCAGAATATCCTCTATGCCGGCTTCCCGGGCGCTGATAGCGGCGGCCAGGCCGGCGGGTCCGCCTCCGATAATGATCAGATCATGTCGTGTCATGGGAAGCCTCCTTTCCCATGTCGTCCTTATTCCTGCCGGTCAGAAGGAAGGAGCCGCCGCCGGCTTTGGTAAGCGAAAGAGCGTCTGTCGAAAGCTCTCTCTCCAGCAGCTCCATGACTCTGGGAGAACAAAAACCTCCCTGACAGCGTCCCATGCCGGCGCGTGTTCTCCGTTTTACGGCGTCCAGACTTTTCGCGCCGAGAGGCCGGTGGATCGCATCGAGAATTTCCCCTTCGGAAATCATCTCGCATCGGCAGATCATATTCCCGTAGGCCGGTTTTTCCCGGATCAGAAGATTCCGCTCCTCCATGGAGAGGGAGGAGGGATTCCGTATTCCCTTCCGAGTTGAGATAAAATTCTTTTTTTCAGGTAAAGACAGGCGTTTAGCCACAAGCCCGGCCAGGTATTCTCCTATGGCCGGCGCAGAAGACAGGCCCGGAGATTCGATCCCGGCAGCATCAAAAAAACCGGGGGCATCCACCGCCTCGCCTACAACAAAGTCACCGCCCGCCTCATGTGCGCGGACTCCCGCGAAGGAGGTAATTACAGAGGAAAAGGGCAGATCCCGAATGGATTGCATTGCTCTCTCCTTTAACTCCGCAAGTCCTTCCGAAGTCGTATTTACGCCTTCGGGATCCGGGATTTCCATCGCAGTCGGCCCCGCCAGGAGATTTCCGTGGATCGTCGGCGTTACGAGTACGCCCTTGCCCATTTTCCCGGGAAGCTGGAAAATGATGTGCGAGACATGGGACCCAGCACTTTTGTCAAACAGAAGATATTCTCCCTTGCGGGGGATAATGGACAGCTTTTTCTCGGAAACCTGATTATGGAATACATCCGACCATACACCGGCGGCATTGATGACCGCACGGGTTTCAAATTCACCCCGGTCCGTCTCCACAACATAACAGGAATCCTTTCTTTTTACAGAGAGAACTCTTGTAGACAGAGAAAAGGCCGTACCGTTCTGTACGGCGTTCTCGGCCAGAGCAATGGTCATATGAAAGGGGCAGACGATACTGCCGCTTGCGCAGAAAAGAGCTCTCTCAGCGTCCTCCGAAAGATTCGGTTCCATGGAGAAGAGCTCGTCTTTTTCAAGGATGCGCAGATCCTTAACGCCGTTTCGCCCGCCTCTATTTAAAAGAGAAAGAAGCGCTTCCTTTTCCTGGGAGCGCGTCTGGATAACAAGAGAACCGATACGGCGGAAGGGGATGTCCAGGTCCTTTGACAGGGCATCCATCATGGCATTGCCACGCACATTAAACCTTGCTTTGGCGGTTCCGGGCGCGGCGTCATAGCCTCCGTGGATGATGGCGCTGTTGGCCTTGCTGGTCCCTTCGCATACATCCGCTGCTTTTTCAAGCACCATAAATTCTCCCTCATGGCGGGAGAGCTCCCTGGCGATGGCACAGCCCACCACCCCGGCGCCGATAATTATCACGTCCATCATGGGGCTTCACCTCAAAATCGAAAACCGCCTCAAGCAGACAGAAGCTCGCGGTACCAGCGCAGGGATTCCAGATAGGCGTCATAGACCTGGTCCATGGCGATATCCTTCATCACCATCTGACGATCGACCTCGTTCCAGTTGGCGTTCTCGTATTCGAGCATGAAGTCGAGGACCTCCGCCAGGTCACCGGTATCCCGGAGCAGAGCATTTTCGATGGAACGGGACACCTTGACGGTTTTTAAGGCCTCCTCCATCGGCTTGTCCAGGATGATATCCAGAACGGAGAAAAGTCCCATCAGGAAGAGCTCGGAAGAAAGCCCGCCGAGACCGAAGATATCCGCAAGATTTTCCGCAAATCTGGCCCGAAGAAGCGAAAGACGCGTAATCTCGCTGGGCTTGTCGGCACAGAGCTTTCTGGTAATGGCTGTATTGATCCAGCGCTTCAGCTCCCGCTGGCCCAGCATAGCCGCCGCGTGGCGGACGGAAGTAATTTCGGAATTTACGGTCATGTGGTTAACCATCTTCAAAAGCTCGATAACCAACGCCGTATCGCGGCTGATAACGTCGGCGGCGTCCGTAAGATCGAAGTCCGCATCGTTAACCACGTTCAAAAGCTGAATGTAATTGGCCTTCAGAGGAGCGGTTTCGCGTTCGCCGCTGACCTGGGGAAGGCGGAAGAACATTCCTTCATAGAGGTGGTACCCGCCGACCTCTCTCAGCTTATCGTAATCCTCCTGGGTATCCACATTCACCGCGCATAAGGTAACCTGCGGAAACATCCGCTCGAAAAACATCTTCGCAGAAGAGATATTTATTTTTGTATGGTCAAGCAGCGCATAATCCACGAGCCTCAATACTTCGCTGTAATGGCCGAAGTTGCTCGGGGTAAGCTTTCTCATAGCCAGGCCGTAGCCCATGCTCTTCAGCTCCTTCAGACGGTTCAGATATTCCATGCTCTGCTGAACACTGGTATCGAAAAGAAGGATGAGCCGCGAGGGATCCGCGTCGCACAGGGACTTGATATCGGTAAACAGGGAGAAATTGGTAACCTCCACAAATATGTATTTATCCTCTGAAAGAGAGTCGATACCCATGCTGTTAACAACATCCAGGCCCGGGATCTGTCCGGCTCCGTCGAGCATCCCGCTCCCCAAGAGGTTCGGGTTCAGCAAAAAGTTGTCCCGCTGCGTGAAGATGGAATAGCCGAAAACCGCCATCTCATCGTCAAATATCGGTATCAATGTCGCAATCATCAGTTCCCCTCCTTTGGGACAGAATCGTATCAACCCTATTTTCCAACTTTTTTACAAAAAAATCAACTGTTCTGCGCGATTTTATGATATACTATCATACGAAGGTCAAAAGCTGGTGGCGCTTTTGGCCCTTACTTGATTTTTATGATATGTACTGGGGAGTACAACAATGGACAAAGATCGTTTGATCCTTGAATACTGCAGGCTGCTTGCAAACGAACCGATATCACCTGCATCTATCCATAAGGCTATCTCGGAAACGGCGCCGGAATTCCATCTGAAGCGTCTGATCTGGGATATTACAGAGGCCGAAAAATTCATGCCGGACAGCCGGGAGAGAGTGATTACCGTTTTTGACGGGCTGGAGGAGGGAGAGGAGCCGGGAGAACCGCTTACTTTCAAATATCGGATAGAGGATGAGGGTATCGTGACGGCGAAAATCTTTCCCGGAACGGTCGAATGGACTCTGGAGGAGAAGGAAATGATGGAGATCATCGGATACATTACCTTCTTCTATGCAGCCAAGGTCCGTTTCGCGGAGATGATAAAAAAAGGCGCTCTGACGCAGTTTTTGACCGGCCTGCCGAACTCCGGCGGCTTTATTGTCAGAGCGAGGGAATACCTGAGACTGGATAAGCTGAAAAAATACAACTCCTTTTACTTTAACCTGAGGGGCTTCGGAATGATCAGCCGGCGCTACGGCCTCCGCGAAGGAGACAATATCATCGTCCGCTATGCAAAGAAGCTGAAAGAATTCCTCCTGCCGGATGAGGTCCTCGGCCATCTGGGAGGAGATAATTTTGTCGCTCTGGTAAAAAAGGAGAGGCTGAAGGAGTTCCTTGACTATACCTCGTGCATCATGATCAAGGCATATCGGAACGATGCCGAGTTCACGGTTCGGATAATGGCCCGGTTGGGTGTGTATGAAATCCCGGACGATTTCCACAATATCGGCGAGGTGATCGGTCTGCCGGCGGTGGCTCTCGGGGTGGCCCGGAATGTGACCCATGAACCTGTCGTTTTTGTCAGCGAGGAAATGCTGAAGCGGGTGAACTGGCAGAAGCAGATCGAGCAGATGTTCAGCCCGGCGATCCGGAACGAGGAATTTGAGGTTTATTACCAGCCGAAGGTGGACTCCCGGACGAATGAGCTGGTGGGAGCGGAGGCTCTTGTGCGATGGTTCCACGACGGACAGATGATCGCCCCCGGTGATTTTATCCCGCCTCTGGAGAGGGAAGGCGGCGTTGCCCTTTTGGACTTTTACGTGCTGCGCCATGTCTGCGCCGATATCCGCCACTGGATCGACGAGGGGATCGAGCCGGTTCCCGTATCCGTGAATTTTTCCAGAAGGGATCTTACGAACCCGGATCTGGCGATGCAGATCGATGAGATCATCCGCACCTTCGGAATCGACAGGAAGTACATCCAGATCGAGGTTACCGAAACCATTAACGCGCGGGAAAACAGTATGATGATCGATTTTCTGAACCGGCTGTGGGAGCTGAAGATCAGCACGGCGATCGATGATTTCGGATCCGGCTTTTCCTCCCTGGGTACGCTCAGGAACTTCAAGGTCAGCGTTTTGAAGATCGACCGTTCCTTCATTAATAATGATGTACTGACAGAGAGAGATGAGATTATCCTGACCGATATTATACATATGGCCAGAAATCTGGGAATCGCGGTCATCACCGAGGGCGTGGAGCGCAAGGACCAGTTGGAATTTGTAAACAAAGTGGGATGCTATATGATCCAGGGCTTTTATTACGACAGACCTCTTCCGAAGCTGAAGTTTAAGGAAAGACTGATCAAGCGGATTTATTAGGAGCAGGCAGGAGCAGAATACCGTTAGCGGGTGTTCTTCGGCTGCTAACGGGATTTGCATCCGAACGGATTAAGTCAGATATAAACCGGCGTTTATAGAGGAGAAAGGAAGAAGAACATGAATCAGGATGTGGAAAGCTTTTACCGGAAAGTGAGAGAAAAGAGACACCGCCCGACGGGTACGGTGATCTATGATGTGACGTGGGGTGCAAAGGACCGCAGCGGAAACCCGAAATATCCCGGGAACGGAGACGGGCACGGCCACAGGATCTATCTTTTGCTGAACGGTGAGGAATTGACGTTGTTTGAACGACAGCCCGATCCGGAGAATATGGAAAAAACCACAAAAGAGCTGGATGAACAGGAATGGGAGGAAGCTCTTTCTTCTCCTGTCCTGAAGGAGATCGAGGAGATCAGAAAGGTAAAGTCTTCTCTGGTGAAAAGAGCGGAGGCCTGCGCCAGACAGGGAGAAGCAGAGGGAGAGAAGACCTCTCTCGAAGAGCTGAAAAAATCGTTCGGCTCTCTGAAAAGCTTCGGTTTGGAGTGGGAAGAGGAGCTTTCGCGCCGCCTGGATCATGCAAGGGAGCAGTTTGAGGCCAGAAAGGATGAGCGGGCGAAGCATAAGAGCGAGAAGGAGGAGCTGATCCGGGAGGTCGCGGCCTTTGTGGAGCAGGGAACCTTCAAGAACTCAGATGAAGTACTGAAGGACCAGATGGAGCGCTGGAAAAAGATCGGCTCCGCCGGTGCGGCTGAGGATGACGCTCTGTGGGAGGTTTTCCACGGCCATCGCCAGGAGTTTTACCGGAAAAGAAAGGAATATTATGATTCTCAGCGGGAGAAGCATCTCCAGAATCTGGAGAAAAAGAAGGAGCTGATTGAAGCAGCCAGAGAAACCGTTGAAGGAGTTACGAGCTTTAAGGATGCCTCTCTTCGCATGAACGAGATCTTCGACCGCTGGAAGGAGACGGGCTCGGCCGGACGGAACACAGACGAAAAGCTGTGGGCGGAGTTTAATGAGGTGCGGACAGCCTTTAAGGAAAAGCGGAAGGCCTTCTATGACGGACGCCAGGGGGACCGGGAAGCGGCGGCCAGGAAAAAAGCGGAGCTTTTGGAAAGGGCGAAGCAGATCTCTGCGTCCCATGAGTATTCCAAAGAAAACTCCGAGATCATGAAGCAGCTCAACGTGGAGTGGAAGGAGGCCGGTTCCGCCGGACACGAGACCGATGAGAAGTTATGGGAGGAATATCGGAAGGCTCAGGATGAATTCTGGGAGGGAAAGCATGAAGAGCATGCCGCTGCCCGGAAGGAATACACGGATAAGCTGGAAAGTACCATCGAAAAGAAGCAGACTCAGATCGAAAACCTGCAGAACCAGATCTACCACCTGAAGGACAAGATGCACGCGGTTCAGAACCCCGGATATCTGATTAATATGGAAGGCTGGGTGCAGGAAAAGGAGGCTGCGATCCGTGAACTGAAGGAGCAGATCGAAAGGATGAACAAGAGACTCTGATGGAAAATCCGATCGGAACGCTGCCCGTCGGCAAGCTGTTAAGACAATTTGCGATCCCCAGCATCATCGCGATGCTGGTAAGCTCCCTGTATAATGTCGTGGACCAGATCTTCATCGGCCAGGGTGTGGGCTACCTCGGAAATGCGGCCACCAATGTGGCCTTCCCGCTGGTGACCATCTGCATGGCCATGACGCTTGCCATCGGCATCGGAAGCGCCACGCAGTTTTCTCTTTCTCTCGGGCGTAAGGAGGAGGAGGAAGCGGCCAGGGTTGCAGGAAGCGGCTTCCTGATGATGGTTCTTTTCGGAACGATTTATGCTGTGCTGGTAGAGCTTTTTCTGCCGCAGCTTCTGACTGTTTTCGGCTCAACGCCGGAGATTATGCCCTACGCCCTTACCTATACCCGGATTACGACCATCGGCATGCCCTTTCTGATGATCATGAACGGAGTCAGCAATCTGGCCCGTGCCGATGGAAGTCCCCGGTTCTCCATGATGGTCATGCTCGTCGGGGCGATCATCAATACCATTCTGGATCCCATTTTTATTTTCCCCCTGCACATGGGGGTGGCTGGTGCCGCCTGGGCGACCATTATCGGCCAGGTCGTATCCTGCATCTACGCTGTTTTGTACCTGCGCAGGTTTAAGCGGATCAACCTGAAAAGGGAACATTTTGTTCTTTCCTTCCGGAGGATCGGAAAAACCTTTACCATGGGTATGAGCAACGGTCTGACCCAGCTTGCGATTACATTGATCCAGATTGTTGTGAATAATTCCATGGTCTATTACGGAGCCCAGACGCCATATGGATCAGAAATACCATTGGCGGCGGCCGGGATCGTCCTGAAGGTGAACGGCATCATCATGGCGGTCTACATCGGGGTCAATCAGGGAATGCAGCCCATCATAGGCTTTAATTACGGAGCAAAAAAATTTGAGCGGGTGAAGCAGACCTTCCGAAAGGCGGTTCTGGCGGTTTTTGTGATCGGCCTGATCGGTCTTTTCATATTCCAGGTGTTCCCCAAGGCCGTTCTCTCTCTTTTCGGCGGCGGGGAGGGACTGTATATGGATTTTGCCGTGCGCTTCATGCGGACATTTCTTCTGATGATCCCGCTCAACGGGATACAGATGCTCTCCTCCAATTTCTTTTCCGCGATCGGAAAGCCGGTCAAGGGAACGCTGCTGTCTCTGACCAGGACTGTGTTCCTGTTCATTCCCATCGTTCTGATCCTGCCTCTTTTCCTGTCCATGCAGGGGATTCTGATCACAGCTCCGATCGCGGACAGCATCGCCTTTGTGATCGCGATGGGCTTCGTTGGAAAAGAAATGAAGAATATGGTATAATCTTGAATATTGTATGAGAAGTGTAAAGGAGTCATAAAAATGGCGAAGGAAAAAAAGCTGGTAGAACAGATTACCTCCATGCAGGAGGATTTTGCGCAATGGTATACCGATGTGGTCAAGAACGCCGGCCTCATCGACTATACCTCGGTCAAGGGCTGCATGGTCATTAAGCCGGCGGGCTATGCCCTGTGGGAGAACATCCAAAGGGAGCTGGACCGGCGATTTAAAGAGACGGGAGTGGAAAACGTCTATCTTCCGATGTTTATTCCGGAAAGCCTTCTGCAGAAGGAAAAGGACCATGTCGAGGGCTTTGCGCCGGAGGTGGCCTGGGTTACACACGGAGGTCTGCAGCCTCTTCAGGAGCGGCTTTGCGTCCGCCCCACCTCGGAAACCCTGTTCTGCGATTTTTATAAGAATGAAGTCCAGTCCTATCGGGATCTTCCGAAGGTCTATAATCAGTGGTGTTCGGTCGTGCGCTGGGAGAAGGAAACAAGACCGTTCCTTCGCTCCCGCGAGTTCCTGTGGCAGGAAGGACATACCGCCCATGCTACGGCAAAGGAAGCGGAAGAACGTACGGTTCAGATGCTGAACGTTTATGCGGATTTCTGCGAGGAGGTGCTGGCCATTCCCGTGATCCGCGGCCAGAAAACGGAAAAGGAAAAATTTGCCGGGGCGGAGAGTACTTATACGATCGAGGCCCTGATGCATGACGGGAAGGCGCTCCAGTCCGGTACCAGCCACAATTTCGGCGATGGCTTTGCGAGGGCCTTCGGCATCCAGTTTTTGGATAAGGACAACCAACTGAAATATGTACATCAGACCTCCTGGGGTCTATCAACCCGAATCATCGGCGCCATCATCATGGTCCACGGAGACGATTCCGGTCTGGTGCTTCCGCCCAGGATCGCGCCGACGCAGGTCATGATCGTCCCGATCCGTCAGGACGCTCCGGGTGTTCTGGAGGCCGCGGAGAAGCTGATGGAGGCGGTGTCCGAAAAGGCGAGAGTAAAGATCGACCGGACGGACAAGAGCCCCGGGTTTAAATTCGCTGAGGCGGAAATCCGCGGGATCCCGCTGCGGCTTGAGATCGGCCCGAAGGATGCGGAGCAGGGGAAATGTGTGCTTGTCCGCCGGGATACGAGAGAAAAGAGAGAGGTGGCGTTAGCCGACGCCCCGGCTGAGGTGGAAAAGGAGCTTCTCCGTATGCAGGAGGAGATGTTTGAGCGCGCGAAGAAGCATCGCGACGAGCATATTTTCGATGCTCATAATATGGAAGAATTAAGGGATATCGCTGAGAATCATCCCGGTTTTATCCGTGGTATGTGGTGTGGGAAGACCTCCTGTGAAGAAAAGATCAAGGAAGAGCTTTCGGTGACCAGCCGTTGTGCTCCCTTCCATGATCAGGAGGAGATCAGCGAATCTTGCGTTTGCTGCGGGGAAAAGGCGAAAAAGCTCATTTATTGGGGAAAGGCTTATTAATCCATGACAATCCCGCTTCCCGAAAAGGTTAGGGTAATCATAAATACGCTGGAAAAGGCGGGGTTTGAAGCCTTTATAGTCGGAGGCTGTGTTCGGGATGCGCTGCTGAAGCGTACGCCGAACGATTGGGATATTACCACAAACGCACTTCCGGAGGAGGTAAAGCGGCTGTTTCCGGCTACTGTGGATACGGGGATCGCCCATGGGACGGTATCGATCCTGATGAAGGGTGAGAGCTTTGAGGTTACCACATACCGGGTGGACGGGCTTTATGAGGATGCAAGGCATCCGAAGGAGGTCCATTTTTCCGGGGAGCTGAGGGAGGACCTGAGGCGCCGGGATTTTACGATCAATGCCATGGCCTACCATGAGGTGAAGGGTCTTGTGGATCCCTTCGGCGGACAGAAGGACCTGGAAAACGGGGTGATTTGCTGTGTGGGAGATCCGAAGGAGCGCTTTTCGGAGGATGCGCTTCGGATCATGCGTTGTGTCCGGTTTGCTGCCCAGTTGGACTTTTCCATTGAGGAGGAGACAAAGAAGGCGCTTTCTGCGTTTTCCGGCCGGCTTGGCCTGATCAGCGCGGAACGGATCCGCATGGAGCTGGAAAAGCTTCTGACCTCCGCCCACCCGGAGAAGCTGCGCCTGCTTTATGAAACGGGTCAGACCGCGGTCTTTCTGCCTGAATTTGATCTGTGCATGGAAACGCCCCAGAATAACCGCCATCACTGCTATACCGTGGGAGAGCATACATTAAAAACGCTCATGTACGTACCGGAGGATCCGGTGCTTCGTATGGCGATGCTCCTTCATGACATCGCAAAGCCGGCCTGCCGATGGACGGATGATCAGGGCGAGGACCATTTTACGCACCATCCCGAGCGGGGAGCGGAGATCTCCCGTACGATCTTAAAAAGACTGAAATTTGATAACCGCCGGACAGAGCAGATCCTGAGGCTGGTCCGGTTTCACGATGACAATCCGCCGCCGGATGACGAAGGGGCGGTACGTAAGGCCATGGCGCGGTGTACCAGGGAGGCTTATCCGGATCTTTTCTATATTAAAAGGGCAGATGCAAAGGGCAAGCATCCCGATTACGTCGAAGCGGAGCTTTCCTATATCGACCGGTATCAGGAGGTCTGCGAAAGGATCCTCTCACGGGGCGATGCGCTCAGTGTGGCCGAGCTTTCCGTAAACGGAAGGGATCTGATCGCTCACGGAATGGAAAGGGGAAAACGGGTCGGCGAGGCGCTGCATACGGCATTGTCGGCTGTATTGAAGCGGCCGGAGGATAATAAGCCGGAAACGCTTCTTAAGCTATTGAAAAAAGCGGGTTTCTTCTGCATAGCGGTTTTTTTGTCCCTCGGGCTTCTGACGGGCTGCAGCCTGAACAGACCGTCCAAGACTCAGCAACAAAAAACCACGGAGGCGGCGGAATCGGAAGCGGAGGAGCCTGAGTATGAAGAGGAGCCGGCGCTTCTCTCCTTCATAGATACAAAAGAAAGAAAGATAGGGCTGAGACTCCTCGGCAGTACAGAGGAAAAGATCTGCTCCTACAATGAAAATACGCTGTTCTGCGATAAATACGACGGCCTTTCCACCCTGGCATCCTTTCAGCCCGGTGAAATAGTGAATTACCGGCTTTTTGGCGGGAAAAGACTGGAGGCCATGAAGATCAGTTATGGGATCGAACGGATCGACAGGCTGAAAAAATATAAGATCGACGAGGAAAGGGGTATCTTTTCCTTTGAAGGCGCGAATTATAAGCTTGACCCGGCGGTTCCTGTCTATCTCGGAGACGAAAATGTGACCCTGAAGGGGATCGATGAGGGCGATGAGCTCCGCGTCTGTCTGAGGGACAAAGAAGTCTGCTCCATGCGGATCACTACTGGCTACGGAACCATTGTCCTTAAAAATACGGAGGTTTTCGATGGCGGCTATCTGAACATGGATAATTCCACGTTTCTCGTGGTATCGCCCGGTATGGAGATCGAGACCGTAGAGGGAAAGCATGAGATTACGGTAGCAAATGACGGCTACGGGGACAGTATTCTGGTCAATGTTCTCAGAAATGAAGCTGTGGCTGTGGATCTGTCGGCGCTGAAGGGAGAGGGACCGAAATTCTGTGAACTGACCATTACAGTGCTGCAGCCGGAGGCGGAGGTGCTTCTGGACGGAGCAAGGCAGGATGTGAGCAGCCCATTGTCTGTGCGCTACGGGACCCACAGGCTGACAGTGCGGCTGGAGGGCTATGATCCTTGGTCCAGAACGCTGGTGGCCAATTCCAAAACCGCTTCCATCGAGATTGACCTGACCGGCACCGGGGCGTCGGCTCCTGCTGCGGGAGAGCCGGAGACGGAAACGGGAACGGAAGCAGCTTCTCTTGCTTCTCAGATTATTGAAGCGGCGCAGAACGGAACGCGGCCTTCTGAAGCTCAGAATACGGCGCCGATAACAGATACAGCCGGGGCTGCGGCTACGGAAGAGGATTTTTCATCCGCTTATCTGGATACGCTCAGCTCCATGTTCTCGGCGCTGAGTGATACAGGGGATAAGGATGATGATTAAATAAGAAAAAGGAGGTTGGAAACACATGGGCTACAGGGAAACGTATGAGGCGTGGCTTGCGGATCCGTATTTCGATGCGGAGACGAAGAAGGAGCTGGAGGGAATCGCCGGAGATGAAAAGGAGATTGAGGACCGGTTTTACCGGGATCTTGAGTTCGGAACGGCGGGGCTCAGAGGCGTGATCGGCGCCGGTACGAACCGAATGAACTTCTATACGGTCAGAAAAGCCACCCAGGGGTTGGCAAATTACATAAAAAAGCAGCATATGGAGGAGAAGGGAGTGGCAATCTCCTATGATTCCAGGCATTTTTCGCCGGAGTTTGCGGACTCCGCCGCGTTATGTCTTGCGGCGAACGGGATCAAGGCCTATGTGTTTACCTCCCTGCGTCCGACACCGGAGCTTTCCTTCGCTGTCCGCTACTTAAAATGCGCCGCCGGCATCAACATCACCGCCAGCCATAACCCTTCGGAATACAACGGCTACAAGGTCTACTGGGAGGACGGTGCCCAGATTACGCCGCCGCACGACAAGGGCATAATGGAAGAGGTAAGAAATGTAACGGATTGGGCAAATGTCCTTACCATGGAGCTTGACGAGGCGAAGGAAAAGGGCCTGTATCAGGCCATCGCCGAGGATGTGGACGGCCCCTATATGGAGGAGATCAAGAAGCTGGTCTTAAGACAGGACTGCATCGACAGCCATGGAAAGGACATTACGATTGTCTATACTCCGCTTCATGGTACGGGAAATATCCCTGTGCGCCGGGTCTTAAAGGAGATCGGTTTTGAGAAGGTCTTTGTGGTGCCGGAGCAGGAGCTCCCGGACGGTGATTTCCCGACCGTGGGTTATCCGAATCCCGAGACGGAGAAGGCTTTCGAGCTTGGCGTGGCTCTCGGAAAGGAAAAGGATGCGGATCTGATTTTGGCCACGGATCCGGATGCGGACCGGTTGGGCGTATATGTGAAGGACGCAAAGACCGGGGAATACCATCCGCTGACCGGAAATATGTCCGGCTGCCTTATCGGAGAGTACATCATCAGTCAGAAAAAGGAAAAGGGTACGCTTCCCTCTGACGGCGCCTTCATCCGCTCCATTGTGAGTACAACGATGGCAGATGCCATTGCGAAAGCTTATGGGATCGAGCTGATCGAGGTATTGACAGGCTTTAAATACATCGGCCAGAAGATTCTTGAATTCGAGGAATCAGGAAAGGGCTCCTATGTATTCGGTATGGAGGAGAGCTATGGCTGTCTGCCGGGTACCTATGCCAGAGACAAGGATGCTGTGGCGGCTTCCATGTTCCTTTGCGAGGCGGCTGCCTATTATAAGACCAGAAATATGACTCTCTGGGACGCCATGCTGGAAATGTACGAAAAATACGGCTTCTACACCGAACACGTGGAATCCGTGACGCTGAAGGGGATCGACGGCTTGAAGGAGATCCAGAATACCATGAAGCGCTTAAGAGATAATGCGCCGAAGACGATGGGCGATTACAGCGTGAACCGGATCCGGGACTATGCTTCGGGAAAGATCCGGGACCTCTCCACCGGAGAAGAGAGCGGGACGGGCCTTCCCGAGTCCAATGTGCTGTATTATGAGCTCAACGACAATGCCTGGGTCTGTGTCCGGCCCTCCGGGACCGAGCCGAAGATCAAGTTCTACATCGGTGTCCGCGGGACCGGCTTCGAGGATGGAGAGAAAAAGGCGAAGGCGCTTCTGGAGGAGATCCGGAAAGTGGCCGGAGTGTAACCATTTTCTTGACAAAACGGGGGAAAACAAGTATAAATAGATAGTAATTTCAGTTCGAAAAGATTTGAGGAGGAACGTAAGATGAACAAAGCAGAATTGGTTTCGGCCATTGCCGACAAAACAGGTCTTTCCAAGAAGGACGCGGAGAGTGCAGTAAAGGCCTTCACGGATGTGGTCGCAGAAGAGCTGAAGAAGGATCAGAAGATCCAGCTGGTCGGGTTCGGTACCTTTGAAGTCAGCAAGCGTGCTGCCCGTACCGGACGGAATCCCCAGACCGGTAAGGAAATGAAGATCCCGGCAAGCAGCACCCCCAGATTTAAGGCTGGAAAGGCTCTGAAGGACGCCATCAACTGATTTGTTTCGTATGAGGAGTGCCGTACCTGATGGTGCGGCACTTTTTTCGTGAAGTAACCATCCTAAGGAGCTGAATACCGTTAGCGGGCGTTCTTTGGCCGCTTATGGGATTCGCATCCGACCGGATTAAGTCAGATATAAACTGGCGTTTATAGAGGAGGAAAGTGTATGCGGCTGGATAAATATCTGAAGGTGTCCCGTCTCATCAAACGGCGCACCGTAGCAAACGAGGCCTGTGATGCCGGCCGGGTGACGGTGAACGGAAAGCCTGCCAAGGCTTCCTGTAATGTAAAGCCCGGAGATGTGATCGCTATCCAGTTTGCCCAGAAGACGCTGGAGGTCCAGGTGCTGAAGGTGGAAGAGACGGTAAAGAAGGAAGAAGCGGCGGATTTATACAAAACTCTTTGATCCGGTTCGTTTGAAGGATCACAAATCAGAATGAATGTAAAAATCTGATTAAAATTTTAAAAGAAACCCTATAAATTCGCTATATTGCTTGATTTTTAAAGTAGAATTGTATATAATTCCCCTTGGAGTGCGGTTTTTCCGTAAAAAAGGGGATCAAAATGGCAAGATTCAGGAAGCGCCCCGAGAGCGGCACTGGAAAAGTAACGGTTCTTTTGATCGTGACGACCCTGGTGGTGGTCATGACCATTCAAATTGCCAGCCTGTATAAGAAAAATCTGGCATATGCCGCCGAACAGGCGGAGCTGGAGCGCTCTCTGGAGGAGGCTACGGAGGAAAGAAACCGGCTGGAGGAATTCGAGGAATATACGAAAACGGACGATTATATCGAGGATATCGCCAAGAGCAAGCTCGGGCTGGTCCACGGAAATGAGATCGTCTTTAAGGAAGAGTAGATATGGGAATTCCCGGGTTCTGCTATCAGGTATATCAGGAAGTAAACAGAAAGGGACTGATCCGCGAGGGAGACCGGATCATCCTTGCTTTATCGGGCGGAGCGGATTCGGTCTGCCTTTTTTTGTGCCTTTTTTACATGCAGGAGCTTCTGCCTTTTTCGCTTTTGGCCTTTCATGTGATCCACGGGATCCGGGGTGAGGAGGCCGAGGAGGATGCTGCCTTTGCGAAGGACCTGGCTGGCCGCTTCGGAATCCCTTTCCGGCTTGCCCGGGTGGATGCGCCCGCCTATGCCAAGGAAGAGGGCCTTTCTCTTGAGGAGGCAGCCAGGATCCTTCGCTACCGGGAGCTTATGAAGGAGGCAGAAAAGGAAGAGGCCAGGATTGCTGTTGCTCATCATATGGAGGATCAGGCGGAGACCGTTCTGCTGCAGCTTGTCCGGGGGAGCTCTTTGAAGGGCTTGTCCGGTATGCAGTCGGAACGAGGAAGACTCATCCGTCCGCTCCTTCCTTTTCATAAGGAAGAGATCCTTTCCTTTCTGGCCGAGCAGAAACAGCCCTATCGTACGGACAGCACGAATCTGGATCTCTCCTATGCCAGAAACGCGGTGCGTCATAAGGTTCTGCCGGAGCTGTGCCGGGTCAACGCGAAAGCGACCGGGCATATAGCCAGAGTGGCCGAAGAAATGGACCGGACAGAGCGTTTTCTGGAGGAGCTGACGAAGGAGGCCTTTGAGAAAGCGGTATTTTATAAAGAAGATTTGCTCATGCTCAGGATCGCGGAGATGAAAAAGCTCCCGGAGCTCCTGAGAAGCAGGGTTGTGTATAAGGCTCTCTGTGAAACGGCGCGCAGGAAAAAGGACTTGTCGGACGCTCATGTGACTGCCGTTTTGCATCTTTTTGAAGCAGAGGGAGGAAAAAGGGTTGCACTTCCCTGCCATATGACGGCGGAGAGACGCGGGAAATGCGTTTTGATAAAAAGGGAGTACTAAGTTGGGGAAAAATATGTTAAAATAAAAACGAATTTTTCGGCCAGAGACGTAAGTGAAGGAGAAGACCGCATGAGAGAGAGCGTACGTGTGCTGATTCCGGAGGCTAAGGTAGACTCCATGATCGAGAAGATGGGTGAGAAGATCAGCCGGGATTATGAGGGCCAGGAGGTCCGTTTGATCTGTGTGCTGAAGGGTGGCGTTTTTTTTGCCTGCGAGCTCGCCAAACGGATTACGGTTCCCGTTTCCCTGGATTTCATGTCGGTTTCCAGCTACGGGGGAGGTACCAGCTCCAGTGGGGTCGTGAAGATCATTAAGGACCTGGATGACAGCATCGAAGGGAAAAATGTACTGGTGGTGGAGGACATCGTGGACTCCGGAAGAACCTTGAATTATCTTCTGGAGAATTTAAGAAGCCGGAAGCCGAAGAGTCTGGCTCTGTGTACGATGCTGGATAAGCCCTCCCGGCGGGTGGTTCCCGTGACCGTAGACTATACGGGCTTCGAGATCCCGGATGAATTCGTGGTGGGGTACGGTCTGGATTATGCCCAGAAATACCGGAATCTCCCCTTCATCGGAGTGATCGAGTTCAGCGAATAAAACGAAAGGAAATATGTTCTCGTGAGAAAGCAATACCGGGGGATCGGTTTTTATATTATCCTGATCCTTCTTATCGTTTTGATCTGGTACCTGATGAGCAGGGGCCAGAATACCGGAACCTCCTATACGATCATGCAGTTTCGGGAGGACCTGAAGGAAAACCGTGTGGTTTCCGCCGAAATATCCCAAAACCAGGAGGTACCTACAGGTGAGATAAAGGCCGTCCTTCTGGACCGGGGTGTGAGAGAGCTGTATGTGTCGGATGTAAAGGAGATCGAAACGCTCCTCGACAATGCGGGCGTGGAATACATTGTGACCGATGTCCCGCGTCAGAGCTGGATCATGAGCCTGCTTCCCATGCTCCTGATTTTCGGCGCAATGTTTATCCTGTTCATGATCGTAAACGGCCAGCAGAACGCCGGCGGCGGAAGCCGGATGATGAATTTCGGGAAAAGCCGGGCCAAGATGACTACGGATGAAAACAAGAAGGTGAATTTTACCAATGTAGCCGGTCTGAAGGAGGAGAAGGAGGAGCTTGAGGAGATCGTGGATTTCCTGACCTCTCCCGGAAAATATACCTCGGTGGGTGCCCGGATCCCGAAGGGTGTCCTTCTTGTAGGCCCTCCCGGAACCGGAAAAACGCTTCTGGCCAGAGCCATCGCCGGGGAAGCCGGAGTCCCCTTCTTTTCCATTTCCGGTTCGGATTTTGTGGAAATGTTCGTGGGTGTCGGTGCTTCGAGAGTCCGGGACCTGTTTGAGGACGCGAAGAAAAACGCTCCCTGTATTATCTTCATCGACGAGATCGATGCGGTGGCGAGACGCCGCGGGACCGGTCTCGGCGGCGGCCATGATGAAAGAGAGCAGACGCTGAACCAGCTCCTTGTGGAAATGGACGGCTTCGGCGTGAACGAGGGGATTATCGTTATGGCAGCCACAAACCGTGTGGATATTTTGGATCCTGCCATTATGCGGCCCGGCCGGTTTGACCGGAAAATTGCCGTGGGCAGACCCGATATCGCCGGGCGTGAGGAGATTTTAAAGGTACATGCCAAGAATAAGCCTCTTGGCGATGATGTGGACATCCAGCAGATTGCCCAGACGACGGCGGGCTTTACCGGCGCGGACCTGGAAAACCTTCTGAACGAATCCGCCATCCTGGCGGCCAAACAGGACAGAAAATACATAATCCAGGAGGATATCCGCAAATCCTTCGTTAAGGTCGGGATCGGCGCGGAGAAGAAGAGCCGCGTAATCAGCGAAAAGGAAAAAAAGATTACGGCCTACCACGAATCGGGACATGCGATCCTCTTCCATCTTCTCCCGGATGTGGGACCGGTTTATTCGGTTTCCATTATTCCTACCGGGATCGGTGCCGCGGGCTATACGATGCCGCTGCCGGAGCGGGATGAAATGTTTAATTCCCGGGGTAAGATGCTTCAGGAGATAACGGTGGATTTGGGCGGCCGTGTGGCGGAGGCCATGGTATTCGGGGATATAACCACCGGTGCCTCTCAGGATATCAAGCAGGCGACCGCGTTGGCCAAGTCCATGGTGACAAAATACGGTATGAGTGAGGCCGTGGGTCTCATCAACTACGACAACGACTCCGACGAGGTCTTCATCGGACGCGACTTGGCTCATGCCAGAGGCTATGGCGAGGGCGTCGCGAAAAAGATCGATGATGAGGTAAAGCGGATCATCGATGAATGTCTGGCCGAAGCAGAGAGGATCCTGAAGGAAAATCGCTCCGTCCTGGACTCCTGCGCAAAGCTTTTGATCGAAAAGGAAAAGATCGGGCGAGAGGAATTCGAAGCCCTGTTCCCGGAGGGGGCTGTTCCGGAGAAGGAGGAAGAGGAGGGCGAGGGCCTTCGTATCGCTCCCGGCGAAGAGTTTGAATAACTATGGAAACGATGATTTAATAATCGTTTCCTTAGCCGCTCCGCGAGGATGTACCCGCAGGGCAGAACCGCAGAAAATCGCAGCGGAAGGCCGCAAGCGGCCGCGATTTTCGCGCGGGAAACGCTTTAATCAGCGTTTCCCAAGGGAAGAAAAACGGATAAGAAAAAGGCAGCCGCTTGGCTGCCTTT
>JAFSXC010000108.1 GCA_017450105.1 Lachnospiraceae bacterium | reverse complement strand
CCCCCCGGCACCCCCTTGACACCTCCTTGACATCCCTTGACAAAAAACGCCTGGCCAACAACGGCCAGGCATTTCTTATCTTATTCAAATCACAGCCCGTGCTCTGCCCGCCAGGCGGCCTCGGCGGCGGCCTGCTGGGCGGCATCCATCTCCGCCTGCTGGGCAGCGGCGGCGGCCTGTTCCGCAGCGGCCTGCTGAGCGGCGGCTATGGCGGCCTGCTCCGCGGCCTGTGCCGCAGCGATTTCCGCGGCAGCGGCGGCATCCTCTTCGGACTCCTCGATCACATAGCTGTAGCCTCCGTTCTTCAGAACGCCGGTGGTGGCATCGTCGCTTCCGGTCTGCTGCGCGACCGTGATCAGCTCGGACAGATTCGGGATATTGCTGAGCCTCCCTCCCGGGTGGATGGGACAGCACCCTGCCAGCGTTTCTGCGGACAGGCGTACACCGTCATCCGCGGTTCCGGGATGGCCGCCCACCTGGTAAACCGACGCGGTCCGAAGCTCCTCCGGACAGGCGACCGAGGCAAGCGCCCCGCTCTCCGCACAGCGGATCGCGCTGACGTGGTGGTTGCAGCTGCTTGTGGGAATGGTCCCGTCGGCGAAGTACTCCGTCCGGACCATACTGCCGCGGGGATCGTGCTCACATAAGCCCCCTACCGGCCTTAAGCCGGATTTTATGCACACGCTGGCCTCTACGATACCCTCGGGCTTCTCAAAATCCTTATACTCCAGCCCCTCATGGATACGGCTCATCGCCGCCTTCCAGACGAGCTTGGGATAGGTGGTATAGTTCAGAACCGTATTGTCGTCGTACCCGCCCCAGACCACACAGGTATAATAAGGCGTAAAGCCCGCCCACAGGGCGTCACGGTTGTTGCTCGTCGTTCCGGATTTTCCGGCCTGCGCCATCGTATCTCCGAAATAGGCAGGCGCTCCGGTACCGCCGGCTCCGTTCATAACATCCTTCATCGCGTCCGTAAGCAGCCAGGCGGTAGTCTTTTTCAATACCTCTCTGGTCTGCGGGGTATTGTCGATCAGAATGTTTCCCTTGTGATCCAGGATCTTCGTATAGAAGCGCGGCCGGATATAGACGCCGCCGTTGGCGATCGAGGCATAGGCCGCCGTAAGCTCCAGATTCTTTACGCCGTTCGTAATACCGCCGAGGGCCAGGGCCTGGGTATTGTCCTGCTCCACAAGCGTCGTAAAGCCGAAGTCGTGAAGCTTGTTGTAGCCGGTTTCCGTTCCGATATCCGTCAGGGTCTTAACCGCGACGACATTAATGGAACGGGTAATCGCCTCCCGGACCGTCGTATAGCCCCGGTAGGAATGGTCGTAGTTGTTGACCTGAGTATGATTTGTATTCGAATAATGGTAGGGCGCATCGTCCTGGACGGACCCGAGGGTAAAGGCGCCGATATCCATCGCCGGCGCGTAGGCGGCCAGGACCTTAAAGGTTGAGCCGGGCTGGCGGGTCGTTCCGGTGGCACGGTTTAAGGTCTTGCTCGCGGACTTATCTCCCCGCCCTCCGACAATGGCCTTTACCTCGCCGGTACTCTGCTCGATCAGGGACATGGAAACCTGGGGCTCGAGCGTATAGGTCACGGATTCCCCGATGATCTCATCCCCCGGTACCATGATCTCGGATTTGTACTGTTCAATGGCCGCGGCTGCCTCCTCCTCGCTCGCATAATCGATGCCGAAGTTGTGGTTTCCGGTGGCCTTTTTATAATAGCTCAGCATGGTCTGGTCGCTGTAGTTGTCGTACGTTCCGTCCGGATGCTGGATCGTCAGCCGGTAGGAGAAGGAGGTCTTGGTATCGGAGCCGCCGTAGTTTTCGGGGTTGTTTGCCTCCTCGTCGCAGATGGCCTGGAGATGCGGATCCTGGGTGGAATAGATCGTAAGTCCGCCCTGATACAGCGCCTTATAGGCCTCGGCCTCCGTATAGCCCTTGACCTCGATCAGATCGTCGATGACCTGGTCGGTCAGGGAGTCCACGAAATAGGAGGTAATCTCCTTACTGGAGTTTTCAATATTCACAACCTGGATCCGGGAATAGACATCGTCCTCCCAGGCGGCCTGGTACTCCTCCTCGTCGATAAAGCCCAGCTCCAGCATCTTGTTCAGGCAGGTTTCCGCCCGCTTCCGGTTATCCTCGGGATGGCGGATCGGGTTGTAGCCGGACGGGTTCTGGGTAATGGCCGCGATCACGGCACATTCCGACAGCGTCAGCTCGGAGACGTCTTTTCCGAAATAGCGCTCCGAAGCGGCCTGCACCCCCAGCGTATTCTGTCCGAGGTTGATCGTATTCAGATAGTTTTCCAGGATCCATTCCTTGGACTGCTTCTTTTCAAGCTGCAGCGCAAGGTACTGCTCCTGGATCTTTCGCTCCAGCCTCTCGGCAAGCGACCCCTCCGAGGTCCAGCCGACGAACACGTTGTTCTTTAAGAGCTGCTGGGTAATGGTACTCGCGCCCTGGGAGAAGTCCCGAGTCCGAAGGGCCACGACCGCAGCACGGATAATTCCCTTGGGGTCGATCCCCTTGTGCTGGTAAAAGCGCTCGTCCTCAATCGCCACGAAGGCATGCTGAAGATCCTCCGGGATCTCGTCCAGCGTCACATAGATCCGGTTCGCCCCGGAGGCCACCAGACTCGCCGTCACATTCCCCTCCGCGTCCAGAACCGTAGACAGGTATCCGGTAGGCGTCGCGTCGATATCGTCAATGTTCGGCGCAGCGTCCAAAATTCCCTTCATCATCCCGTAAACCGAGGAGATTCCGCCGAGCAGGAGGGCGATCACAGCGACGATGATGACCATGCCGAGGCCCACCGTAAAGATCCGTCCCACAGCGGGAGCGGGGTTATGCAGTTTCCGTTTTGCGGCAGCTACGCCGTCTCTTCCGAAATTCATAGCTTCGATTATACTATTATTTGCTCCATGATGCAAATCCGTCGAAAGCGTCCCCGTAACGATTTCCCTTCAGGGTTACTGTTCACACCCCAATGTCATTAACTTAAGCATATTTACATGGTGGCTTCGCTTCCGTAAGCCATCTCCCAGACTTAAGTGCGCGGGGGCCCCGCAAAAAATAGGTCCTCCCGGAAAAGCATCGGTCCCCCGTGCTCGGTCCGGGGCCCTCTTACTCGCGTTATGAGGAAGGTTTTGGCTTAAGTTAATGACATTGAGGTGTGAACAGTAACCCTTCAGCAGCCCTTAAAGCAGCTCCCTCCTGCTGATGACTGACAGACTGCTGCCTTTGGAGCAATGGATCAGAGAGCGGCTACGGCTAAGCGCAGGTGTTTTTTGCAGCCCTTTTCTTTATCGAGCAGCCATTCGGCCATCTGCTCCACCTTCGGCGAGGCCGCCACGAAGCAAAGGGTCCGAACCTCTTCCTCTTCCCTGCATTTTTTCGCCAGCGCCCAAAGGAGCTGCTCCGGATTCCCGCGATGCGTATTCAGAAGGAGCTTCACCTCCGCAAAATCCCCGGATCTTCCGACCAGAATACAGCCCAAAAGCTTCTGATCCGCGGACTCGGTCACAAAGGAGTATTCCGGATCGATATTCTCCAGAAAGACGGTCCCTCCGGCCTCCTCGTCAAGAAGCTTATGCAAAGCCCCCCAGGATCGGGAGGGGGCATTCGCAAGGCTTATCAGAGTGTCCGGATAGCTCCTTTTCGCAAGCATCCGGATTTTGGGTTTTTCCAAAAGCACTCCGGTCGGGATCGTATAGACGGGATCACCCTCCGTGATCGCAAAGCCCAGATGTACAAGGAGCGCCTCCAGCCCCTCCGCCTCATCATAATAGGAAACCGTCAGCATCGGCACCCTGCCCTGCAGCAGGGTCATGGCATCGTGGAGGATCAGAGTAGCCACTCCCTTTCTTCTCTCCTCCGGATCGACAAAGATCCATTTCAGGTCAATACTGTTTTCCGTCGGTGAGAAAACGGCAGCGCCGAGAGGCTCGCCCTCCCCGGACAGAACCCCGACTGCCTGATCCTCCTCCGTAAGAAGGTCCGACGGAAGAAAGCTCATAAACCCTTCCAGATTTTCTGTTTCTATTCTTGTCAGCTCCATCGTTTTGCTCCTTCTCTTTTTTCAGGCCCTTCAGCCCCCTATATCCTTCAGCCGCATAACGAGCTTTCCGCTGACGGAGCCAAGGGTACTTACCGTTTTCCATTTGTTCCGTTTGATCACATCTCCTGTGACCTTCATATAATTCGTAAGCGGACTGTAGATCGTTTCCGGCGTCTCAAAGGCATCCCGATAATGCTTTTTCAGGCGCGCCAGAGAAACCCGCTTCCAGCATTCGATAAGACGATTTTCCTTTTCCTTCCGAAGTTTTCTGGTATCCTCATCCACTTCCTTACCGTCGAGGCGAAGCTGCATATCCCGAAGCTGCACCGTCTTGAATTCCTCGTAGGCCTTTAACAGCTCCTTCCCTCCCTCTTCCTCTTTTCCAAGCTCTGCGAACTCCTCATCCAGGGCTTCCGCGTGTCTGTAATAGCTATCCTCCATATGGACCATGTCAAATTCCTTCTGAAGCTTGTTCTTCGCCCTCGAAACAAGCGCCTCTTCCTTGTCATTGATCTTGGTATTCCAGGTATCCAGGATCCTTTCCAGCTCCTCCAAGCGCTTTTCAAGGGGCTTCTTTTCCTCATCCGCATCTTCGATGATCTTTTCCAGCTTCGCCTTTTCCTCGGCGCTAAGCTGTTTCTCCTCAGCATGCAGCCTGTGATTCGCAATGTTCCTTTTCTCCTGGATCTCTTCGATCGAAGGCAGGAGCTTCACATATTCGGTCATTTCGTCCTTGAAATACTTCATTTTCAGTTCGTCGACCAACCCGGTATAGCGCTTCCATGCCTCATCCGTTTTTGTCTTGTTTCCGTGCATGATCTTGTAGCGGTGCCTGATAAAAGAAACCGCGTCCGGCTTTAAGCGCTTATAGTCGTAATCCCGGTTTAAGGTCTCTTTAAACTCCACCACCACCTGAGACTTTTCAAGGCGGGTCTCCTGCAGCCTCAGATAATTCTCATACATGGAATCGATGAGCTTACTTTCCTTGCCCGACTTGAAAAAGTCAAAGTTGAAGAAACCGGCATCATCCTGACTGTCGATCAACGCGTAATAATCCTTCATAAACCGGACCGCAGCGGGCACATCCTTCTCCAATATGGAAAGAATGTCTTCAAAGCCGTCAAAGTCCCTGGCATTCAATTTGTTGGTGACGTCCGGCAGCAGCCTTAAGATCCCTCCGAAGGCAGCCATAGGATCTTTCGTTGAGTCAACATGTGCGCCGAGGCATGCCTGCACCTCTCCCTCCAGCTTCACCTTCAGCGCCGCATACTCCTTGGAGGGCTCCTCGTCATCGGATTTCGGCGCGATCCGTTTCAGCTCCTCGAAGTCAGCTCTCCACTTGGGCAGATCGGTAAGATCCAACACCCCTTCATATTGGTCGGTTTCCGGATTCATCTTCACCAAACCGGCATATTTGGCCGTAAAAGCAGCCTTAAATTCCTCCCGGCTCTTGGAATCCTTTTTATTTGCTTCCCCGACAAAATACTCCCTGGATACCGGCTCGAAAAGATTGACGGAATCCTTTAACACCTCTACGACATGCTGCCGCTGATTCAAATTCGCGGTCTCATGGATCTTTGCCTTCAGATCCACCAGCGTTTCTCCCTGCGGCTTCATTTCATCGAGACGCCGGATATCCCTCCGGATATCCTCCACCGCATCATTAAAGGAATCGATGGCATTCTGAAGCCGGAGCTGGCTCTTGGAGAAGTTTTCCACCTCGGGCGGGAGCTGTAAGCCCATTTCCTGCGCGGTTTTTAAGATCAGCGATATCTTCTCGCCCGCCAGAATATTATCCGGATCCGTCGGGTCCTTCATGGCAATGATCTTTCTGATCTTTGTCAGGAACTCCTCTCCCTTATTCTTCAGCCGCGGATGATACTTTTCGTTCTCATGATCCTTCCGTTCAAACTTTTCCTCGTTCTCATCCGCCGGCAGGAGCTGGGCAAAGGACCACAGGAAGTCCTCGGCCAGGGTCTTGCTTGCCATACAGCTCATCATGGCCATGATATGGTTCTTCTGGTCGGAGTTCAGCTTTGTAGCGTTTCCGTAGTCGATGATGGTCACCTTATTCTCGGAGATCATGATGTTTCCCGCATGCATATCGCCGTGGTAAAAGTTGGTACCGAAGATCGCCTGTTCGGTCCATTTTTCCGCGGTCTTGATCAGCATCCTCTGCTTCTTCATCACGCTTTCAAGCTCCCTTAACAGCCTGGCACGGGTTTCTTCGTACAGGGGCATCTGGCCCTTCTGGATCGCATAGGTCTGCGACCCCGCCCGGAAGGGCTTTAACGCATCCCTTTTTCTCTTTGCAAGCTGATTCAGATACCGCTCCACCGTCATGCCCTCGGCCTTGTCAAGCGCATAGGCATCCTGGAACACGGGAAGGTCCTCGTTTACCTTCACCGTATCCACCTCCGGATCCTTCTCGGAATGGTAGGTTTCGTAACCCTGTCTGGCATTCTCCACCTCAATGCTCATGTCCAGCTCTTCCATGATCTTTTCGACCTGGGTGATGTGGGTGGCTTCCATGCCGGTCGTATCCCCTGCCTCCGGGAGGGGCTTTTCCATTTCCCGGTCAAAATTAAGCTTGTCGTTATCCGTACACCGGGCAGCAACCCGGAGGATCTTTTTCTCGCGCTCCAGACGTGCGCGGATATTCGGCCGGAGAAGCTTTATGACGACGTCCTTCCCGGCCGTAGGAAGATTCGGACCGTAGATCCTGCAAAGGAAGGCCTGTCCGACCGAGGCGGCGCCGAGGGAGGAAAGCTTCCTGATCTCCGTGACCCTCCCTTCGGATTCCTGCTTCAGCTCATCAAACTTCTGCTTCACATAGGCATCATCGATCGGCGCCAGATTCGACTTTACGTCATCCAGCGCACGGCGGATCTCCGGAAGGAACAGATCGTCCGAAACACCCTGCATCAGCTTCTGGAAAAGAGGCCCGGCGCCCTTGATCATGCCGCCGAGGTACCGCCCCGCCTGCTTTACATCCTGCGCCTTTCTGGAGGCTTTTCTGTTGACCGGCTTTAAGTCATGCAGCAGGGCGTTCACCATGAGGCGCTTATCCTGCGCACTGGAATGGCGGAAGTAGTTCTTCATGGCCAGGGTGATAAATTTGCCTTCGCCCTTTTCTCTGGACATGGAATCCCTTAAAAGCTCATAAATATCCTTTTCCTTCTCTTGCTTTTTCTTCTTTTTCTGCTGAACCTCCTGCTCACCCTCTTCGTGGATCACATTCTGGTTATCTTTCTTCCTTTCCTCTTCCGCCTCAAAGAAGGAAGCTGTCATGCTCTCCGGACTGTCGAGCTCGGTCCCGATGGCCTTTTCGGTCCATTCGCCGACAGAGGCCTCCATTCCGGTAAAGAGCGTTTCCAGGTGGCCGTTGATCCTCTGATCCGCTGCCTCCAGGGCGTCGGTAAGCTCATAGTTTTTATTCGCAAGCACAGCCTCCACACGCGAGGCCGTGATCTTTCCTTCTCCGAGCTTATCCGCGATCCAGGCAAAGACGGGATCAAGCTCCCGGTAGGAGGCATTCAGGACCTCTGATTCCAGCCGGCCCATTTTTTTTGTCATTTCCGAAAGGAGCTGATTCTTCTTTTTATCCTTTGTATAATCCGAAAGAAACGCGGCAACGGTTTCCGAATGGGCGATCAGGATGTTCCGGAAGTCCTCCGCACGTACCCCGGGATCCTTATCCCGGTCCTTCAGCCCGTCGGCCAGAGCGCAGAAAAGCCCGAGGATCTTCTGTTCTCCTTCCTCCCACTCGGCCTCTAACGCATCCTCCAGCTCCTCCTCCGGAGCGATCTGTTCCTTCGCCAGAAGAGCGTTCACCTCTGCCTGAAGGTTTTCCTCCAAAACCCCTTCCTTCAGGCATTTGCAGGTCAGCGCCTTCAGCTTGGCCGTTGTCAGCTTAAAGTAGACCGCTTCGTCCAGAGCATATTTTTCGTTCAGAATAACGAGGCAGGCCCTTCTTACCTTCTTAAGCTCCGTTTCCGTCGTCCGGGAGGGATCGGTCTCCATATCCAGGATCCGGCGGTACTCCTGCTTCTCGCGAAGCCTGTTCTCATCGATGTGCTCCGCATTCCTGTAGGAACGGTAATCCTCTTCCAAGGAAAGCTCCAGACTTCCGAGCGAATCCATATTATGAAGAAGGCGTGTTAACGTATTTACAAGCTCAGCCGGCTGATCCCTCTGGTTATTCAGCCAGGTCAGGATCTCCGTGCGGTTCGTATACAGCACTCTTAATTCATCAAAGCTGATGGCGGAGAGGACCCTCCTCTTTTCGGCCGAATTGGTCATGTGCTGAAAGCATCGGAACACGGGCATGAGCCTGTCGGCGGAAAACTTCGACAGAGCGGCTGCCTCTTTATGCCATTCCTCATCCACGGCCTCGTTTTCGTCCAGCGCAAGCTCCGGATTATCCTGCAGGATCGTTTTCATCGCCTCGGAGCAGCTCATGGCCTGATCCATGATCGCGGCCAGATTTGCCCTGTGGGCATAATCCTGGAGGCATTTTCCGTTTTCACTGAGATTGTTGTAGTCATAACGCCGCGGATTAAACTCATCCTTCGCCTTATCAACGATCTCCTTATAGAGCAGGAACCTCTCCTTCGGAGTTCCCGTATACCGCTGGTAGACCGAACGGATCTCCGCTGCGCTCCTGCCTCTTAAGTAGAACAAAACAGCCTTCGGCGGCATCTGAAATTCCAGCTTGTCCGCTTTGCAGATCTGCTTCAGCGTCAGGATGACCTCGCCGGTGGCCTTTCCGATCCGCGCGATCGTGTCATGAAGATTTTCCCAGACCAGATTGTTTTTCTGCGCTTCCGAAGCGCGGTCCTGCCTGGATACCTCCGCCAGGGGCACCCCCCGGTTCAACAGGGTCCAGACGCTGTTCGCCGACTCCCCGGCCTGGGCCTGTCTCTCCGTATAAAGGGTTTTCAGTTCTTCATACAGCGCGTTCGGATTCTGGATCGGCATAATCTTTTTACGTCTCTTCCATTCCTTCGAGCTTTCCTCCCGCAGGTCCTCATCCCCGCTCCGAAAGGTCCGGTGCATGAGCTCATACTGTAATTTGGATACCATCAGGATCACATGGATCTTGGCGCGGAGCTCGATGATCTGTTCCGTTGTGATCTCATAATCCGGAGCATACACCATCTGCCCCAGAAGCCTCTGCATCTCCAGCGCCTGATTGATCATCGGCGCGTTCTTCGAAACATTTTCCAGGATCTCCTGCTCTGACCGGCACTTCAGCTCGGTTAAGGAGAACGAAAGAAATGCATTTTTCTTCTGTTCAAACACCCGTTCCGGGAAGGTTTTGTCTTCCTTTGTAAGGAAGGGATCCTCCGTGGGAACGGCGTCGTTCTTCAATAGGCTCTCCTCCCATAGCCTGCGCCGGGAGCGGTTTTCCTCCAGATTATGATCCTTCTTTACCTCAGTCTCCGTACGGTTAACAGCCGCTTCGAGAGCGTCAATGCTCGCACGGTCACCCTTGAAAAGCTTCCTCCGCTTTACCGCGCAGGCCTCCACTCTCTCAAGGGCCCTGAGATATTGCAGGAACTGTTTTCTTGACTCCCGATATCCGGCCGTGCCGGCGTCCTGCGCTTCCTGGGTCAGGCCGTTCAAAAGAGCCTGCCGGTTTGTGATATCCTTTCCCGCCAGATAGATATAATAAGGATTCTTCATCAGCTCCTTCTTCGCATCCATCCACTTTTTCATCTCGCGGCACAGCGCGATCTGCTTGCGAAGGATCCTTTTCTGATCCGCGGTCAGGGTATCCTGCCGTTCTCCGCGGTAAATGGAAAGGAGACCGGCATTCACACGCTCCGCCATCCTGACCAGGCCGTAGTTATGCTCCAGATTCGTGGAAAACTCCACGTCATTTGCGAGCAGGAAGCTTTCATAGGTGACCGTGGACAGAGTCCGGCATTCCGCCGCAAAATCGTTTCCCAAAGCTGCCGGCTGCGCCTGTTCGGCCTGGGCTCTTTCATAGGCCTCTACCCGGTTCGAGCAGGCTTCCTTCCGCTCAGCGGCTTCCATACGCTTATTGAATCGCGAGATCTCGGCCGACGCGATGTTTGCCTCTCCCGTCCGATGCTGATAGACTCTCAGATGATGGCGCGCCTGCTCCACCATCTGCCGGCGGTGGGCCTCATTTTCCCGCTTGATCTGGGCAGGAGATTTCACCTGAACATGGGCAAACGAATTGCGTAGAGCCGCCCCGTTCCTCTGTCTTCGATTGGCTGAGCTGAGCTTTTTCGTTTTGGGATCGGCTTCACGCACGGGCTTTTTCCTATGGTCAAGCTCCAGCTCTTCGTTCTTTTCCAGAAGGATCTCTTTTTTTTCCGATATGTCTTTTACCTTGTACTCCGATTCCATAACAAGTACCTCCCTGTAACACTCCATTTACCGCTGCTCAATGAGGTTTTTACAAAGCAGCTTTTGCTTATGAAATATACGATTCTTTTCTCCCTTTGTGTATGGTCTGATTTCCTCTCCCCGCGTACTCCGTTCAGATCAGCCGCGCTACCTGGTAGAACACAAAGGAAGCCAGCCAGGCGATCAGGCACTGCCAGAGAACAACCCCGAGCGCCCATTTTCTTCCGAGCTCCCGCCGGATCGAAGCGATGGCCGCCACACACGGCGTATAAAGAAGCGAAAACACCAGCAGCGATACCGCAGAGGCCTCTGCCATCACGTTCACGATCCCGCCCGGGAAGAGGATCTGCAGAGTCGACACGACACTTTCCTTGGCCATCAAGCCGCTGATCAGCGAGGTTGCAAACCGCCAGTCCCCGAGGCCGATGGGGTTCAGCACCGGCGCGATCCAGCCGGAGATCGTGGCCAAAATACTGTCCTTCGTATCCGCGACCAGCCCGAAGTGGAAGTCAAAGCTCTTTAACAGCCAGATCACAATGGTCGCGATCAGGATCACCGAGAAGGCCCTCTGCAAAAAGTCCTTAGCCTTTTCCCAAAGGAGCTGCCCCACATTCTTTATCCCGGGCAGCCGGTAATTCGGAAGCTCCATGACAAACGGAACCGGTTCGCCCTTAAAAAGCGTCTTCCGAAACAGCAGGGCGATCAGAACGGAGATCACGATACCGAGAACGTACAGCCCGATCATGATCAGGGCCTTGTGCTCCTTAAAAAATGCATCCACGAAGAAGGCGTAGATCGGAAGCTTCGCGGAGCAGGACATAAACGGGGTCAGAAGGATCGTCATCTTCCGGTCCCGTTCGCTCGGCAGGGTCCTCGTGGACATGACCGCCGGCACCGTACAGCCGAAGCCGATCAGCATCGGAACGATACTGCGGCCGGACAGGCCGATCTTTCGAAGGAGCTTATCCATCACAAAGGCAACCCTCGCGATGTACCCGCTGTCCTCCAGGATCGAGAGGAAGAAAAAGAGCGTGATGATGATCGGGAGGAAGCTTAAGACGCTGCCCACCCCGGTAAGGATTCCTTCGATCAGGAGACCATGCAGCACCTCGTTGACATTGGCCTGGGTAAGCGCGGCGTCCGCCGCCACCGTCAGCGCGTCTAAGCCCTGCTCCAGAAGGCCCTGCAGGGTCCCTCCGATGAGATAGAAGGTAAGCCAGAAGACCACGCCCATGATCAGGATAAAAAACGGAATCGCCGTCCATTTTCCCGTCAGGATCCGGTCGACCCGTTCGCTCCGGATCCGCTCGCGGCTCTTCTTCGGCTTGTGTACAGACTCTGCGCAGATCCGGCGGATAAAGGCATAGCGCATATCCGCGATCGCAGCGCTCCTGTCCATTCCCCTTTCCTTCTCCATCTGGAGAACGATGTGCTCCATCGTCTCCTTTTCGTTCTCATCCAGCTTCAGCCGGGAGATGACCCGCTCATCCCCTTCAATGACCTTCGCAGCGGAGAAACGAAGCGGCAGGTTTTCCCGGTTCGCGTGGTCCTCGATCAGATGGGTCACGGCGTGCAGACACCTGTGTACCGCGCCTCCGTTTTCGTTTTCGGCGCAGAAGTCCTGGCGCAGAGGGCGCTCCTGGTAATGGGCCACATGGATCGCGTGCTCGATCAGCTCATGTATTCCCTGATTCTTTGCCGCGGAGATCGGTACCACGGGCACGCCCAGTCCGGCCTCCATTTCGTTTATGTCAATGGTCCCGCCGTTGGCGCGGATCTCGTCCATCATATTGAGGGCGATGACCATCGGTATGTTCATTTCCAGAAGCTGCATCGTGAGATACAGATTCCGTTCGATATTCGTGGCGTCCACGATATTGATGATGGCTTTCGGGTGTTCCGTAAGAACAAAATTACGGGATACGATCTCCTCATCGCTGTAAGGAGACATGGAATAGATCCCGGGCAGATCCGTTACCATTGTGTTCGGATGGCCCTTGATCTCTCCATCCTTCCGGTCCACGGTCACTCCGGGGAAATTACCGACATGCTGATTTGCACCGGTAAGCTGATTAAATAAGGTCGTCTTGCCGCTGTTCTGGTTTCCGACCAGAGCAAAGGTCAGAACCGTCCCCTCCGGCAGCGGATCACCGCTCCCCTTCGGATGGAACCGCCCGCCCTCTCCGAAGCCCGGATGCTCCGATTTCTTCGCCTTTCCCTTCTTCTCCGGAAGAGGCCCGGCCTCCGGTTTCGGCACGATCTCGATCCTGGCGGCATCGTCCAGACGGAGCGTGAGCTGGTAGCCATGGATCAGAAGCTCCATCGGATCTCCCATCGGCGCAAACTTTTCCAGCGTTACTTCGGCGCCGGGAAGCACCCCCATATCGAGAAAATGCTGCCTCAGCGCACCTTCCCCGCCCACCGACGTGATCACGGCGGTTTTTCCGATCTCCAGCTCCTTTAACGTCATTTTTTACCCTCCAGCTTTTCGGCGATGTCGGATATTTTCTGCAGACGATGGCGCACGCCGCTTTTCCCGAGCGGCGGGGAAAAGAGATTGCCGAGCTCGGAAAGAGGGAGCTCCGGATTCATAAGACGAAGCTCGGCCGCCTCCCGCAGGGGTTTTGCCAGCGAAGACAGGCCGATCGTATTTTCGATCCTTCGGATATCCTTAAGCTGCTTTACCGAGGCCGAGGCGGTTTTCTCCAGATTCGCGGTCTCGCAGTTCACACGGCGGTTTAAGGTATTTCGCACGTCTCTTACGATCCGCGCGTTTTCAAAAGCCATCAGCGCCTGATGGGCCCCGCACAGGTTCAGCAGATCCGCGATCTCCTCCCCTTCCTTGAAGTAAAGGACCGTGCGGTTCTTCCTCTGCACCGTTTTCGGAGAAAGCCCGAGCTCCGACAAAACCTGCGTAAGCTCGTTCAGCAGCTCCTCATCATTCAGGGAAAATTCGAGCTGATAGGACCGGGCCGGATCCGTTATGGAGCCCGCCGAAAGAAAGGCCCCTCGCAGATAGGCCCTTCTGCAGCAATCCTTCCTTCGATCAAACCGGGGTTCATGCGTCCCCCTGCGGTCCAGAAACGCTTTTCTTTTTTCGATCCTTTCCTTTCCCGCTCCCCTTGTCTCAAACCGGTTCAGGCTGTAAAGCTCCGCGCTTATGCAATGCGCCGCCTTCGGGAGGATGCCGGAGAGCTCCTGTTTTACTTCCTCGGAAAACGACATGGCTTATTTCCTTACGATATCTCTGTGCTCCACCTTAAGACCGAATTTCCGGTCCTTTAAGAGGCGTTGATACAGCTCCTCCGCGATCGTAACGGAGCGGTGCTTCCCGCCGGTACAGCCGATGCTGACGACGAGCTGGCTCTTTCCCTCGGAGATATAATGGGGGATCAGAAAATTCAGCATCCTCTCGAGCTGATCCATGAACTGCCCCGCCTCCTCCACCTGCATCACAAAATCCCTTATCTCCTTATCCAGACCCGTCTTGTCCCGCAGGCCTTCGACATAATAAGGATTGGGCAGGAACCGCACGTCAAACACCAGATCCGAATCCGCCGGAATCCCGAATTTATAGCCGAAGGAAAGGATCGTAACGTAGATATTATGATAATCCCTCCGGTCCACAAAGATCCGGTTCAGCTCCTCCTTCAGCTCCCTGGTCAGGAGCTGACTCGTATCCAGAATATAGTCCGCGCGGCTTCGAAGCTCCTTTAACAGCTCACGCTCCAGCCGGATCCCTTCCTCGACTCTGGCCTCTCCGGACAGAGGGTGATTTCTCCTGGTTTCCTTATAGCGCTTGATCAGCACCTCATCCTCAGCGTCCAGAAAGAGGATCTCCATCGGGCTTCCCGTTTCTTCCGCCCTTTTCTGGTAATCCAGAAGCTCCGTGATCGGCTGGCCGTTGCGAAGGTCGATCCCCACCGCCACCTTTTCCAGCTCGTTGTTGGTTCCCTGGGATACCAGCTCCCAGAAGGATTTCAGAAGAGGGATCGGAAGATTATCCACGCAGTAAAAGCCGATATCCTCCATCATCTTCATGGCCGTGCTTTTTCCCGCGCCGCTCATCCCGGTCAGAATCACAAACTGCATTTAGAATTCTCCTAACATCTTTACCTCGCATTTGAGGGTCACTCCGCTGGTCCGGTAAACCTCTTCCTGAACCTTGCAGATCAGACGGTAAATCTCCTCCGCCGTGGCGTTGTTATAATTCACGATAAAGCCCGCGTGCTTTTCCGACACGGCCGCACCGCCGATCGAAAAGCCCTTCATCCCGGCCTCCTCGATCAGCTTTCCGGCAAAATACCCTTCGGGCCTTCGGAAGGTCGAGCCGGCGCTCGGAAGCTCCAGCGGCTGCTTTTCTCTCCGCCTGGCCGAGAGCTCCTTCATCCTGTCCCGGATCAAGACCGCATCCTTCTTTTCGAGCTGTAAAACGGCGCTAAGAAGGATATTCTCCTCCCGTTCCAGCGAACTGCTGCGGTAGGAAAAATCCATTTCTTCCGCGCTGATGACGCGGATCTCTCCCTCCTTCGTCAGCACCTCGCCCTCCGCGAAAACATCCTTCAGCTCCGACCCGTAGGCCCCGGCGTTCATCACCGCTGCCCCTCCCATGGTTCCCGGGATCCCGTGAAGACATTCCAGACCGGAAAGCCCGTGGTCCGCCGCAAAGGAAGCGGCTGCGGCAAGCGTTGTCCCCGCCGAAACCCGAAGTCGGTCCCGGTCCAGAAGAACTGGGTCCTTGGGCAGAAAGGAAAGAACGGTCCCGGGAAAGCCCCTGTCCGACACCAGAAGATTACTCCCCTTGCCAAAAAGGAAAAAGGGTTCCTCCCTTTCGCGGCAGTCCCGGATCACCCCGCACCCCTCCTCGCAGTCTGCGAAGATAAAGCGCTTACATTCTCCGCCCACGCGGAAGGTCGTATGGAGTTTTAACGGTTCGTTGTACAGTATCTCCATAGAACGCCTTTATTTATGCCTCCTCAAGGAATGCAAGATAGCATCTGTAGGCCTCATAAAGATCCGCCTTGCTGATGATCTCCCAGGGGGCGTGCATGTTCAGAACGGCAACGCCGCTGTCGATGACCTGCATCCCGTAGTTTCCGAGGATATAGGCGATGGTTCCGCCGCCGCCCTGGTCCACCTTGCCCAGTTCCGCGGTCTGGAAAAAGACCTTGTGCTTGTCGAGGATCCGCCGGATCTCGCCGACGTATTCCGCATTGGCATCATTCGAGCCGGACTTCCCGCGGGAACCGGTAAATTTATTGAACACGATCCCTCTTCCGAGATAGGCGCAGTTCTTCTTCTCAAAAACCGAAGCATAGCTCGGGTCAAAGGCCGCCGAAACATCCGAGGAAAGGGCTTTGCTCTTCTCAAAGGCACGGCGCACGGAGATGTCGGAGGTATACTGTCCCGCGGCGTTCATCAGCTCCGCCACAGCGTTTTCAAAGAACCGGCTGTGCATACCCGTAGCGCCGACGGAGCCGATCTCCTCCTTATCCACCAAAAGGCAGGCCGCCGTACGCTTCGGCGTTCCGGCATCCAGAAGGGCCGCAAAGGAGGGGTAGGCGCAGCTCCTGTCGTCATGGCCGTAGCCCATGATCATGCTGCGGTCGAAGCCGAAATCCCGGGCCTTTCCGGCCGGCACCACCTCGAGCTCCGCCGAAAGGAAGTCCTCCTCCTCGATGTTGTACATCTTCTTCAGAAGCTTTAAGATATTCTCCTTAACCGGCTCCTTTTTCTCCTGATCCTTGTCCTTCGCATTGGCCGCGATCTTTAAGGGCTGGCTTCCGACCAGAACGTCCAGCGCTTCTCCCTCGACCACCTTGTTCCCGGTCTTTTTCAGTTGCTCCTCGGCAAGATGGATCAGAAGATCGGTCACACCGAAGACCGGATCGTCGTCCTTTTCACCGATGCAGACCTCAACCACCTTTCCGTCCTTCTTCGCGATCACGCCGTGGAGCGCCAGCGGCAGCGTCACCCACTGATACTTCTTTAAACCGCCGTAGTAGTGGGTATCCAGAAGCGCAAGCTGGGTATCCTCGTAGAGAGGATTCTGTTTGATGTCCATGCGGGGAGAATCGATATGGGCTCCGAGGATGTTGATCCCCTTTTCCATGGGCTCCTTCCCGATCACGAAGCAGGCGATGGCCTTTCCGTAATTCGTCGCATATACCTTGTCCCCGGCCTTTAATTTCTTATTCTTCGCGATCACCTCGCCAAGCTCCAGAAAGCCCGCCGCCTTCGCCTTTTCCACGAAGAAGGCCGTACATTCCCGCTCTGTCTTGCAGTCCGAGAGAAAGCTTCTGTACTCCTCCGCAAAGGCAAATACCTTTTTCAGCTCCGCCGACGAGTAGCTCTCCCATGCATTTTTCCGTTCCATTTTTCCTTATCCCTCCTGCTTTTTATTCTCTTCGTTGCCCTTGTCCATATTCGCCTGTACCCTGCGGTACAGCTCCTCCGCCGCATTGTAGCCCATCTTCTTCTGTCTGTGGTTCACAGCCGCCGTCTCGCAGATAACCGCCAGGTTCCGGCCCGGCCGGATCGGCAGATTATGACATACCACCTTGTTCCCGAGGAGCTCAATATACTCCTCATTCATTCCCAGCCGGTCATAATCGTTTTCCTTCTTCCAGTCCTCGAGCTGGATCACAAGGTCAATGTTCTGGCTGTCCTTCACACACTCCACACCGTACAGGGCCTTGACATCGATGATCCCGATGCCGCGAAGCTCGATCAGATGCTTTGTAATATCCGGAGAAGACCCGATCAGCGTATGCTCGTTCAGCTTCCGGATCTCCACCACGTCATCCGTCACAAGGCGATGTCCCCGCCTGATCAGCTCCAGCGCCGCCTCGCTTTTTCCGATGCCGCTCTCTCCCATGATCAGAAGACCCTCGCCGTAAACATCCACAAGCACCCCGTGGATCGTGATCATCGGCGCCAGCTCCTCCGACAGATAATAGATCAGCTCCGCCATAAATTCCGAGGTCTGCCGCGGCGTGATCAGCACAGGCACGTTCGCCTCCGTGGCAATCTTTATACACTCTTCACTGGGCATCAGATCCCGGCAGTAGATCACGCAGGGGATATCGTAGCTGAAGAACTTTTTGTACATCTCCACCCGTTTTCCCATATCCATCTGCCTGAGATATTCGAATTCCACGATACCGACGATCTCGATGCGCTTCTGCTCAAAATATTCATAATAACCCGCCAGCTGCAGGGCCGGCCGGTTCACATCCGCCAGCTCGATCTGCTTTTTCGAAAGATCCAGCGCCGTGGTCAGGTTCCGAAGCCCCATGGTCTTCACGAGCTTCTCCACGGATACGGTTCTGCCTGCATTATTCATATTGTGCTCCTTTCTGTCGTTTTTTACGGGATTCCATTGTTCAATCCCTCTGCGGCATGGCCGCACTTTGCGTCTGTATATCCTATAATACCACACTTAGCCGGGCGTGTGGAAAAATTCGTAAACCGCGCGGGCCGCTCTTTCATTCATGCCCTCCGCCGTCATCAGCGTCTCCACCTCCGCCTCCCGGATCTCCTCAATCGACGGGAACCTTTTCATCAGGGCCTTCCGCCGCTTCGGCCCGATCCCCGGAATCTCATCCAGAACGGAATGAACCGCCGCCTGTCCCCGCAGCGACCTGTGGTACTCGATCGCAAAGCGGTGTGCCTCGTCCTGGATCCGCGTGATGAGCTTGAAGCCCTCGCTTGTCCGATCGATCGGCACCTCCGTATTTTGGTAGTAAAGCCCTCTGGTGCGGTGGTTGTCATCCTTTACCATGCCGCAGACCGGGATGCTGAGCTTAAGCTCCTCGAGCACGGATAAGGCAATATTGACCTGTCCTCTGCCACCGTCCATCATAAGGATGTCCGGGAGCCGTTCAAACCCGCCGCCCTTCTCCCTGTGCAGAAACCTCCGCGTCAAAACCTCCCGCATCGAGGCGTAGTCATCCGGTCCCTGTACAGTCTTCAGACGGAACTTCCGGTATTCGCTCTTTGCCGGCTTCCCCTTTTCGAAGACCACCATCGAGCCCACCGACTGAAACCCGCTGGTGTTGGAGATATCGTAGGCCTCCATGCGCGATAACCCTTCCAGGCCCAAAAGCTCCTCGATCTCCTTCACGGCGCCGATGGTGCGGCCCTCCTCCCGCTTGATCCGCTCCCGGTCCTGCTCCAGGACCTGCAGCGCGTTCTTCTCCGCGAGCTCCACCAGCCGCTCCTTCAGCCCCCTCTTCGGCGTCAGGAGCGATACCTTCCCGCCGCGTCGTCCGGAAAGCCATTCCTCGATCAGCTCCCGGTCCTCCGGCTCCTCTTTAAGATGGATTTCCCGCGGGATAAAGGGCGTCCCGGAATAATACTGGCGGAGGAAGGCATGCAGGATCTCTCTTTCGCTGTCCTCCGCCCGGACGCGCATGTAAAAATGCTCTCTTCCGATGAGCTTCCCGCCGCGGATAAAAAAAACCTGGACAACCGCGTCGTTTTCCTCCATGGCCAGAGCCACGATGTCCTTGTCCTCTCCGGCGTAGGAGGTGATCTTCTGCTTCTGGGCAATCTGCTTCACGCTGTTGTAAAGGTCCCGTTTTTCCGCCGCCTTTTCAAATTCCAGCGCCTCGGCGGCCTCCTTCATCTCCCCCTCCATCATGGTCAGGATCGGCTTATAATTTCCCTGGAGAAATTCCATGGCCTCCTCAATATGCTTACGGTATTCCTCCTCGGTCACATAGCCCTGGCAAACGCCGGCACATCTCCCGATATGGTAGTTCAGACACGCCCGTTCCTTCCCGATATCCCGCGGAAGGATACGGCTGCAGTCGCGGATCCTGTAGATCGACCGCAGGAGCTCAATGGTCTCCTTCACAGCCTGGGCGCTGGTATAGGGTCCGAAGTATTTCGCCTTTCCCTTCTCCAGCTTCCGGGAAAAAAGGATCCGCGGATAGGGCTCCTGCAGCGTTACCTTGATATAGGGATAGGTCTTGTCATCCCGCAGCATTGTGTTGTACTTCGGCGTATGCTCCTTGATGAGATTGCACTCCAGCACAAGCGCCTCCAGCTCCGAGTCCGTCAGGATGTACTCAAACCAGGCGATCTTTGAGACCATCTGATCCTTCTTCAGGCCCTCGGAATGGCTGGGCTGAAAATACTGCCGGACCCGGTGGCGGAGGCTCCTCGCCTTGCCGATGTAGATGATCTCTCCTTTTTCATTGTGCATAAGATAAACTCCCGGCAGATCCGGGAGTTTCTTTAACTCTTCTTCAAAATTCATGGATTGGTATCTCCGGCGACCAGGTTAATGGTTCCGCCCACGACCTTCATATCGTCGTCCTCAAACATATAGTCCTCGGCAGGTTCGGCTTCCTCCGCGCTCCCGGGGGCCCTCGTTTCCTTCTCCTCTTCTCTCTTCTTCTCGTCCTCCGGCTCCGGCAGCCCTTTTAATTCACGGAAGATCTTCATGAACTGCTTTCCGGTAATCGTTTCGTTCTCATAGAGATACTCGGCAATCTTGTCCAGAATATCCCGGTTTTCCTTCAGAAGCCCCATGGCCTTATCGTAGGCCGCCTGGATCATGCTCTGAACCTCCCTGTCGATCTCCGCGGCAGTCGCGTCACCGCCGTCGAAATGGGCTCTGCCGTCCAGATAAGCGTTATCTATCGTGGCCAGGGAGACCATGCCGAATTTCTCCGACATACCGTATTGCATGATCATGGCCCGGGCGATCTGCGTTGCCCGGTCGATATCGTTGGCAGCGCCGCTGGTGGCGGACTGGAAAACAAGCTCCTCAGCCGCGCGGCCGCCCATGAAGGTAACGATCTTGGCCTCCAGCTCGTCCTTTGTCTCCAGGAATTTCTCCTCCTCAGGCGTCTGCAGCGTATAGCCCAGCGCACCCATGGTCCGGGGGACGATCGTAATCTTCTGCACCGGTTCCGTATTTTTCTGCAGGGCGGAGACCATGGCGTGCCCGACCTCGTGGTAGGAAACGATCTTCCGTTCCTTGTCGCTCATGGCCCGGTCCTTCTTCTCCTTACCGCCGACAGCCACCAGCTCAAAGGCCTCGAACAGGTCCGCCTGGTTTACAAATTTCCGTCCGTGCTTGACCGCATTGATCGCCGCCTCGTTAATGATATTCGCGAGGTCCGAGCCCACCAGCCCGGCCGAAGCCAGCGCGATCGCATCCAGGTCCACGGTTTCATCCATATGCACGTCCTTGGAATGGACCTTCAGCGTCTCAAGCCGTCCCTTCATATCCGGCCGGTCTACGATAATCCGCCGGTCAAAACGCCCGGGACGAAGCAGCGCCTTATCCAATACCTCCGGCCGGTTTGTGGCCGCCAGGACCAGAAGACCCTTACTCGTATCAAAGCCGTCCATTTCGGAGAGCAGCTGGTTCAGCGTCTGTTCCCGTTCATCATTTCCGCTTCCGAAGCGGGTATCCCTGCTCTTTCCGATGGCATCGATCTCGTCGATGAAGATAATACAGGGGGCCTGCTTCTGTGCCTCCTTGAACAGGTCTCTTACCCTGGAGGCACCGACACCGACGAACATTTCCACAAAGTCAGAGCCCGCCAGCGAGAAGAACGGCACCCCGGCTTCTCCGGCCACGGCCTTCGCCAGCAGCGTTTTACCGGTTCCGGGAGGGCCAACAAGAAGCGCACCCTTGGGGAGCTTCGCTCCGATCTCCTGGTACTTCCTCGGATTGTGCAGGAAATCCACCACCTCCTGGAGGGATTCCTTGGCCTCGTCCTGTCCGGCCACGTCCTTAAAGGTTACTCCGGTGGATTTTTCCACATAGACCTTGGCCGTACTCTTTCCGACGCCCATGGCTCCTCCGCCCATACGCCGCATCAAAAAGCCCAGCACGATCCAGACGATCACAAGCGGGATCACAAAGCTTAAGATATTGTAGAGAAGCGAGCTCGTCGTATCGGGGATCGTCCCGCTTACCTCGACGTTGTGCTCCTCCAGAAGCGCAAGCAGGTTCTCATCCTCCACGATCCCCGTATAATAGGTTATGGGGATCAGTGCGTTGGCATTGCCCTTGGGACTGATGTCGATCTCATAGCTGCTGATCACCACCCGTTCGACCTGGTCCTTCCGCACCATATTCAAGAACTCCGTATAGGTAATCTCCTTCGTAGTCGCGGAGGCCTGGAAACGGTTGACCATGGTCATCACAAAAAGCGCGAGCAGGGTCGCGAGGATGAAGATCAGGATCATCTGAGTGCTGCCCCTGCGGTTATTGTTTCCGTTATTTCCTTTATTACCATTAAAATTATCCATGGTGAGTATTATAAAATCTACTTGCCCAAAATGCAAGCCACTTTCCACCATGAGTCAGCATAATCGAGTCTTCCGTTCCTGTTCACACGATCAGCTCCTCCAGCGGCTTTCCTTTTTCGGCTTCCATTTTATAGGCCTTCGTGCATCTTGCAAATTGTTCAAAGGTTTCTGCCGCTCCTTCCCTGTTCCGGTAGGCCTTCCAGCATCCGCTGCACTGAACACCCGCCTTCGGGTTCTTCATAAAGCACTTCACGTCATAGGGCGGATATCCCAGAAACAGCCCGATCTCATGCGGAAACTCGCTGTCATTGGCAAGGTGCTGAACAAGCTGCACAATGCAGCAGGACGGGTTCTCACAGTTGTACCCTTTTTTCTAAAGGATCTCCTCAGCTTCTCTCTTGCGAAGATCCGCCCTCAGCTTGCCGGGGCGGTAAAGATAAACCAGCGTAATCGACTCCTCCATTCATTCGCATTAGTTAGTTTGAACTAACTAATCTGCCAAATAGAAGGAAATACCGTAATGGTATTTCCTCTATTTCAGCAAGGGGCGTAACAGTTAGTTATTGCTAACTGTTATTATTATACTCCAAAACCCGGAAACGTCAAGTATTATTTCTGAAGCAGACCGTCCATACAGTCTCACAGCCTCCGCGCCCTTCGTACGATCAGAATAATCACACCGGTCAGGAGCAGCGCCGCCACAGAGGCTCCGACCCAGATCCAGACCTCCGTCGGGAGTTCGGACGCGGGAGTTCCTTTTACGGTCGTTTCCGTATCCTCCGAACTCTCTGTTCCGCCGAAGCCGCCCTGCCCCGCGGGCATATTCATCGCTGCGGATCCACTGTTCTCCGTTGACATATCCGGCGGCGTAAACCCGCCATTTTCCGTCGACCGATCCGGCGGCGTAAATTCGCCATTCTCCGTCGACATCCACGGCGGCGTAAATTCCCCATTCTCCGTCGAACGCTGCGGCCGGGTAAACTCCCCGCTCTCCGTAGACGACCGGTTTCCGTGGCCGCCCATACCGTGGCCACCCCACATCTCGCCCATTTCCCCGGAAACATTTCCGATGGTAACCGACACCGAATCAAAGAGGACCTCCGTGGCTTCCTCTCCCACCATAAGGCTGTAAGTCTTCCCCTCTTCGATTCCCGGACAGCTTAAGGTCACCGAGGTAAAGCCGCAGGGCACCTCCCAGCCCGCAAGCTCCTTTCCGGCATCATCGGTCAGAGCCACATACGTATTGTCTTCGGTGATCTCCTCAAAATTATAAAGAACCGAGTACTGCCCCGAGGTATCACTCACCGCCTCCACCATGGAGGAGCCGCCGCAGGCGATCACAGTTCCGCCGTCGATCACCAGCGCCCCACCGCTTTCGGAGCCGTAATCGAGAGCATTGTTCGAGCCGTCTCCGTTCAGGCTCACATGAACCGTACCGCCCGTGATCAGTATATCGCTGTTGCTGTCAATTCCGTCCGCATCCCGGCCGGTGCTGTTTATGATCGTGATCTCTCCGCCGCTGATGTGGACCCAGCACTCGTCCTCGGAGGAAGCCTCGTCCGAAGAGGCTTCCGTCAGGTCAGCTTCCTCCACAGCCTGAGCGCCCTTTGCCATGTCATTTCCTTCCGTCTCCGAAGCCGCTTCCGTACCATCCGTATTTGTAAACCCTCCCGGCATACCGCCTCCGAAGCCGCCAAAGCCGTTTGCCGAGCCGCCGTTTGCGTTGAACGCATCATCCGAAGGATGAATCTCGACCGTGCCGTCCGTCATTTCGATGGTCAGCGCCTCCAGGCCCTCATAGCATTCGTTGATAAGGATATTGCCGCCGGCCACGAGGATGCTTTTGTCTGCGTGAATGGCATCGTCCCCGGCGTTGATGGTCAGATCCGCGTTTGTGAACTTAAACGCATCGTTCACATGGAAGGCATCCTCCGGCGCTGTAACCTGAAGGGTTCCGCCTGTGATCACGAGATCGTCGTTTGCGTCGATGCCGTGCTGATACGACCCGGTAATCGTAAGGCTTCCGCTGCCGTTGATCGTCAGATCATCGTGTGTAAAGATCACGCCCTTGGAGCCCTCCTCCAGCGCCTCATCGCTGTATTCCTCTCCGCTTTCCAGAACGTTTTCTGTACCATCCGCCAGGGTCAGGAAGACCTTATCCGCCTGGTCGATCCGAAGAGCCGCGTCATCCGCGCAATAAATATTGACCCCCATGAGCTTCAGAAAAACCTTGGACGAGCTGTATGCATCCACGATGATCTGTCCATCGGACAGACTTCCCGTAATTTCATAATAGCCTCCGCCGGCGATGACAAGGCGGTTGTCGTAGAAGTACGCCCCGTTCCCCCGGACCGTCGCCGAGTCGCCGTTCAGGGTTATTTTCACGGCCCTCTCGCTTTCCCAGGTCCCGTTGTAATCATTGGCCGTAAAATTGGCATCCCCCTCATAGGTCTCCGCGTCCTCATCGATCACGGACGGAAGGCCCAGGCTTTTCCCGTTCATGAAAAGCACGGTCACCACCAGCGTAAGGATCAAAACCGCTATGCAGATTCTGTCAATATACTTATGGGTTGACATACCGTTTCCCCCGTTTTATCCCATGAAATCGCCGTTGTAGCTTACCAGAACCGCGCTCTTTACGCCGCTTAACTCCGAAACACGGTTCACAAAATCCGTATTGTCCTCCTTCAGCCGGATTTCCAGATTGATCTCCACATTGCCCGGTCTTGCGCTCTTGCTCTTAACCGTGCATCGTTTGGTATTGTTCTTCAGAAACTCCGCAAGTCCCTTCTCCGCAGCGTTGTCCTCGCACTGCACCACAAGGATGTAGGGATTGGACATGTCCTTTCTGTTGGCAAAAACCAGAATAATGATCCCGATAAACAGGCTTCCGAATACCGCCAGCGGGATCAGTCCGGCCGCCAGCACAATACCCACCGCGATAGCCCAGAACAGAAACGCGATGTCCAGAGGCTCCTTGATCGCCGTCCGGAAGCGGACGATGGACAGAGCACCCACCATACCGAGGGACAACACCACGTTACTGGTCACCGCGAGGATGACGAACGTCGAGATCATTGTCAGCGCCACAAGCGTAACGCCGAAGCTCGATGAATACATGACGCCGGTGTAGGTCTTCTTATAAATGAAGAAGATGAACAAACCGATGCCGAAGGCGATCCCCAGGGCCAGAACCATGTCCAGCACGCTTACGCTGGTCACGTTCTCCAAAAAACTGGATTTGAAAATGTCACTGAATGTCATGTTTATATTCCTCCTTTTGTTTATTTACCGTGTCAATCGAACATCCTGCATTCCGCGTATTTTGAGTAGGCACATTCCCGGACATTGGTCTGCACCGCGTAACGTATGATCTCCGGCAGGTATTCGTCCCACTTCACCTCCAATATGATCGGATCCTCGTTCACGGGAACCGTAGGCACGTCCCGGTTCAGAAAATCGGTACACATAAGTCCGGTCCGGATATTAAAATCCAGCGTCACCCGCACGTTCCCGGGCGGATAGGTAAAGGGCTCCCTTTCGTAATCCACGATCGTTTTCGGCCGCAGAAGCTGATCCTTCATCTTGATAAACAGCTCCCGGATCAAGGGCTGATCGCTCTCCTCCATCCACAAAAGGTCTCCGTCCACGATCCTTTGCGCCTCCTCCGCCGAAAGCCTCGCATTGTCCTTGGTCCCGAGTCCGTTTTGCTTACTCTTCTTTTCCAGCCGGATAAAGGACAGATCGTCGTCATAATAGCGGATCCTAAACTTCTCCCTCCGGTCCACCCCGTCGATCTTCTCCTTCAGCGCCCGGTCATCCGGCGTATCAAAATAAAGGCTTCTTATCCGGTATCTCCCGTTCGTTGCATGAGAATCGCTTTCCGCTATCGCAAGCAGGCGTTGCCGGATGCAAAGCATATCCAGCCTGCTGATCCGGTGTTTGATTTCATGCCTCATATCGCTTCGTATGGAAAACAATGCAGCTCCTCCTTTAAGATAGTCTTATTGCTTTCTTTCCCGCCCGATTTCAAAAAAACGGGGTCGGCTTATGAAATATATTTATTTTATATCATGGTCCAGTACTCCGATGTAAGAAAAACTTTTCTTATAGAAAAATTTCTTGACTTCTTAGGGGAAAGCAGATAGAATAATCGTTGCGAGTGTTCGCAGGAGTGGCGGAATTGGCAGACGCGCAGGCTTCAGGTGCCTGTGGTCGTTAAGATCGTGTGGGTTCAAGTCCCATCTCCTGCATCCTTGTAAAGAGCTGCAAACCTTTGATTTTACTGTGTTTGCGGCTTTTTTATTGTCTCCAACACCGCCCATTTTTTTTGTTTACCGCTGTTTACCACATATTATTTCTTTTCAAGCACGCTCTTGGCCTTATCCATATCCAGGCCGGCATAATAATTACTCATGGCGACCTTGGGAGTATTGCCGAAAAGCTGTGAAGCCATCACAATATCGCCTCCGGTCTCATTCACAACCTTCGTTATCGCATTTCTACGGAAGCTGTGAGTGCCTTTCCTGGACTCATGGCATATCTCAATACCGAGTCTCTTGCACATATTCCAGTAAAAATTATACAGCGAGCTATTGTGAATGACACCATCACCCGATTTATTAGGAAAAAGATACGGGCTTTCCGGATAGTACCTATCATGTGCCTCTCGGATTTTGTCAAGACACGCCTGAACATCGGATGTGATAGGAAATCTTCGATCCTTCCACGTCTTAGTGTGTGAAACAATCTTGCAATACTGTTTTTTGACAGTATCGCTCTTCTTCACGGTGAGCTGTTCCTTTGAAATCGAAATGTACCCGTCTCGAATATCATTCCATTCCAGCGGAGGCACCTCGCCCCTCCTTAAACCCTTAGCAATCTGAAGCTCCAAAGCATACGGTGACATAAAACTCGGCATTTTCCTCTGGTAATCATGGATATAGGCTATCATACGTTCGACTTCATCATCAGAATGAACCCGCTCCTCTATCGAGGCCGACTGAACAAGCATATCCTTAAATCTCTTAAAGTTCACCCGAGAATATGGATTATCGTTAATCCAATATTCTTCATATGCCTTTTGAAACACGCTTTTCAATATGCCTCTCATTCCGAGAAAGCTCTTGTCCCGAAGTTCCAGCCGATTCAAGTTGTAAAAGCAGATATTTTCGATGTCACGCTTCGATATTTCATCAACGTACATCTTCTCAAAATCAGTACCCTCAAAATACCGACTGTATTCATATCTGTTTTTACAGATCGTATTATTGAGAGATAGCAGCTTTTCCGAGTCCTTTACATATTTGGGACGCTCCGACAGTATCAGTTCAAACACGTCTCTAAAATTCCTACGCAACGAGGGCGAAGTGCATTTTTCATGTTGAAGGATCTTATCTCTTAATTCTTCAAGTGTCCTTGCCTTTATCTGCCTCCTTCCGGATTTCTTCGACGGATCATCTACAAAAACGTGATAATACCCGTCAGAAGAAGGTTTTTGTGGAAAAGTATATTTGGCTAAATGCTTTTCTTGTTGCATTTTGTCATACAATTCCCGAACATCCTCGATGTCTATAATATCACTTGATCCTATTTTATTCCATATTTCCTGTTCCTTTCTTAATGCTGACATTAAAAATCACCTCTCTTTTATAAAACGGGCGCACCCTTCGGCACGCCCAGTTAATAAGCATCCATATATTTCACTCCTCTCATTCGTGTTGCTGGCTGACTATCAGAGGTTCTTCATCAGCTCCACTTCTTCCTGCATAATCAGCTCCCAGGAAAGGCTGCGGTCGCCTTTACTGGTATTCAGCAGGAAACCGAAGACAGTTTCGCCGGTCTCATTGACCCTGTACGGCTGAATGTGTTGTATTTCGCCCTCAAAATGGTTTCCGGCAACTGTGTCAACGGCAGTCCTGTCGCCTTTCACAAAAGTCTGATCTCCAAATTCTATTGACAGACCAAGTCCAATCTTTTTCATAATCATGCCACCTCCTCATTATCAAGATACACCATTGCACAGCGGATCCTTCCCACCTGTTCCGGTGTCAGCTTGTCCGCAGTCGTAAGCTTCGTTTTATCGCCATCACGAACGGCGATCACCAGTTTGTCGCCGCATTCATCGTCCGCAAGAGCCTTCAATCGCTCCATAAAGCCGGCCTTTTTGTCATCGGAAGCGTCCTCTGCCGGTATGGCGTGAACCGTATTATGAGCCTGAACAGTCATGAGCATCATATTATCTGCATCAAACCGATGCTCAGGACAACTCTTTTGCCTCGAAATATGGTGCGTCTGCACATTATCCGGTTTATCTTTGATCCCGAAAGCATATAGACCCTTTTCATCCAACAATTCGCCAGCATTGCCGAATCTTTCGGAACCGTGAACGATAGCCGTCAAAGCGTGGGCTTTGATATGCTTGATCCGGCCATTGAGATAAAAATGATAGCTCGGCGTGGTCGTTGGATTCTCGCTATCATTCAAAAGCCACTCTGGCTTTCCGGAGAAGCAGGAAACCACGTTCCCGCTCTTATCCGAGACAAACCATGAGATCGGGAGCTGTGACCGTACCGGATCATCGTCTTTATAACACTGCGACCATTTTTCTCCGTCCAGAAAGGGTAGTGCCTCCCCTTTGCTGTTCGTCATAGCAACCCCTTCCTGCATAGCCGCATAGAAAATCTCGGCATAGTCGGAAGCGGTCATAATTGTAGATTTCTTTTTCATAGGACATACATCAACCTCCGTAAGTTTTAACGACAAGCAACAGGAGGCACCGCTTTCGCAGCACCTCCTTTATCCTTTCAGTCAAGATGTCCTTTTTCTCATGATCGTATTTTATGTCTTATTCCGGCATTCCTCAGTTTCTGGTAAAGATGAGAATCGAATTCGCTCATCATCCGCTTATGTAAATCTTCCAGCTCGTGTACCGTTGCGTGGTCAGCACATCCCTCTATGGTGATCGGAGCGGTGTAAGACACATTCAGATCATATTCGAGACCGCTGATAATTTGCTTCATATTCTCCTGAAGCCCATTCTGAAGGGCAGAAAGCATTTTCTCGCAGCTGGAACCTGTGGTCTGGAACTTCGCAAGATCGGCTTTGATATTCCGTATTATGAGTATCCGGTGTCCAAGCCTGTTGCCATGCTTCTTGTGGTGTCATGGGAATCCTCCTTTTCATTGGTATGCCCTTAATCTACTCGGAAAAAAGGAGTATGTCAAACACGGATCAAACCGGTTTATAGTAAGAATCATATCTGTTTACGATATTTTTGACACAGAAAAAGGCTTGAAAAACAGCGCATTTTCGTTCGAACATGCATAAATATGCCGCTTTTCAAGCCCGATATTATCGTGAATAACCCTATATTTCTGTGCAACTCTGTATATTTTTGCCGCTTATCGGATTTGTATCGCAGATTCCCGTATTTATCAGCATTCTTCCCGAAGCCGACGCTCCCTTTTTGCGACAACAAGCGTCGTTTTACTGATACCGGTCAGCTTTGTAACCTTTGCATACGAATTGTTTTTCAGCAATTCAAGGGCATTCTCGATCTGGTCATCATCGAATTTCTTCGGTCTCCCTTCCCGGAATCCAGCTCTTTGACGCGCAACCTCTTTACCGGCCTGTGTCCTCTCGACAATCTGATCGCGCTCCCACTCAGCGAAGGCAAGCATTATATTCCGCATGAGACGTCCGGTCGGCGTGTCGTCGAACATTCCCATATTCAGAATGTGTAGCCGACAGCCCTTGTTTACAATATAGTCTATGATTTCTATGCCATCCTTTGTATTTCGGGCGATTCTGTCAATCTTCACAACAATTACAGTGTCGCCGCTTTTAAGCATGGAGAGCAGTCTGTCAAGCTCCGGCCTGTGTTTCTTGGTTCCTGTATAACTCTCATAAAGAATCTCCGTTGCTCCTTCAGCCGTCAACTCTTCTTTCTGATGCTCCAAACTGTTTCCGTCTCTCGCCTGTCCCTTTGTGCTTACCCGTGCGTATCCGTAAATCATAGCGTCCCTCCTTTTCCGACCAAGTTTCGGTCAAGATAGTTTCCGTCATAAGTTTCCGTCCCGATAGCAGATCAGTAACTCGAATGTTTCCGTCATTGACGGTAACTGTCAAGTTTTTGTCCTGCTATATATGTATCTGCCAACTATCCCGGAGAGTCGTTGAATAAAAGCACACAAAATCAGCGATTGCTTTTTGTGGAAAAGGACAAACAAAAAAGAACCCTTCCGGATCCTTTTTATGTGTTCTCTCTGATCTGCTCCACGGCCTTTTCCAGTTCCAGATTGCGCCAGGTATTTTTGATCTCCTGTCCTCGAAGCTGATATATTCTCCGGTCGAGCAGTTCGCTCATGCGGTCTATCATTTTCGGCGTCATCATCCGTTCCGGGATTCGTTCAAGGATCCAGAGGGCGACGTCTTCGCCTTTGCTTTTCATTTTCTCCGTCAGCGTCCGCAGAGCGCTCCGTTTCTTTATCTCAACATTCATCGGCATATCTCCACAAAAAAAGAGGTCAGCACCTTGTACCAACCTCTATTTTATCACTGTTTGCCGATCTCGTCCACAGTAAGCACCGTTATTTCGGATACCTGTTTGAGCCTGTTGTCATTCGTAAAAAACAGGTCGCAGCCGGATTCTATAGCCGATGCCAGCTGAAGGGCGTCCATTCCCTTTATTTTATACTCTGCCCGAAGATGCGCGGCCTTTCTTGCTATGTCATCCTCGCCTCCGTCAATGATGGTAAAGTCCATTGCCGACAGGAAATTGTCATAGTCAGCCTCTTTTTCAGATGTTCCGCTGCGAAAAGCTCCGGTCAGATATTCCATGGTCGTGATAGTAGACGTAAAATATTTTGAGTTTTTCGTATTCCCGATGAAGCCTATCACGGCGCCCTTGTATTCTGGATGATCATCCAGATAATAGATAAGGGGCGCAGTATCAAAGAATACAGCCTTATAATCTGTCATCAGCTCGCAGCTCCTTTATCATCTGTTCCGTTTCTTCCGGAGTCCTTCCGGATGACGTGGAATACAGACCGGACTGCACAATTCTCATGCGCCGATCCGCTACGGTTTCATTCTCTTGCTCGGTCGGAGTGAAGACGAGCTGTATCCTCTGCCCGGATGTTAGATTTCTTCGAATCTCATCATTAAGCACAATCTGATTCCCATCATAATATGCGGTTGCTGTTCGCATATTCAGTACCTCCTATATTTCCTGATCTGCTTTCCCCATCGGGACTTTATCTTTTAACTCTTCCATTGTGCATTCCAAAATTTCACATAAACGGTCAGCATTCTCTTCCGTATTCGGAACCACCTCCATTATATCATTCGGCTGACAATCAAGCCAAGTACAGAGTTTTTCAATTACTTTTGTGTCAACAGAAGATATGCGCTCCTTTTTGCTTGTATCGCCGGTTTTCGGATCCTTATAATCATACAGTTCAATCCGACCGGTTCCCTCTTTCAATTTCCGGAGAGTTTCCTGACCGATTATCTTTTCTTTGCGAATGTGAGTAGTTGTTTTTCCTTGTGACTTCATTCGCTCTAACCGTTTTGATTTTGTAATCATAAGCCTTTTCCTTTCGTACACTAATATTGTATCATCTTTGAATGATTGTCGCAACACCCAGGTCTCTGTTGTTACAGTAGGAAAATCCCACCTCTTCGGTGGGTTCCCTTGTCACCTTGGGTCTTCGAGAAAAGAGAAGATAAAAACAGTTTGATCTCCGTTTCGAAATTCCCATACCCTTGTAAAGCCGTCCATGTCAGCCTCGGCGGTCAGAGTATCGAAGTCAAGTTCGACCGTTCCATTGAGGGCTGATATTTCAAACTCGATTCCGGTTCCGGTACCGTCTGGATGCCAAGACATATTATCTTGACTGAATGATACCGCGAAGGTGAACCCGGGGAAATTCCCCACCATTGTCATGCCGATTCCCTTATCCTCTGCCTTGCCAAGTTCCTCCATAAACTGATCTCTGATATTTGTCATTTCTCGTTTCCTCCTTTGAAAAATGTGATTGTGAGTCCTATTATAACCAGTCCGACAGTAATAGCCATGTGTCCGCATTGCCTCCCTTATTTATCCTTCTCAGCCGCCCCCCAGTTCAGTATTTCTCCGTTCGCTATCTGAGACTTGAAAAACTCAGCTTCCTTTATTGTGTCGAACCGGTGTATAACAGGCGTTTCCTTATATGCTGTTTTGTCAGCGTTTATATATGGGTATCCTTTGACCCAGTATCCTTTATTCATCGTTTCCCCTCCGCATTATGCGCTATATGCCGCCGCCGTTACTTTTCTGATCTTTTCTATGGCTGACCGGACGCTGTAGTATGACAAGTTGCATTCCCTTTGTATAGCGGCCTGTCTGGCTCCTGTCAGCATCATCGTGAAGACTGTGCGCTCCCTGGGGGATAGCTTCCCTTTGATCTCTGCAATGATCTGTGCGGTTCCGTATACGTCCAGAAAATCATCTATGCCATTTTCAGCAGCCGGAACAAGCTCCATGTATTCCATTTCGCTGTCGTCTATCTCAGCGTTGAGGCTGACCGTTTCATGATTGATACGGCGCTTGTCAGCCATTTCTGCCCGGTAATGCTTTAGGACCGCATCCTGCATCTTCCGACTGGCGATAGTGACGAAAGAATACTTTCGGGCGGTTTCCCTGCGGCTGTAATCCATACAGGCCGCAAGGTATCCGGTGATAACCTAAAAGTTGCGTAATACACACTCAAAACGATTATGGCAGATCTATACCCAGTTTAGTAAGGTAGAGCCGATCCCTTTCGGTCACCTCCGTGTTCCATCGTTTTGAGCGTAGCTCAGAGGATATCTTTACTTCCTCTACGGTATCGAACCAT
>JAFSXC010000107.1 GCA_017450105.1 Lachnospiraceae bacterium | reverse complement strand
TCCCACTCCCACCCCGACCCCGGACCCGGAGCCGGAGACTGAGACTGAGGAGGAGGAGCCCATCACCGAAGACTGGGAATACATTCTGGACGAGGATACTCGGATTATTACTTTGACGGCCTATAAGGGGAGCGCTTCGGAGGTGACGGTGCCGGAGACGTTTTCGGATAAGGAGGGGACCGTTTATGCTGTGCGGCTCCGTGGGGTGGCTTTGGACGGGGAGAGTCCGATTACGAAGCTGACTATCCAAGAGGGCGTTAAGGCTTCGGATACTACGGGGATTTTCAGAAATTGCGGGAACCTTACCGAGATCGATCTGGCCGGCTTGGATATCTCCGAAATGAAGAAGCTGGATTATCTCTTCGCGGGCTGTAAGAAGCTGAAAACGCTGGATCTGAGCGGATTTGATACGAAGAAGATTACCTCTTTTGCCCATATGTTTGACGGCTGCTCCGCGCTGACGGAGATTACGGTCTCCCGGTCCTTTGTTATGCCGGAAGACGCGGAAACGGCGGGAAACTGCATGTTCGACGGCTGCGTTTCGCTGAAGGGAAGCGCGGGGACGGCGTATGCCGATCTGGTTAAGGATATGGACGCGGACGCGCTTGCGAAGTTCAAGGCGGAGCAGGGGATTTACGCCCGGATTGACTATGGAAAGAGTAAGCCGGGGCTTTTCTCCGGAGAGGCGAACCTTTTTGACGTGACTCTTTACTCCTATCCCTTCATCAACAACTTTGCGGGACTGAAGTATACCGACCCCTATCGTTTCCCGCTGGAGCGTTATGAGGAGGTCTTCGGGAGCAAGGGAAGCTTCATGGAATACTTCTACAACGACGACTGGGGCGGAAGCTGCTACGGTCTGTCCTCTTCGAGCTCTTTGATCAATGTGGGCGGGAACGATGTGGATATTGAGGATTATGATACCGCGCCTTCTGTCAATGAATACAATGTGAAGGTGAGCGGTGCGCCGAATAAGACGACAAACCGGGATGACCTGAAGCAGTTCATCGAGCAGATGCAGATCTCTCAGTTTGATGTCCGGGTACAGCTTTGCTATATCCTGAATACCGGAATAGAGGATACGATCCATGCGGTAAAGCTGGAGACCTCTCCGGCGCTGGCGATGCCGAAGCCGGTGATCCTGGGGCTCTTCGGGCCTGAAGGCGGACACGCTGTTCTGGCTTATGCTTTGGAGGAGGTGAGCGACAGCGAGAACCGGATCCATATTTATGACAGCAACTGGCCGAATCAGGACCGGTATGTGACGGCTGTGAAGGGAACGGACGGGAAATGGTACTGGTATTATGATCTCGGCGGGACGGACGGGAAGGATGTGGTACCCTCGATGTTCTGGGGAAATGATCCGAAAACGGTGAAGGACGGATCCAGAAGAGAGGAAAGTGATATTACCTTCATTCCCTATGATGTATACTCCACGGTGTATTTCGACAAGGGCTATTATGACGATGCGGACTGGCTGATCGAGGACGAGGATACTACCGGCTGGACGGAGGAGGACGAAGAAGCATACTTCGACTGGGTCTGGTCGATCTATGATCAGATGTACTACGATAAGTATCCCTGGACAGAAACCGATGAGGCTCTTCTGAAGGCATATCCGGACGCAGAGGATACGTCGAAGGACCGCCCCGGAGACGATACCTCGTGGCCGGAATCGGACGAGATAATGTACCAGAGCGTGGGCGCGGCCCCGGAATCGGATACTTCTGACAACTGGACGCAGGATGACGAGAAGGATTTTCAGAATGGACTCGTTGACGGAGAACCCATCAGTAGTATGGCTTCGGATGAAGAGTATGCAGGTTCGCCCTGGACAGAGCAGGATAACAAGCTGATGAGCCAGTTCGGGATCGCGGATGAGGGAGATATTAAACAGCCGGAATGGACATATGATGAGGAAATGGAGTATCTGGATAACCCTGTAGTGGCGCCGAATAATGATACCAGCTATACCTGGACGGATACCTCCAGTGGTCCGGATCATCCGTCAGATGAGGAACTGTACAAAAAATACGGCGCAGCTCCAAGCGAGGATACAAGCTACAAATGGACCGATACGTCCACGGATGAAGACCATCCGGCAGACGAGGATCTGTATGATGATTACGGCGTGGCAATGGATGATGACTATGAATGGAACGAGGATGACGAGTCCTTCTATGAGAAGTTCGGAGTCGCGCCGAAGGAAGATACCAGTGACATCTGGACAGAAAAGGATGAAGCAGATTATCAGAAGCAGTTAAGTCAAGGAGCTTCTCTGGAAGATATCAAACGGCAGTTTGGTTATCGTATGCGTTATCGTATGCGGTACAGGATGCGTTATCGTATGCGCTACAGAATGCGCTATCGTATGCGGTATCGTATGCGGTACAGAATGCGGTATCGTATGCGCTACAGAATGCGCTACCGTATGCGCTATCGTATGCGTTATCGTATGAGGTATCGGATGCGTTACCGTATGCGCTACAGAATGCGCTACCGTATGCGCTATCGGATGCGTTACCGTATGCGGTACCGGATGCGCTACCGGATGCGTTACCGCATGCGCTATCGGATGCGGGCCATGCGCGTGGATTCCGATAATTACACGATCTATGACGGAAATAACCTTCTGGCCGAGGTGAAGAACGGCGAAATGGAGGTAAAGAACGAGGAGGAGGTATTACCGACTCTGACGCTGGGCCTTCCTTTGGAAAACGTACGGGATCAGAAGACTCAGGATATTTCCGACGAGCATACCACAGCCGTACGGTCAGAGGAACGGACGGTGGAGAATACGGGCGGCGGCGAAACCAGGGTCCAGTCTGTTGACGGGGATCAGTATGTGAAGATCGAGACGGCTGCCGGTAAGGTTTCAACCAACGTGGATGACGACAGGGGACTGAGTACGGCGGGAATCTATGCCGGCCAGGGCCAGGACTATGAGATCGTGCTGCTGAACAATGACGACGGCAGGGTCCGGGAGGTTGTTATCCGGGGAACCGGCGCCGCCGGCAGCAAGAAACAGAGCGCGGCGCTTGCGGAGGACGACAAAGGAAATCTGACGCTTTCCCTGACCGATGCCAATGTGGAGTCTCTTACACTGAAAAACATAAATCTGACCGGGCTGCAGGCCAGCGGCGGGTATCTGAAGGAGGTCAGTCTGGACGGTGACAGTACGATCGGAACGCTGACGCCGGACAAGGAAACGGATGTGTCGGAGCTGGTCATTGACACAGAGGAAACAGAGACAGCGGATGTAAAGGATATCGAACCGCTCCAGGCAAATCTGGCCATTCATTCGGCGCCCTATACCGGAGCTCCGATCGAGCCGGCGGCCTTCGTCTATGACGACGGGAAGCTCCTGGAGGCCGGAACGGATTACCTCATTTTCTATGAGAACAATACGAATCCGGGTACGGCAACGGTGACGCTGCGCGGCCGGGGAGCCTATAAGGGAACCAGGGTGCTGTTCTTTACGATCGAAAAGGACCCGGATGATCCCTACGGCTATAAGTACGAGGCACCGGAGGGTACGATCGCGGCAGCTTCGGTGGACCTGAAGAAGGCCGTCTTCCCGGAGGTGACGGGTGCCGATAAGTACCGGATAACGGAGGGGACGGACAGGGCCTCGATCTCCAAGAAGGGTATTCTGAAGCCGAAGGAGAGCGGCACGGTCAGGGTACAGGCGCTGGATAAGAAGGGCGAGGTGCTTTCGGAGAAGGAGCTTATGCTTGAGGTGCCGAAGCTGACGAAGAAGAAGCTTACGGTGGAGAAGGGAGAATTTGACCTGAACGAGCTTGTGGACTCCAAAGTCAAGCCCTCGGGCTTCAAGAGCACGAAGAAGAAGGTGGCTGTGGTCGACCGGGAAGGAAGGCTGACCGCAAAGAAGAAGGGCAAGACTACCGTCAGCGTATTGTTCAAGGGCGAAAAGGGAATGAAGACGAGAAAGCTGAAGCTTACGATAAAGGTGAAGGGATAGGATACAAAAAAAGGATGCCGGCAAATAAACCGGCATTCTTTTTGATTCAGAAAGAAGCGCTCAGGGATTGATCTGGTAGCTTTGAAGGACCAGACCGGTCTGTCCCAGATGGGCGATATAGGTATAGGAATCTCCCGCCCAGATCACACTGTCATTCGGAATTCCTATTATTTCCCTGCCGCTGCAGGTCGCGGAAATATTCGAGGCCTGGGGATCCGTATTAAAGGAAACGTCCTTGTTGAAGGTAAGGATAAACTTGTTCAGATTATAATCCTCGCTTCCCTTGTTGGTAAACGTAACATGTACGATAGTAAATCCCTGCTCAACTACCTCAATTTTCACATCAAGACCATTGCCGCTCGCCAGGAATACTCCCTCTGCAAGCTCCGCTTGTTCCATTACAACCGGTTTTTCGTATTTTCCCATTTCTATCCTCCTGTTTCAGTCTGAAATTCTGTCAACACATTGATATATAGTAGTTTTTCTATGGTATCACAGATCCCTGACTTAATCAATCGTTTTTCCACGGGGCCGGATCCTCTTCCGGATCATCGGCGCCAGGATCGTTACGATCAGGAGCTTTACGAGATCGAAAAAGACAAAGGGGAGAACGCCGAGGGACAGGGCCTCAAAAAACGAATAATGCGCCTGATAGGCCAGCCACAGGGTTCCCAGAAGATAAAGGACGGCGGTTCCGAGGCAAAGCCCCAGGAAGGAGATCAGCCGGTCTTTGATTTTTGTGCCGGGGAAGCGGTCTATGATGAGACCGGCCAGGACAGCCATCGGGAGGTAGCCGATCAGATACCCGCCGGTGGGCCCAAGGAGCTTCGCGGCGCCGCCGGTAAAGCCGGAGAACACGGGCAGCCCCACCAGCCCGAGCAGGAGATACAGAAGAACGGAGAGGGAGCCAAGCTTCCACCCGGCTATATAAGTAACCAAAGCGACGGCAAAGGTTCCGAGAGAGATGGGAATCGGGCCGATCGGAATCGAAAAGGGGCACAGGATACATAGAATCGCGGCCATAAGCGCTGTGGTTACCATAGCCCGAAGCGGAAAAGCAGTCTTTTTTTCTGTCATGTCAATCTTCCTTTCTTTAGGTCCAAACAGCTAATTGTAAACCAAACTAAAATATAGGTTAACAATTAGAATAGATCATCGAAAAACTCTTGTCAACGATTCTTTTGTTCTGCTATACTAAACCCCGTAGTTTCTGCTTGACCCGAGAGTTTATACCGGATCCTTTTTTCCACCCATGGATCGGCAGAGAATAGTATTTGGAAAGGAGAAAGCAATGTCAAAAGAAATCCCTTACAAAATCTATCTGGAAGAGGGGGAAATGCCCAAGGCCTGGTATAATCTCCGCGCGGATATGAAGAACAAGCCCGCACCGCTGTTAAACCCGGGGACGAAGGAGCCCATGAAGGCGGAGGAGCTGGAGCCGGTTTTCTGTAAGGAGCTGGTGAAGCAGGAGCTGGATAATGAGACCGCACAGATCGAGATCCCGGAGGAGATCCGAAGCTTTTATAAGATGTACCGTCCCTCGCCGGTGGTCAGGGCCTACTGTCTTGAAAAGAAGCTCGGTACGCCGGCGAAGATCTACTATAAGTTTGAGGGCAACAATACCTCCGGCAGCCATAAGCTGAATTCCGCGATCGCCCAGGCCTATTACGCCAAGAAGCAGGGCTTAAAGGGCGTGACGACCGAGACCGGAGCGGGGCAGTGGGGTACCGCCCTTTCGATGGCCTGCGCTTATTTCGAGCTGGACTGCAAGGTCTATATGGTGAAGGTCTCCTACGAACAGAAGCCCTTCCGCCGGGAGGTCATGCGGACCTACGGAGCGTCTGTAACGCCTTCTCCCTCGACGGAGACGAATATCGGCAAAAAGATCCTTGCGGACCATCCCGGAACGACCGGGTCCCTGGGCTGTGCGATCTCCGAAGCCGTTGAGGTCGCGACCTCGACCGAGGGCTATCGCTATGTTCTGGGAAGCGTTTTGAACCAGGTCCTTCTGCACCAGTCCGTGATCGGTCTGGAATCGAAGGCTGCCCTGGATAAATACGACATCCATCCGGATATGATCATCGGCTGCGCCGGCGGCGGTTCCAACCTCGGCGGCCTGATCGCGCCGTTCATGGGCGAAAAGCTCCGCGGTGAGGCGGATTACCGCGTCATCGCCGTGGAACCGGCTTCCTGCCCCAGCTTTACCAGAGGAACCTATGCCTACGACTTCTGCGATACCGGTATGGTAACGCCGCTGGCCAAGATGTATACCCTCGGAAGCGGCTATATCCCGGCGCCTAACCATGCCGGCGGCCTTCGCTACCACGGCATGAGCTCCATACTGTCCCAGCTTTACGCGGACGGCTATATGGAAGCCAGAAGCTATAAGCAGACCGAGGTCTTTGAAGCCGCAGAGCTCTTTGCCAGATCCGAAGGGACCCTGCCCGCGCCGGAAAGCTCCCATGCGATCAAGGCTGCGATCGATGAGGCCTTAAAGTGCAAGGAAACCGGCGAAGAAAAGACGATCCTCTTCGGCCTTACCGGAACCGGCTACTTTGATCTGGTTGCCTATGAACAGTTCAATAACAAGACCATGGAGGACTATGTCCCCACCGACGAAGAGATCGCAGAAAGCGTAAGCCATCTTCCGCAGGTGTAAGAATTCGAAAAAAAAGAAAAGGCCATCGGGCGTAGAAAGCTCGATGGTCTTTTGCTTTGCTTTAATATACCTGGATCAGCGAGGTCGCCTTTGTGGGATTACTGTCCCAGTCGCCGCCGAATTTCGCTGTTCCGAAGATCCGGACACCATAACCGATATCCTGGATCTTCAGCGCCTTTTTGTTGGGCTTTCTCTTTCCGCCGTACCAGGCGTTGTAGGCCCAGCCGCCGTGCTCGCTCTTCTCCGGAGCACTCTTCCAATAGGGAACAATGTCCGCGAACGAGGCGTCCACCTTGTCTCCCTGGACCCGGACCGCGGCCTCCGCCCGCATCGTTACCGCCTTGCCCTTCAGGCTCTTATTGGTCACGCCGCCGATGTAGTTTCCGTCTACATAGGCCCAGACATAGCCCTTTTTCTGGTAACAGAGCCTGATCCGGAAGGTCTTGTCGCGGGCTGCCCTTCCGACCCAGGAATAATCCTGGGAGGAGGGGGACAGCACATTCTCAAACATAAAGGCCGGAACGCCCCGGTACTCCGCCTGACCGCAGGCGGTATCGTACTGGATCCCGAAGCTCACCGCCGCAGTGGCGGTCCCTACGACCAGCTTGGCATGAGAGCCGGAGCCCGGTGTGGTCTTTAAGGTCACATCCGCCTCGATGGCGCAGGTGGGGGCCAGACTCTGGTAATCGACAGCCCAGGCCTTTGTCGGCAGAACAAACAGCGCCGAGGTAAGGACCAGAGCAAATGCGAGGATCAGACAAACGCTTTTTTTCATTCCCTTCATAAAGCAAACTCCTTAGAAATCTACTTCTGTATCATAGTAGCAGCACTTCAGCAGCTTCTCCATTTCTTCCTGAGAGGGCTGTCTCGGATTGGAGCCTGTGCAGGCGTCTCCGATGGCGCGCTCCGCGATGCCGGGGAGTCTCTCTAAAAATACCTCCTCGGGAACGAAGCCCTGCTCTGTCGGATAGCTGTCCTTGCCGTATTTTCCGATGCAGTGCGGGATGTTCAGATCGTCGTTCATCTTGCGCAGCGTTTCGATCAGAAGCTTTACCTTCTCATCATCGTTCGAGCCGCCGAGATGCATATAATCCGCGATCACGCCATAGCGCTTCTTCGCGGTCTCGTCCTTTGCGTTGTAGGCGATGACCTTCGGCAGGTACATGGCGTTGGCGGCACCGTGGATAATGTGGGCGCCGTAGTCCGCAAAGACAGCACCGGTCTTATGCGCCATGGAGTGGACGATCCCGAGAAGCGCGTTCGAGAAGGCCATGCCGGCAAGACACTGGGCATTGTGCATCCGATGGCGGGCAGCCATATCTTCATTATAAGAGGGGACAAGATCCTTCTGGATCATCTCAATCGCGTGGATGGCCAGCGAATCGGTAAAGTCGCAGTTCGCGGTCGGCACATAGGCCTCGATGGCGTGGGTCATGGCGTCCATACCCGTATGCGCCACAAGCTTCTTCGGCATGGTCTCGGCAAGCTCGGGATCCACGATGGCAACATCCGGCGTAATCTCGAAGTCCGCGATCGGATATTTTGTTCCCTTTTCATAATCGGTAATGATCGAGAAGGCCGTCACCTCGGTAGCGGTACCGGAGGTGGAGGACACGGCGCAGAAATGCGCTTTTCTACGAAGCTCCGGAATTCCGAAGACCTTGCACATATCTTCGAAGGTACAATCCGGATACTCATACTTGATCCACATGGCTTTTGCCGCGTCGATCGGGGAACCGCCGCCGATGGCAACGATCCAGTCCGGCCCGAACTTCGCCATGGCTTCCGCACCCTTCATAACGGTTTCCACGGAAGGATCGGGTTCGATCCCTTCGAAAATTTCCACACTCATCCCGGCTTCCTCAAGATAGCCCTTTGCTCTGTCAAGAAAACCGAATCTCTTCATGGACCCCCCGCCCACACAGATCATGGCTTTTTTTCCTTTCAGATTCTTCAGCTCCTCCAGGGAACCCTTTCCGTGATACAAGTCTCTTGGTAATGTAAATCTAGCCATTTCTCCCTCCTTCTATAGGTGTTTATTTTACATCAAAATCATATCATCCCGCCGCCGGGTAAGTCAATCTCGGTTTTGGGTCCGGACGGCAACGGCCGGTGCCAAAAACCTTTTATAAGAGCGAACGAAGCTTCAGCAAGGCATCTGCAATAAGAAGACAGTGGTCGGAGGCCAGCCCCGTCTTTTGCAGGATCCGGTAGGAGGGCTCTGAAAGGAGGGCTCCGGCAGGGTGCTTTCGATAATCGATTTCGGCTGAGAGCGTTATCCCGGCGGCTTCGTTTTTGAGTGTAAGATTTAAGACCCCTTCCCCGGCCGGCTCCTCAGGCGTCAGCCCGACATCGAACCACAAAGCCTCCTTCGCGTCATCCCCGGCCTTCGCTCCGGGATCGTAGTCAATATAGGCCAGATAGGCTGTGGTGATAACGCGCCACCTCGGATCCCGCTTCGGCTCGCCCCAGGTGCGGAGCTGGATCAGCGGTAC
>JAFSXC010000106.1 GCA_017450105.1 Lachnospiraceae bacterium | reverse complement strand
GCTATCTCAGCAATTCCCCTTCAAAATACTTTTCTTGAAAATGTATAGCCTCAAGAATTTCTTCATCCGTATAGTCCCTATCACCTAATGAAACAATCCATTTATCTTCATTATCATTTGTACGATGATAAACAGCTATTATTTTCCCTTTATATGTAGTTAACGGCTTATCACTACCCAAAATGTAAACATCCTGCTCTTCATCATCTTCTGCCATTATTCCGTCTACGTAACCATAATTTATTGGATAAACCATGGTCGGATGGTCAGGGTGCGCTGTTCCAAGCGGCCTGTCAACATGGCCTTCCACCGTAGCACCAATAACAAATTCCTTCAACATCCACTTATACGCCTCATCCCTTGAATGTAAAGTGACAACTCTCTTCTCCGGATACTTGGCTAACAGCGCCAGAAGCTTAGGTTTATGCTTCTTATCGAATTCTTTTACAAGCTCCACAAGCTCTGGATCCACTTTCTCCTCTACCCACGGCATATCTTCACGTTTTTGACCGACTCTATTGGTTATTCCCTCCATGCATACTTCTTCTGCATAGTCCAAGAAGATCACTGTGTCACATGCAGCGATGCGAGGCTCGTACGTTCTATTATAATTGCCATCAATGATCCAACTGTCGCGATGAAGAATCTCAGCTAATTTTTCATCAAATTCTTCCCTTGAGATATGAGTTTTATCCGCCCTCCAAAAAATATTATCCAAATGATATAGCGGTAGTCCTGTTAATGTATGTATTTTTCTGGACAAAGTGCTCTTTCCGCTTCCGGAACACCCTACGATTATAGCTTTTTGCATTGTCTACCCTCTTGATAATTTAATCATCCTTCTTTTGTAACCTAAAAAGGCAATCCGCAGAGAAACGCGAATTGCCTTGTGATTATTATTACCTGCAAACCACTGGGAACAACTCTATTCCATCTCAATCGTCCCCGGCGGTTTCCCCGTCAGGTCATAGAGGACGCGGTTTACTCCGCGGACCTCGTTTACGATACGGGTGGTTATGGTCTGGAGGATATCCCAGGGGATATTGGCGGACTCGGCGGTCATGAAGTCGATGGTGCGGACGGCGCGGAGAACGACCGCGTAGTCGTAGGTCCGTTCATCCCCCATAACGCCGACGGAACGCATGTTGGAAAGCGCCGCAAAGAACTGGTTCGGCTTCCAGGGCGCTTCTTCTCCCCCGTGCTCTTCCTCGTACAGGGACAACGCCTTATCCACCTCCTCCCGGTAGATCGCGTCCGCATCCTGAACGATCCTTACCTTTTCCGCAGTCACCTCCCCGATGATCCTTATTCCGAGACCGGGACCGGGGAAGGGCTGGCGAAAGACCAGGTTCTTCGGGATTCCGAGGTTTAGGCCCACGGCGCGGACCTCGTCCTTGAAGAGGTCTCTTAAAGGCTCGATGATCTCCTTGAAATCCACATGCTCAGGAAGGCCCCCCACATTATGATGGGATTTGATAACCGCGGATTCCCCGCCGAGCCCGGATTCCACCACATCCGGGTAGATCGTTCCCTGCACAAGATAATCCACGGTACCGAGCTTCCTTGCTTCCTCTTCAAAGATGCGGATAAATTCCTCGCCGATGATCCGGCGTTTTTTCTCCGGCTCTTCCACTCCGGCCAGCTTTTCATAATACCGTTCAGCCGCGTTCACACGGATAAAATTCAATTCATAAGGACCATCCGGCCCGAACACGGCTTCGACCTCGTCTCCCTCGTTTTTTCGAAGAAGTCCGTGATCCACGAAAACGCAGGTCAACTGCTTTCCGATCGCCCGCGACAGAAGCACTGCTGCCACTGAGGAATCCACGCCGCCGGACAGGGCGCAGAGCACCCTTCCATCTCCCACCTTCTCCCGGATCGCTTCGATCTGACGCGCCGCAAAGGAGTCCATTCTCCAATCCCCACTGCAGCCGCAGACCCGGTAGACAAAGTTACGCAGCATTTTCGAGCCCTCCGGCGTATGGAGCACCTCCGGATGAAACTGAAAGCCGTAGAGCTTATGCGCTTCATCCTCCAGCGCCGCATAGGGACAGCTCTGCGTCTGCGCGGTCGAGCGAAAGCCCTCGGCAATTTCCGAAATATAATCAAAATGACTCATCCAGCAGATCGTGTTCTCCTTCACTTCATAAAAAAGCGGAGACGTCTTATCCACATGGAGCTCTGTTTTTCCGTATTCCCTGTTCTCGGCCCGTTCCACCTTACCGCCCAGAACCTGCATCATAAGCTGGGCTCCGTAGCATAAGCCGAGTACCGGGATTCCGGCTTCAAACAGTCTTCGTTCACAGGAGGCGGCTCCCTCCGCATAAACACTGTTCGGTCCTCCGGTCAGAATAATTCCCTTCGGTTCCATGGCAAAGATCTCGTCCAGAGGCTTCCTCCAGGAATAGATCTCGCACAGCACATTGCATTCCCTTACCCGTCTTGCGACCAGTTGATTATACTGGCCTCCGAAATCAATAACAATTACCTTTTCCTGTGGCATGGCTGTCCTTTCTTTTTTTATTCCTCTTCGTTTTTTTTCGCCATTTGCATCGCAGCCTGCTCTTCCTCCTTCCGTTTGGCGGCGGCTGCCTCGGCCTGCAGATTCGCTGTTTTCAGGGCAATATAAGAAAGGATATCCCGATCCATGGAAATGATCTGACAACCGAAATGGTTTACTCCCTTCTCCGTATCAAAAAGCCGACGTACGCAACGGCATGGAATATCCAGATCGAAGGAATGATCTCTAACCTCATCTGAAAACTGCACCAGCAGATTCACTCCGACCAGATCCAGATCTGTATCACAGCGGAAGGAGATCCCGCCCTGACTGATATCATATACCTCGCCATCCAGAGAAAACCCATTGTCCTTTAATTCGATCTTGCAGGGCTTCCGGATCGGAAGACGGACCTGGTTTCTGCGGTTTTCCTCTCTGCTCTCGCTGGAAAAGGTATTGGCAAGGACCTCATAATAGATCTTCTGCTTTACCTCCCGGGTTTCCAGACTCACACATTTCCAGGTCAGCCTCTTTTTATCCTCCGGATCATTATAAACCATGTGAAAGATCATGCCGTTATAGTTCTTCACACTGGCCAAATCTACGGTTGTTCCATTATAGGAAAACGCGGAGACAAATACCCGGTCCTGCATGGAAAGTACGATTTTCATGGGTATCTCATAATGATTTGTGCCCCATTCCACGATCAATGTAAGCTCTGCCCCGACCTTAAGCTCCTGTAGCTTCATTCCGTTTTCCTTTTATTCCCTCCGAACGCAGTCTCATATCAGTAACAATCAGTCTATTTTCCCTTACCTCGAAGCAGATGTCAAATCCGGCGTAGCCGAGAACATAAGGGTAATCCTTTTTCCTTTCGTAAGCAGGTCTCGGATCCTGCCTCAATACCTCGATTGCACCCTGCCGCTTTTCCTCCGGAAGGCGGCAAAACAGCTCCTCGGGAAATTCCACAGTAAGCTCCGGAAAAACCGTATCCTCCGTAAAGCCGCCCCTCGCTCCGGTCCTTATATCCGCATACGGGATATAGGGCTTGATATCAAAAATCTCGGTCAGATCCCTGAGATCTGCTCCGCCGACAACAAGTACCGGGCCTTCAGTCCCTCCCTTTTCCACTGAAAGAAGCCTGACCAGGGACAAGCCGATGGGATTCGGCCGATAAGGGGAACGTGTGGCAAAAACCCCCATCTCCGTCTGCCCGCCAAGCCGCGGAGGCCGTACTGTAAGGCGATTTCTTTTATTCTTGGGGATGTCAAAGCCGAACAGCAGCCAGAGGTGGCTGAAGCCCTCAATCCCCTTAAGACACCTTTCATCTCTCCAGGGCTCCTCGAATACGATCCGTCCGATGGTGCTTTCCGCCAGCCCGCTCTGGCGCGGTATCCCGAATTTCTCGGGAAAATCCGTCCGGATCAGGGCAATCCTTTCCATTTCCATCTCAGGAATCCTTATCCTTATCTTTTTCCGGAAGCCGGAAGCCAAGCAGCGTATCATAAAACGAAGCGCAGATCGAATCGTAATCCGAGTAATTCATCTTCTGCTTAAAGCGCCGGTTCCAGGTATCCCGGAGCGTGTTTAAAAAGGGCCTTGCTTCCTCTCCACCGATCAGAAGAAACGAAGGGAAAACATAATAAATCATGAAAAAACCCAGCTCCAGGGCCTGTCCCCTTCGCAGCTTTCCCCTCTTTCCGAATACCTCCGCAACCGCATCGCAAAAGCCCTCCGCCTTTTCCTCCGACGAAGCCTCCCTGTCCAGAAGCTCCTTTAAAAAGTCCCGGCTTTTATGCATAAAGTCTTCCTGCCTCGAAATATAGTTTTCCTTCTTTTTCGAGGTAAACAGGATCAATTTGTCATAATCCTTAAACACCTCACTGATCTTCTCCGTCATAGCTTTTCGGCCTCAGAATTAACCAGATCCACAAGCTCCTCCACTTCACGATTCGTAAGATGCCCAAAGCTCCGAAGACCTCTCAGCGGCATATATTTCAGGATCGCCCGCTCCATATCCTCCGAAATCGCCTCCGAAACCGGCTGTCCCTGGTCCTCATTTGCCTTGGGAAGAAGCGCCGAAAGCTTCGGAAGCAGACGTTCACGGATGGCTTCATAGAGGCCCGGAATATCCATAATCTCACCGACCGTTGTATTCGTATCGGCTCTGAAAACCGATTTATTTTTCGGTTCTGCCGAAATCTCCAGCTTTACCGGGAGCTCCCTTGAGGAACCGCCTGCCAGGATCTCAAACCTCCCCTGCGGCACGACCCAGGCCTTTACCTCCTCATCATAATACGCAAAGGAGCGGTCATTTAAGGTAACCGATACCGTCTTCGTCTCCCCCGGAGCAAGCTTCACCTTCTGAAAACCCTTCAGCTCCTTCACCGGCCGAAGAGTCGTTCCGGTCAGGTCGCTGACATAGAACTGGACTACCTCTTTCCCCTCTCTGTCTCCGCAGTTCGTTACCTGCACACTCACCGTAAGAGCTCCGCCCTCCTCAAACACAGCCTTGTCGGCCGTCAGATCGGAATAGGAAAACTTCGTATAGGACAGCCCATGTCCGAAGGGGAACAGGACCTCCATTTCCTTCCTGTCGTAATACCGATAGCCCACAAAAATCCCTTCGTTGTAGAATACCTTCTTATTCTTTCCCGGGAAATTCAGATAGGAGGGATTATCCGACAGCTTGATCGGGAAGGATTCCGCCAGCTTTCCGCAGGGGTTCGCCTCCCCGAATAGAAGAGCCGCTTCGGCTTCTCCGACGCCCTCTCCTCCGAGATACGCCTCCAGCACGGAATCCACCTCATTGATCCAGGGCATCTCCACCGGGGATCCGTTGTGCAGAACCACGATCGTCCTCTTCTGCACCTCGGCGATCCGCCGGATCAGCTCGTTTTGCACCTCGGGAAGGCGCATATGCTCCCGATCATAGCCCTCCGACTCAAAGGAATCCGGCAGACCTGCAAAAATGACAACAGTCGAAGCCTTCCCTGCAGCTTCTACAGCCGCTTCCAGCTTCGCTTCATCTCTATCCCCCGATTCCGTATCATAGCCCTCTTCATAGGAAATCTGTGCTCTTTTTTTCGACTCATCCAAACAGTTTGAGACATGGGAGGTGGTAATATGAGCGCTTCCCCCTCCCTGGAACCGCGGCTTCTTCGCAAAGCCGCCTACAAACAGAATCCCTTCCTTTTCGGATAGCGGCAGAAGATGGTTTTCATTCTTCAGAAGGACCATACTCTCCTTCGCAAATTCTACGGCTCGATTATGGTCTCTTTCCTTGTCAAAGACATATTTCTCTGTCGTATCATGTTCAATGTACTTCTCCACGAGCTTCAGATACCGTTCCACGGCCCGGTCCAGAACCTCCTCGGAAAGCGTTTTGTTCTTTACCGCTTCCACGATCAGCCGGTCATTGTCTCCGCCGCTGGAGGGCATTTCCAGATCCAGTCCTGCCTCCAAACCCTTAATGCGGTCATTCACAGCAGCCCAGTCACTGACCACGAGTCCGTCAAAGCCCCATTCCTCCCGAAGCAGCTCCGTCAGAAGCCAATGGTTCTCCGAGGCATATTCCCCGTTGATCTTATTGTACGAGCACATCAAAGTCCAGGGAGCGCTTTCCTTCACCGCCCTTTCAAAGGCCGCAAGGTAAATCTCCCGCATCGTCCGTTCCGAAGCCTCGGACGATCCGCTCATTCTTTCATGCTCCTGATTATTCAGGGCAAAATGCTTCACCGAAGTACCGACACCCCTGCTCTGAACACCCCGGACAAAGGCCGCTGCCATCTCTCCGGTCAGATAGGGATCCTCCGACATATACTCAAAGTTCCGCCCGCACAGGGGAGACCGTTTGATATTCATGGCAGGTCCAAGGATCACAGCCACGTTCTCGGCCCTGCATTCCTCACCAATGGTCTCACCGATGCTTTCGATCAGCTCAGGATCAAAGGAGGCTGCCGTTCCGCACGATGCCGGAAAACAGACCGCATCTATGCTGATGTTGACTCCGAGATGGTCTCCTCCCTCGGCCTGCTTCCTGAGTCCGTGAGGGCCGTCGGACAAATGGAGCTTCGGCAGTCCCAGCCTTTCCACCGCCTTCGTCCTCCAGAAATCCGATCCGGAGCATAGAGAAGCCTTTTCCTCCAGCGTCATATCCTGAATCATTTTCTTTATATCCATGGGGTTTCCTCCTTTTCTGGATAAAATACCTCAACTTTATTTTTCGTTTCCTCAGAACAATAAGAAAGAGGCGAGCCGTTTCCTGATTGCCGGCCTGCCTCCTTGTCAACCTCTTACGAGGTGGGTTACCTGTTTCATATAATTAGGTTAGCATAACCACATTCTGCAGACAATATCGGAAAAGTTACAAAAAGGATCGTCCTTTTTCTGTGCTTATTATATAATACTATTGATGAGAATGCGAGAACATCAAACAAAGAAAGGAGAATAACACATGGCATCTAACAAATCAGTACCCACACCCCACATTTCCGCTCAAAAGGGCGAGATCGCCGAAACCATCCTTCTTCCCGGAGATCCGCTTCGCGCCAAGTTCATCGCGGATAATTTTCTCACGGATGTGAAGCAGTTTAATGAGACCAGAAACATGCTCGGATTTACGGGCTTCTATAACGGAAACCGGGTTTCCGTCATGGGAACGGGCATGGGCTGTCCTTCCATCGGTATCTATTCCTACGAACTGATCCATTTTTACGGCGTGAAAAACCTGATCCGGATCGGAACAGCCGGTGCGATGAATCCCGATATTCATGTAAGAGACGTGGTCTTCGGCATGGGCGCCTGCACAACCTCCAATTATGTAAGACTGTTCCATCTGCCGGGGGATTATTCCTGCATCTGCAGCTTTGATCTTCTGAGAAAGGCCGTAAATACGGCGGAGGAACTGAATATACCCTATCATGTAGGCAATATTCTTTCTTCCGATATGTTCTATTCGGATGAAATCGGGAATGCTGCGGGAAAAACCTGGACGGATATGGGAGTTCTGGCGGTTGAAATGGAAGCAGCCGCATTATATTCCAATGCGGCCGCGGGAGGGGCGAAGGCCCTCTGTATCCTGACGATCTCTGATTCTGAATTTACCGGCGAAGTAACCACCGCAGAGGAACGTCAACAAACTTTTACGAAAATGATGGAAATCGCTCTCCGGCTGGCTTAGTCTTCAGCCGGGACAGCAATACCGGTAGTTGGCGGAACCGGAACCACTCCTTCAATAGCTTCCTGCTCCTGCTGCTGACGGACGGCTTCGGCTTCCGCTTCGGCTTCCGCAGCTTCAATCTCCTGCTGCTGGCGAACAGCTTCGGCTTCCGCTTCGGCTGCTGCAGCTTCTTCTTCCTGCTGGCGACGGACGGCTTCGGCCTCCGCGGCAGCTCTTTCTTCCTCTGTCATGGTATCGGGCTCCGGGCTTTCCGTACTCGGTTCCTCTGTCGTTCCGTCTTCGGTACTGGTCTCCGTAGAAGGCTCGGTCGTTCCCTCCTGCGTCTCCGCGGGAGCAGCCTCGGTCTGGTCGGTCGGCTCGGTATTCACCGGCTCTGTCGACTTTTCTTCCGTCTCTGTAGAAGGTTCCGTAGCCTCTTCGTTCTTATCCTTATCCTTATTTTCCTTATCCTTCTTCTCTTCCTTCTTGTCTTCCTTATTCTTTTCTTCACTCACGGCAGGATTCGGACGATCCACCACCGGAATGGGTTCTTCCTTCTGGCCCTGTACCTCCGGTTCCTTCTTATCCTGAGCGATCAGGATTTCCACCGGCTCGCTTTTTGCCTTTTCGAGATCCTGCGGCGTAAGAACCGTTCCATTTTCTTCCGTTTTACCCGTATTCTCGGAAACGCTCGCTTCTTTAACCTTTCCTTCAACCGCCTTTACATAACGGCCGGTACTGATCCCGTACTGCTCAGCCTGGGAATGCTCCTCGAGCGTAGCTTCCTTCACTTCCACCCGGACCGGCTTCTCTTCTATCGTTTCGATAGCCGTAATAACCGCACTCGCCAGACGGTCCGAAGTATTTTTATCGTTTGTAGAAACGGAAACGAGAATATTATCCTCTTTTTCTTCCTTTCCGAGATAACCCAGCTCTCTTAAATACCGGGTCGTATCGCTCACTGCCTCATCAATGAGCTTTCCCTTTACCTTTCCTTCTCCGCTCAGAAAATCCACGATCGGCTCCGCGTCTTCATTCCAGGCCCGAACGGAAAGGACGCGATCCTTGGCGTTCAGAACATATTCCAGAGACGGATTCACATCCATTGACACAAAGGCACAGGCCTTTACGGTAGAGGTATAATGGAAGGTTCCGCCGAGAATCACAAACGCCGCGACCAGAACCGCAACAATCGCCTGGATCCTCCGGAAACTCGAAGTCTTCGGGAACGGTACAATTCCGGCTTTTTCCGTAAGCTCAATTACATCCCCGACTTCACACTGTTTTTTAATTTTTACGACGGTGCCGTCTTCCTTCATGACGGCACAAATACCGTCTCTGATCTCAAGTACGACCGCTTTCATGATAATGCCTCTCTGATATAACCAAGATATTCAACAAGCAACGGAAAGTCTCCATGCATTATTTCCGCTGCAGCTATAATATATTTACGATGACGCTCCAGAATTTTTCGGGGTACTTGAGAAAATTCACACAATTCTTTAATAGGAAGCGTTCGATTACCCCGCATTTTTCGAAATAAAGGCTCCTCCTTCAGCAGAACCGCTACTACCTGGGCACAGTTTTTCTTCGTTTTTTCCGCTTTCGGCGAACAATCAGCCAGATCAAAAAAGGAAAAATCGTAATCCTTCAAAACAAGCTGCATCGCCTCGATCTCATCCCGAACCGAAAGCTTTCCCACATCATCGACGGAAAGCTCCCCGGTTCGCTTACGAACCTCAAGCTGGTGGGCGGTAGGATCCTCTTCCTCATCCAGATCACCGTCCATGATCTTCGGTTCCGTCAAAACCTCACCAGAAAAGCGCGATTCCGAACGGATGTAATCCACAAGACGCCTTTTGATCACAAGAGAAGCAAAGCCCTCAAAGGTCCCTCGTGTTTCATCATAGGAATCGATCGCCTCGTTAAACGCAATCAACGCAATCGACCATTCGTCATCACTTTCCGTAACAAAATGCTTAACAGCTTTATAGGCGCAGCCCAGTATAAACTTTTTATTTTCAGCTATATATTTATCACGCAGAGCAGGATCCTTACGGATCTCTCCGAGCAAATTATGGGCATTTTCCATTACATCTCTCTATGTCTACAACCCCAGGGAAGAATAGCTTTCATATTATAGCAAAAAAAAAACCGACAAGCAATGCTCATCGGTTTATTTGTCGTTTTCTGTATCAAATCAGCTTAAAACAGATCGATTCTTCCGGCAATGTTGTTAATCACATAGTAAGCGGCATTCTCTTCCGGCTTCAGATAGATCTGAATGGACTTGATACCGGAAGCGCGATTACCTTCGGCTACATAAGCCTCTTTTACACGCTCGATAATATCATTCTCCGAAACCTCATTACCGGCATACTGTACGAATACCTTTGTATTCACATCGCCCTTGGATGCGGTCGCTTTTACCTTGGCCTTAGCAACGGTAGCTTTTGCCTTCGCTGCAGTCTTTTTGGCACCGGATTTCGCTTTGGCCGCTGTCTTCTTGGCACCATTCTTCACGGTCTCCGTCACCTTCGATACCGCCGGCTTTACAGTCTCAACCACCTTCTCTGTCGCAGGCTTTACTGTTTCCGATGTGGTCTTCGCTACGGACTTTACGGCAGAAACCGTTTTCTCCTCAACGCTCTTCACAGCACCCGCTGCCTTATCCGTCAAAGACTTAACGGACGCTGCTGTCTTCTCAGCAGCAGACTTTACTGCTTCACCCGCAGTCTTTGCTGCAGATGAATCTGCGGCTGAAGTTGCCTTCGTATTGATCGTTGCCATCACTCTCTCCTCTCAATATATCATTGACAAACCAAAAACTGTTCCATTGCCATAAGGGCTTCCGACTCATCCTTTCCTTCCGTCTCAATATTGACGGTCATTCCGCCGGAGGGATGAAAAGCCATAATACCCATAATACTTTTGGCATTGATACGTTTATTGTTGCTTTCCAGAGTGATTCGGCTGTCGAAACGACACGCTACCTGAACCAGCTCCGCAAAGGCATTTTCACGCTTTCCTGCCAGATCTGAAACGATCACTTCTTTTTTCGAACTCATATCACACTCTTTCGCATTGCCATCATAGTTCCAGCGCTAAATATAACTCGATTTAGCTTACATTTCAAGCATCGTGCAAAAAAACGTGATTTTGAACGAAAGAAGAACCTTATTCCGATTTTTTTTATCATTTTTCACGGGATTTTACAGGATAAATCCCGCTATTTCAAGGATTAGCAGATACTAATCCGTATATGTAAAGAATATATTGCCACATTCTCCGAAAAAGCTCTGCGCCTCCGTCATCTCCATCGTTGTATGCTTCGTGGTCACAGGATCCAGCCAGGTAACGGATGCTCCGTCATAGCCCACCAGTAGCACAGCCGTATCCGTCCCGGACATCGCAAACACAGGCGCTCCGTTGCTGATATAATACAGAGTTTCCGTAATATCGCAGCCGGAAAGATCCAGGAACAGCGAATCCTTGAGCGAGCTTTCCAAAATCTGCCTCGGCGTCTGCCCGCTGTTCAGAAGCGACTCCACATCAATGGAAATATCCTTTGATGCAAGCATTCCGCGAACACACCCCGCAATGGAGCCGGTGCTTCCGGCCAGCGCCTCCGTATCGATCTGAATCGGAGGACAGCTTAAGGAGCGCGCTCTCATCCACAGGTAATGCATATCGGTATCGACAACAACTCCCATATACTGATCCGCCATGATCACGGCATCCCGGAAAATATCCGAGGACAAAAGCACATCCCCGGCCGCATAGGCATAATACAGATTGGACTTCTCTCCGCCGGGCAGGGTGACCGTCCGATCCTCCTCTGTCATAACCTCCTTCGGCGTCAGCATTTTCGGAGCGGTATTCTTAATCTCCTTTCCGAGATCGATCTGTACCTCCGTCTCCTTATCTATGGTAACCGTAGTCTGCACAGTTACCTCTTCCATGTCCTCGCCTTCCCGGTTCATAATGGTATCCTGCTCGATGCTTTCGTAGCCCTTGGCTCCCCGGGCAAGGCGCTCCAGATAAATCGTATAGCCCGAAACCGAGATATCCTGAACAAAGATTCCGTCTTTTTGATATTCCTTCAAAAGCGTGTGCGGTTCTCCCGCATTCATGATGCAGACCTTATACATCGGGAAGGTAACCAGACCCGCCGCATCGACATAAATATCAGACGCTCTGGCAACGCCGTAGATCAGGTCCTCCTGCATAAAGCCAAGTGGCATCAGATACTCTCCCTCATTCGCGGTGATCTCAAATTCCGTTCCATCTTCAAAATCCAGAATCGTAAGCTCCGTTGCGGAGTACCGGTCCCCCTCAGACTGATAGACCAGATACCGGTTGGATTCCGGTACACACCATTTCCCGTCATTTAAAGAAGAGATCTTCTGCAAAATAGTTCTGCTGTTCAGATCGATCTGATAAACAAAGCCGCCGAGCATGAAATAGAAAATACCGTCCTCGTTTTCATAGATCACTCCGTCCATATTCGATCGAAGGACCGGAAAGGATCTGGAGGAAGGAATAAAGACCTGCTTCTCGATCGTATTGACCAGCGAGTCAAAATGGTATACGGCTATTCCGCATTCTCCCTCATGCTCCCCGCGGTCCATGTAGCCGTAGACCACAAAATGAACACTGCCATCCTCGGAGATATTCACGATCCGTATCTCGTGGGAAAGACTGTTTTCTCTCTGATCGATCCCCTCCAGACCGCGGAAGCTGAAAATGCGGTAGAGCCGTCCGGTACTGAAGTTTACTCCCCAGAGCTCTCCCTCCTGCACAAACGCAGCGGCCGTACCCGCCTCGTTCACACAGTATTCCACATCCTCAGACCTTATACCGAGCTGGATCAGGCTGTCGTAAAACAGAGCCGTTTCCCCCCGATAGAGCTGGTTCATGGTGCGCTCATAATTCAGAAGGTATTCTCTTTCCTCAGTATGGCGTACCCGGAAATATTCTTCCGCATTATAATATTCCGTAGCACCGTCATCTCCGATCCGGGTCAGCACATAATTCATCAAAACCACGATATAAGAGGAATTGATCTCCACGATACGGGGAACCGGCTGGATCAGAACCGACGGAGAAAGCTCGCCGTAACCGATCTGGTCCGGAGAGGAATGGATATCCACCTTCTGAAGCGTCTGGTTGTTTGCCGTTACATCCGGCTCCAGCCATGTACTCAGGGTCTCATAGGAGCCCTTATCCAGGGCCTTGTTGTGAAAATTCATGATGAAATCCAGGCCCTCCCGGACATAGGCATTCCCGGATAAAAGCAATCTGGTATAGAAGCGGCAGACACGATCGTCCTGCGCCAGCGAAAGGATCAGAGAATATTCCTCTCCTTCATCGATAATGCTCTGTATTTCTATCTCGCAGCGGAGAGCGCTCCCGCGGCCCGTAAACTCCGTAACCTGTCCGTCCGCCAGCAGGGTCTCCCCGTTCAGTGTCCGAAGCTGCCAGGCCAGATTCGGCTCACCCGTCCTCAGTCCGGAGATTTCCAGATTCAGAATATGGTTATCCTCCAATGGAGTTATCGTATCCCGCATAAACCGGGTCTCCATCTCTGCGGTATAGGCCTTCAGCTCATTAATCCGGGTATCCCCATAGAAAAGAGTGACTGTCGGCAGAGTTGCCGGAGCCATTTCCCTGGTCATATCGATATTTGTCTTGTTGGTCATCCGTGAAAAACCGAAGACGGACAGAAGAAATGCCGCCACCAGCACACCGATCTTGATCAAATGTTTTTTCATAAGGCTGTTAAAAACATGGCTGCCGCCGTTTCCTGGGGCAGAAGCGCCAGGATCTGCGCACGGTCATTTAAACTCAATGTATCGGAACGAAGTGCATAATACAGACAACCGGTCAGATATTCTACCTCGTTCTGAAGCTTCAGGTCCATCAGACGCTTAATGATCCCGCGCTGACTTATGTTGGCAAAGATTCCCGCGTCCGGATAGGCGTCGACTGTTTTGATACGGCTTAACAGCTTCCTCGCATAATCGGACATATCGTAGATTTCCTCGGAGCTGATCTCATAAACTTCGCCGCAGAGCTCCGCTGCCCGCAGGAAATAGTCCTCCTTTTTCAGCTCCTTCCTGCCGGTTCCCTTCTGAAAAAGCTGAAAGATCCGGTGCAGATCGCCTGCTTTTTCCAGCTTACTGGTATCCCTTTCCATGATCACAGCCTCGCTTCTGGCGATCATAAGGCAGAAGCGCTCCGCCGAACGACGGTATTTCTTCAGGCTCTCAGGGTAAAAGCTGTAGGTAAAGCCCTTGTATTTTCCGAATTTGCGCATGGCATCCCGATAGCCTGCGCGGATATTGCTTTTGATCCGTTCGGGATCAAAATCCAGAACTCCCCCCAGCTCACGACTCGGCGTCAGGTAGGTCACGTAAGGACGATCCGCATAGTTGGGATGCTGCGGAAGCGTATGCATATCCACCGCGATCACATCCGTCGCTCCCAGCCGGAAGGCCAGATCGATCGGAAGATTGTCATAATAACAGCCGTCCAGATAAGGCTCTCCGTCAATTTCATGGATCGGAAATACCGGGTAGATCGAGGAGGAAGCGATTACAAAGTCCTTAAGCTTCCCCTGAGGGATCTCCTGTCTGGAAAGACAGCATGGGAACAGCCCCTTCTGTTTTACCGTAACCAGCCCGTACTCCACTTTGGAGGAACGCACCTTCTCCTCACTAATGTTTTTTCTGACAAAATCAGTAAAAGGAGAATTATCTATTCCGCCCCGTTTAAAGTATTTTCGTAAAAACGGGCCCAGCGGCTTTTTATTATTGTAAAAATCCTCCATGGTGTTGGTAACCGTTATGCCGTCGTTCATCAGGTCTTCCATGACCATATTTTCCCACATATTACAGCATTTTTCATAATCTCCGGTGCACATCATGGCACCGTTGATGGCACCGATGGAGGTTCCCGTCACTATATGAAATTCCGTTTCCTTTTCCCGCAGGGCTTTCCAGACACCGAGCTCATAAGCGCCCTTCGTGCCGCCTCCGCTCAAAACAATCGCGCGCTTCATGGTTTCATGGCATGAAAAACAAGGATACAGGCTCTGACGATCAGATCAGAGCCTGTATGTACAGATTACTATTGGACAGATCGATGCATGTACCGTCGTTCAACTGAACGACCGGTTTCGAGAGCCTGTTTTCATTCAAAAGAACGATATTTGCACTGGCTCCGTTATTTAACATAATCCGGTTATTCTGGTAGGTCTTTGCGATCTGCTTCATAAAGGTAAGCAGATATTCCGTTTTATAAAGGGAAAAACCATTCTTCTCAAATTCCGCGATCACCTGGAAGGGAGATAACGGAGCTCGGAAGGCCCTCTTCGCGGTCATGGCCTCATATACATCCGCCAGAGCGATCAGATAGGATTCATCCTCGATTTCCCAATCCATCAGGCCTCTGGGATAACCGCTTCCGTCGCTCCTCTCATGGTGCTGGACCGCCGCCTTTTTCACCCGGACATCGATATCCTGTCGTTTCAGAATTTCCATTCCGTACATGGGATGGTTTCTGAGCAGCTTAAACTCATCGTCTGTCAGCTTTTCCGTTTTATTCAAAATCTCTATCGGAACCTTCAGCTTTCCGATATCGTGGTAGATCCCGGCGAGCGTCACCACATCCACTTCCTCATCCGGAAGCTTCAGCCAGACGGCAATCTGTCGGGCGATCATGGCCACATTCAGGGAATGGGCATAAACCGCATCGTCGTTCTCCCGCATATTATGGATCATATCAAAGCGTTCGATCGAAGTCGGGATCATTTTAAAGAGATGCTTCACACCCTCGATCGCTTCTTCCGGATGAATCGACATCTCGCCCCTTGCGATCTTCGGAAAGCTCTCCGACATCTGCGCCAGGACAATGGCGAATTCCGTCTCATAGGTTTTAAACTTTTCCGACCGCTTTACCGCTTGGGAGTATGTGGGATTCACGGTCCCGCCGATTCCCGTCGGCGCCACGATCTTATCCGTGGCCTTCAGGATCCGGGTCTCCTTCGGCTTCACCTCCGTATTTTTAAATACGGCGGTCTGCGGCATGGGAGCGACCGTAATCCGGGACTTTGCCTCCTCCACGGGCTTTGGCGCAGGAGCCGGCGTCGGCTTCTCCTCATCCTCATACGGGGAGATCGTAAGCTCCTCATCCGAAAGACCAGCCGGCGGCTCGGGTTCCTTTGGCGCCACCGGTTCTACCGGGGGCTTCGGCTCCTCCTCCTGCTCTGTAAAGACCGCGCTGGGAGGAATCGCGATGGTTTCCGTCGGAGGTATGAGCACATCAGCACTTTCTACTTTATAATAGACGAGCCGGGTAATCAGAAATTTCGTGAGTCTCGTTCCCGGCATCAGGATCTCCTGTCCCGAAGGACTCCTTACGATCCCTACCGTCACCATTCCGGGGGTCAGATCTTCTGTTTTGCATCGAAAAGGCTTAATTTCCATATGAAGATATTAACCTCATGATACAAAAAAGTCAACTTGTCACTTGACTTGTCAATATTCCTATAGTAATCTTCCTGTTGTAGCCTGCTGAGATAAAATTTCATATTGTCATTCTCTTATTCAGAGTGATGGAGATACATAGGATCGAAGAAGTCACGGCAACCCCTATGAGGAAGGTGCCAGCCTGAGCGAGTGATCGAACAATAAGAGGACGTTTTATTTCAGATTTTCGTCCGCTTCATGCGGACTTTTTTTCACGGAGGTCTTACCGCTTCCTGTGAATCATACGGAAGGAGAACAGAAAATGGAGAAACGATTATTTACCTCGGAATCAGTTACGGAAGGGCATCCCGACAAGGTCTGTGATGCTGTTTCCGACGCGATCCTGGACGCCTGCATGAAAGAGGATCCCTATTCAAGAGTAGCCTGCGAAACCGCGACCTGTACCGGCTTCGTGCTTGTGACCGGTGAGATCACAACCAAAGCCAGGCTGGACATTCCCTCCATCGTCCGGGAAACCGTAAACGAGATCGGTTATAACGATGCGAAGACCGGCTTTGACGGAAATACCTGCGCGGTTATGGTGGCTCTGGACCAGCAGTCCGCGGATATCGCCATGGGCGTCGACAAGGCTCTGGAGGCCAGAGAAGGTTCTCTGACCGACGATCTGGATACCGGTGCCGGGGACCAGGGTATGATGTTTGGTTATGCTACAAACGAAACCCCCGACTATATGCCTTATCCCATCGATCTGGCGCACAAGCTGGCTCTGCAGCTTACGAAGGTCCGTAAAGACGGTACGCTTTCGTATCTCCGTCCTGATGGAAAATCCCAGGTTTCCGTTGAATATGACGAAAACGGAAAGCCGAAGCGGCTTGAAGCTGTGGTGCTTTCTACTCAGCATGACGAAGAGGTATCCCAGGAACAGATCCACGAGGACATTAAAAAGTATGTCTTTGATCCCGTGCTTCCCAAGGAGCTTTTGGATGAAAACACCAAATTCTTCATTAACCCCACCGGACGCTTTGTCATCGGGGGACCCCACGGCGATGCGGGTCTTACCGGCAGAAAGATTATTGTAGATACCTATGGCGGCTATGCCAGACATGGCGGCGGTGCCTTCTCCGGAAAGGACTGCACAAAGGTGGACCGTTCCGCGGCCTATGCTGCCCGTTATGTTGCAAAGAATATCGTAGCGGCCGGTCTGGCCGACCGTGCCGAGATCCAGCTCTCCTACGCCATCGGTGTGGCCGAGCCGACCTCGGTTATGATCGATACCTTCGGAACCGGTAAGGTTTCTGACGAAAAACTGATCGAGATCATCCGTGAAAATTTCGATCTTCGTCCCGCCGGTATCATCAAAATGCTGGATCTGAGAAGACCGATCTACAAACAGACTGCTGCCTACGGCCATTTCGGAAGAGATGATCTTTCCCTTCCCTGGGAGGCCCTGGATAAGGTAGATGCTCTGAAGAAAAACCTGTAATTATACTAATTAAAACCGGCGGGATTCCGCCGGTTTTTTTTGTTGTTTCCATATGGTATAAGTGTTACAATAACATAAGCTGTAGGAGTTTTAGACATGAAACGTTTGATCGCCTTTATCCTAAAGGATGTGGATAATGAAAACGAGACAAAGAAGGTAGCTGTTTTGATGCGAATTCTCTGTCTTTTATTCTCTGCCTTTTTTTTGGTGCAGGCGATCGCTTTTCTGTTTTATGACAACTATCTGACAGCCATTCTGAATTTTATCTCGATCATCGCCTATATGGTCGGTTTTGCCCTTACCTATCGTGGTCATACGGAGGCAACGCGACGCTTTATTACGTTCTTTACCCTGTTTTGGACAATTCTATATGTCGTTGCTGTGGGCTGGAACAGCGGAGCCCAACATTTTCTGATGGTGCTTCTGGTCTTTTTCTGCATGACCAGCTATACCGCTCTGTTTATTAAAGGCCTGTTCTCTGTCTTTATCTGCTTCTGCCGTCTTTGCCTGTACTATTACTGTAAACGGTTCGAACCGCTGATCCCGTTGACCTCCCAGGAGGAAACGACTCTTCAGCTTGTCAATACCATCGCCTGCTTTACCGCTTTAACCGGTCTGGTTCTTCTGTTTACCAAGGATTCCATGGAAATGGAAAGAAAGCTCATCAACTACAACAAGCGGATCGAGCTTCTGGCCAACGCGGATCCCCTGACCGGTCTTCCGAACCGCAGATCCATGACAAACCGGATCGAAGCAGATATCCGGCATGCGGAAAAGTACGGTGGCTTTATTAATCTGGCGATCGGGGATATCGATTTCTTTAAGAAGGTAAATGATACCTACGGCCATGCCGCAGGAGATTCGCTGTTAAAGAGTCTTGCAAAGATTTTTATGGAGTCCACGGTCGGCCGTGGTGAATGTGCCCGATGGGGCGGTGAGGAATTTCTGTTTCTGCTTCCGGATATGAACGGGGATGATGCCCAGAGCTTTCTGGATGACCTGCGTCATAAGATCAAGCATACGGAATTTTCCTGTGAAGGAAATCTGATCCATATAACCATGACCTTCGGTCTGGAGGAGTGGGGAATGGGGCAGACCTATGACCAGACCATCGAAGCCGCCGATGCAAAGCTCTATTACGGCAAGAGCCACGGAAGAAACATGGTCGTTTTCTGATCAGCGCTGGTGAGGATCAATCAGCGCTTTTTTATATATCCCCTTCCGGCATCCTCCAGTCCTCGCCTGCCCTTCGGTATTCTGCCGCCCGTTCCCTGAGCGACTCATCCTGTTCCATGGAAGCCAGATATTCGCAGCAATCCGCCAGCCGAAAATACGCCATATCTCCGCCAAGCCGCACATTTAGCATCGGCTCGGCATCCGTTACCGCCTTGTGGAACCACCGGGCAGCGTTACCGTATTCCTCTCTCTGGAAAAAGTATTCTCCTATCTCATAACAGATATCCGAAATAAACGTATCCCCCTGATCCGCCAAAGCCAGGGAAATAAAGCGCTCCCAGTCCTTTTTCAGCCGCGCGACCCGGATCAGCACCGCACACTCCTGTTCCATAAGCTCCGGATCGGATTCCTTTTCATAGAGAGAAAGGAAAACCTGCTCCGCATTCAGAAAATCACGCTCTCTTCCCGCCATAAAAAGTTCTCTCGCATACATGGAGATCAGCTTTTTCGACAGGGTCTTATTTCGGTCAAAGGTAAGCAGAAGGAGATTAAAATCCCGTTCGGAATGGTCCGCGGTAGGATAATGCATGACCTCGATGTCACTGTCAAAGATAATGGGGGTCAGCCGAACCGTTTCGTGAACTGCATCCTCCCAGACAAACGAACGAACCCTCTTATAAAGCTTGGGACGGTATTCCCGCTTCAGATTGATCACGGTATTAAACTCCGGCTCCGTCACATACTTCATCTGTACGATCTCTACCTCGGGAAGCATAACCTCCTTCAGATTCCGGAATTTCTGCTGGCTCAGACTCGGAAGGACCTCGTCCGCATCCGCCGTATAAATATATTCCATCGAGGCCTTGGAAAAGGCGTAATTACGGGCCTCGGAGAAATCCTGATGCCAGGGAAGATCATAGATCTGATCCGTATAACGGGCGGCGATCTCCTTCGTACGATCCGTTGAGCCCGTATCGACGATGATGATTTCCTCCACCAAATGAGCAATGCTGGACAGACATCTGTCCAGCACCGCTTCCTCATTTTTTACGATCATGCATAAGCTAATGGTAATCATATCTTATTTAGCAGATTCCCTGTGCAAGCATGGCGTTTACCACCTTCTCAAATCCGGCGATATTTGCGCCTGCCACGTAGTTTCCTTCCATACCGTAACGCTTGGCAGCGTCATCGATATTATGATAAATATTCACCATGATCTGCTGGAGCTTTTTGTCCACCTCTTCAAAGGTCCAGGAAAGACGCTCCGAATTCTGGCTCATTTCCAGAGCAGACGTAGCCACACCGCCGGCATTGGCAGCCTTACCGCCGATGAACCAGACCTTATTCTCCTGAAGGTACTTAGTGGCCTCAATGGTGGTCGGCATATTCGCCCCTTCACAGACAGCCGTCACACCGTTGGCAACAAGCTGCTTCGCATCCTCAATATCCAGCTCATTCTGAGTCGCGCAGGGAAGAGCGATATCGCATTTCACAGACCATACGCCATGCTCGCCGTTCTTCTTTTCATGGTATTCGGCGCTCTTTCTGGCCGCGGCATACTCCGTCAGACGCGCTCTCTTTACTTCTTTTACTTCCTTTAAGAGCTCCACATCAATTCCTTCGGGATCATAGATCCAACCCGTGGAATCCGAGCAGGTTACAACCTTCGCTCCGAGCTGCTGCGCCTTCTGGATCGCATAGATGGCCACATTACCGGCACCGGAGACCGCAACGGTCTTTCCCTGCAGAGAGTCGCCGTGGTCCTTGAACAGCTCCTCAACGATATAGAGAAGGCCGTAGCCCGTAGCCTCTGTCCGGGCAAGAGAACCGCCATAGGTCAGGCCTTTTCCGGTCAGCACGCCCTCAAAGGTTCCCTTCAGCTTTTTATAATAACCGAACATGTACCCGATCTCCCGGGCTCCGGTTCCGATATCACCCGCCGGAACGTCTTCGTCTGCGCCGATGTATTTGTAAAGTTCGCTGATAAAGCTCTGGCAGAAACGCATGATCTCACGGTCCGATTTTCCCTTGGGATCAAAATCCGAACCGCCCTTTCCTCCTCCGATCGGAAGACCGGTCAGGCTGTTTTTGAAAATCTGTTCAAATCCGAGAAATTTTATGATTCCGATATTCACAGAAGGATGAAGACGAAGACCGCCCTTGTAGGGTCCGATCGCGTTATTGAACTGGACACGATAGCCGATGTTCACATGAGCCTGTCCGTTATCATCTACCCAGGGCACACGGAATTTGAACTGACGATCCGGCTCCGTAATCCGCTCCAGAATAGCCTCCTTACGGTAGACCTCTTCATTTGCATCCACCACCGGACGAAGGGAATCCAAAACCTCCTCCGCTGCCTGTAAAAACTCCGGCTCACTGGCATTTTTCTGTTTTAGCTGTTCCATTACTTCATCAACGTATCCCATGAATATCACACTCCTTTACAATCGGTTGCTTTTACCTCTGGTATTATAATTCTATTGCCCGTCATTTGGCAATAAAAAATTACAGCGCAGGATTATCCTCCGATTTATGCTGTAAATACCTGCTTGATACTGTCGTAATGAAGAAAGATCCCCTCTTCGGCGAATTTCCTTATATCCTCCAGCTCCGCGAGCATAAAGCCGTCCGTTTCCTCCTCCTGGGGATGGACGTCCGCTTCCTCAAAGTCCAGACAGAAGCAGTAGATATCCACAAAATAATTATCGCCCTCTCCCGGATTTTCCCTGTGGTAGGAGAAAACGTAGCCTCCCTCCGCCCCGGATACATCGATCCCTGTCTCCTCCAATACCTCCCGCTTTACAGCGTCCTCAGAGGCCTCTCCTGCCTTTACGGCTCCGCCGGGCACCTCCCACCAGCCGGGAGCCCAGTGCTTATTCATCTTCCGTTTTGTAATCAGGTATTTTCCATCCGTACGTTTGACGACCCCCAATACCGAAAGATGATATTCTCCATCCTTCAAACACCAGTCATTTCTCTTCATGGTCCGTCCGGTCTTCTTTTTGTTCCTGTCGTAAATATCCCACAATTCCATCCTGTTCATCCTCTAATATTCTAACCATTTGGCATCGTTATATAGTATAATAAGTGCCATGGATGTTGACAAGCGTTTGCTGAATGCCATTGAAAAAATGAAGACCGGCGACAAAAACGCCTTTCTGGTCTTTTATAACAAAACCTTCCAGCTATGCTGCATCCGTGCCTCCCGGATCATGGCGGACCAGGTGCGCAGAGATGATTTTCTTTCGGAATTCTATCCGTATGTGCTTCTCCACATAAATGAGCTGCCCGACCCGAACGAAATATATCCCTGGCTGGAGCAGGTAATTCCCGTTTTTTACGAGCTATGGTCCGGAGAGGCTCTGTATGAGGCAAACCGTCCTCTTCATCCGGATATTCCCGATGAAGATCATATTCGGATCAGCGCGATTACCGTCTGGGAGCGGATCAATGAAGCAGTATCGTTTCCAATGAAGGAGCATACCAAAAAGATCCCGCTTCCCGTGATCCTGATCGGTTTTTTATCCATCCTGACCTTGCTGGGCTGTCTTCTTCTGCTGCGTTCGGAGAAAAGCAGGTCCTCGGATCCATCCAGGATCGATCAGATCAATCAGGAGAATATGGATTTTGTTTCGGAGATGGCCAGTGAACAGCCCGAGATCGAGGGCCTGTATACGGAAACGACAACAGAAGTCATCATAGAAGGAGGAACCGAGCGTGAATGACCTGCCAAAGGATCCAATTTTACTGCTCAGTGTAGTAAATACAGCATTAAGGGACAGATTTCCGACTCTGGACCGATTTTGCGCCGCAAACGGCTGCGATAAAGAGGAATTGATAAAAAAACTCGAGGCCGCAGATTATACCTACGACCCCGCACAAAATCAGTTTATCTGATCAGTCTCCTCCGAAGATCTCCGAAAAAACCCCCGAGGTTGCCGAGCTTTCACCATTGGAAACCGCCGGCGGAAGCGGCGCTTCCGTCTCCGAGGCTTCTGTACCTTCGACAGCTTCGGCGTTTTCGGTGTGGTTCTCCGCTCCTGTATCCAGGCTTACCCGGTTATCCTCGGACAATACATAAGGATGGCTTTCTACAAAGGAAGCAGTATGCTCCCGAAAGATTTTTACATCCAGAGCGATCACAATTACTATACCCAGGATCAGAAGCACAATAGCGACGTTCAGCCTGCTCTGCTTCTTTTTCATGAACGGATCCCTCCCGCTGATTCAAAGCACGAAAGAAATTCGTCCTCCACCTCCTTCATATCCCGCACCGGATAATCATGGCTTCGGACCAGGATCGGCGGCTGTTTCATCAGCTCTTCCTTCTTTAAATTCAGAAACTCATAATAAAGCTCCGCATCATCTACCGAAGAAACCAGCTCTGCTTCATGCTTCGATAACCCGGCTCCCAGATATTTAATATAGATCATATCCTGAATCTGTTTTTCCACCTGCTGGTAGATCGTCATGTTCTTCTTTACCGGGCGCGTCAGGTCCGATAAATAGGCTTCACTGGCGTCATGAAGAAGACACGCCAGAACCACTCTCTGATCATAGTTTCTGGTCTGTGCCTCATAATAACAGGCGATGCAGTGCTGTGCAACGGAATAGAACTGCGGCAGATGGCCGTTTGCCCTTGTCATCAGGGACAGCGCATGCGCTATATCCTCGATTCGGATATCCTCCGGCTTCGGATCCATAATTGTAAAATGAACGCCGGAAATAGTTGTAATATAGTCATCCATGATCCACTCTGCCTCAATAAGTACGATTTGCACTGAGCTGGCCCAGCTTAAAATGCTTTCTGCATAAGGAAATATAGCTGTCGTTCGCGCCAAGAACCACCTGTTCCCCGTCGCGGACGATTCCCTTTTCATTATAACGGGCGTTGCAGGTGGCTTTCTTTCCGCACCAGCAAACGGTCTTCAGCTCCTTGATCACATCACAGATCGCGATCAGCCGCTCACTTCCCGGAAAAAGATGGTTCTGAAAGTCCGCGCGCAAGCCGTAGCAGACAACCGGAACGTCCATAAAATCCGCAATGTCCGATAGAAAATCGATCTGCTCCGGCGTGGCAAACTGTACCTCATCCACGATGATGACATGATAGGATTTGATCTTTCTCTGGGAATACTTTTCCAGCTCCTCCAGCGGAATACATTCCTCCCGAAGTCCGATTCTGGAATGAACAACATTCGCCCCATCCCGTACATCCACGGAGGGCTTTGTAAGAAGGGCCCTCTGTCCCACCTCCTGATAATTGAAGTGGGTCATCAGGGCGTTTGCCGTTTTGGAACTCCCCATTGCTCCATAGTAATAATAAAGCTTGGCCATTCTCTCTCTCCAACAGGCAGCTATTCCAGACCCTGCCCGAACAGTCGCCTCACAATTTCTATAAACTACTCCTCAAAGCTCTCCTCTTCCGCCTTCTGCAGCGGAGCGGCTTCATCAGCCGAAGGCTCCTCCTTCGCCTCAATCATCTCCGGTTTTTCTTCCGCGGCTTCGGCTTCCGTAAATTCCGCATCGACGGGCTCCTTTTCTTCCTCCGGAGCAGGCTTCGTATCCTTTCGATAGACAAGGACAGCCCAGATTCCGAAGGCGATACCGACTGCCGTAAAGAGTATCCCGAAAACCAGGGACAACGCGAAATGTTCCGTAGTGGGAAGGCTTTTAAATTGTACGTAGGCAATATAAAGAAGATAGCCTGCGACTATCAGTCGCAGGCCAAGTCCTAAGGACGGATTTCTCTTCATCAGGATTTACCCGTTTTGTGATTACTTACAACGTCGAAGACAACAGCCGCCAGAAGCACACCGCCCTTGACCACGTACTGCCACTGATCCGGCAGACCGTAGATCGACATACCCTGGTTGATAACACCGAGAAGGATAGCACCGACCATAACGCCGGGAACCGTACCGGATCCGCCGTATGCGGAAGCACCACCGATGAAGCAGGAGGCAATGGCGTCCATCTCGTAGGAGTTACCCATGTTACCATCAACAGAACCGATTCGAGCACCCACAAGAAGTCCGGAGAAACCGGCCAGGAAGCTCATCAGGAAGTAAGCAACAAAGTAAACCTTTCTCGGATCGATACCGGAAAGCTTGGTCGCTTTCTCGTTACCACCGACTGCGTAGAAGTAGCGGCCGAAGACCGTGGAGCTTGTCAGGAAAGCGAAGATCACAACCACGACCAGGATCCAGATCAGCATGACCGGAATACCCTTATACTGGGAAAGAAGAACCGTATAAGCGATAATAACCGCATCGATGATGAGGGTCTTTACGATCTGACCGACCGGTGAGGAATTCATATAACCGCTCTTTTTCTGCTTTCCGATGCTGTAGAATTTGAAGACCAGAAGGCAGACAGCGATGATCACACCGACAACGATAGCGGAGTTGTACGGGCCTTCAGAGCCTTCCGGCTGGATATAGGATGTAAACAGATTCAGGAAGCTCTCATTCATCACAGCGATGGTCTTGGAGCTTAAGATAACACGGGCAAAACCGCGGAACAGGAACATACCCGCCAGAGTACAGATGAACGGCGGAATATGTACATAACCGATGAGCCAGCCCTGCCAGACACCGATCACGGCAGCTACGAGAAGCGATACCAGGATCGCTACGCCCGCCGGTACACCAATGGAAAGAAGCTTGGCAGATAATGCCGCCGAAAGGCAGAGTGTCGAACCGACGGACAGGTCGACGTTACCACCGGTCAGGATACAGAGCAGCATACCGCAGGCCATGATCAAAACGTAGGCATTCTGCAGTAAAAGGTTACTGACGTTCTGCGCATAGAGCAGCTTTCCGTTGGTAAGCACTGTAAAGAAGATGAAGACGATGACTAGTGCCAGGATCATCGTATACTTTTTCAAAAAGGTTGATACTTTCATAGATTACGCCTCCTTATGCCTTGTCCTTTGAGGACAGGATCGCACTCATGATCTTCTCCTGCGTAGCATCCTCCGCGGTAAAGGTACCCACGAGACGCCCCTCGTTCATCACATAGATATTATCACACATTCCGAGCAATTCCGGAAGCTCAGAAGAAACCATGATCACAGCCTTGCCCTGAGCCACCATATCGTTGATGATGCCGTAGATCTCATATTTCGCCCCGACGTCAATACCACGGGTAGGCTCATCAAGGATCAGAACATCCGGTTCCGCGAACATCCACTTTGACAGAAGTACCTTCTGCTGATTACCACCGGAAAGATTTCCGACAGCCTGTTGGACGCTCGGTGTCTTCGTCTTCATGGCCGCCACATACTCATTGGCTACCTTGTTTTCCTTATTGACATCAATAATCCCGCGCTTACTGATCTTGCTCATCTTGGCCATGGTCGTATTCCATGCGATGGAATCCTCCAGGACCAGTCCGTTCACCTTCCGGTCTTCTGTTGCATAAGCCAGGCCATGCTCGATGGCGTCATGTTCATTTTTCAGATGAACCTCCTGACCGTTAATGAACTCCTGACCGGAAATCTTGGTTCCGTAGCTCTTACCGAAGAGAGACATCATGAGTTCGGTTCTGCCTGCACCCTGCAGTCCGGAGAAACCGACCACCTCGCCCTTATGCACCTCGAAGCTGATATTTTTCGCCATACACTTCTCGGTATAGACGGGATGGTAAACCTCCCAGTTCTTGACCTGGAACAGGACTTCCTTTCCGATTTTATGCTCTCTGGCGGGATAGCGGTCTGTAAGCTCACGACCAACCATTCCCTTAATGATCCGCTCTTCATCGATGTCATGGTTCGGATTTTCCATGGTCTCGATCGTCGAGCCGTCACGTACGACTGTGATCCGGTCAGCGCAGTAGGCAACCTCGTTCAGCTTATGGGTAATGATGATCGAGGTCAATCCCTCCTTCTTAAAGCCCAGAAGCATGTCCAGAAGCATCTTGGAGTCTTCTTCGTTCAGTGAAGAGGTGGGCTCGTCCAGAATCAGAAGCTTCACGTTTTTGGAAAGAGCCTTGGCGATCTCAACAAGCTGCTGCTTTCCGGTTCCGATGTCCTTGATCAGAACATTGGAGGATTCCTTCAGACCCACACGCTTCATCTGCTCGCTGGCCTGTTTATATGTTTCATTCCAGTTTATCTTCCCGAAGGAATTCTTTCTTTCATTTCCAAGGAACATGTTTTCCGCTATGGTAAGCTCAGGGATTAGAGCCAGCTCCTGGTGGATAATAACAATCCCAAGCTTTTCGGAATCATGAATGTTATGAAATTGGCATTCCTGTCCGTTGTATACGATATCCCCCGTATACTCCCCATGAGGTATCGTTCCGGATAGCACGTTCATCAATGTGGACTTCCCGGCACCGTTTTCACCGACCAGAGCATGGATCTCACCGCGTTCAACCTGCAGGTTAACGTTATCCAGCGCCTTTACACCGGGGTAGAGCTTTGTAATGCTCTTCATTTCCAAAATATAATCAGCCAAAAAAAATACCTCCTCTAAATTATTGAAAAAGAGGGCGGAGCCAGTAATTGCCCCGCCCGAATTTAGAGCTTATTTTTCAATCGTATTTTTCAACGATCAGCCTGCCGGATGGAGATAACCGGCATCATCCTGTGTATAATATCCGGTATCAACCAGCTCAGCAACCATGTTGTCCTTCGTTACAACGGTCGGAACAAGCAGATAGGAAGGAATGATTCCGGTTCCGTTGTCATAAGATTCTGTATCATAAGCGCAGTCGAAGCTCCAGCCCGCATCAGCGATCAGGCTTTCATCCGGAGTCTGGCCGCTAAGGATCGCGACACCAAGGTCGATGGTAGCAACAGCTTCGTTCGCAACAGCCTTGTAAACCGTCATGGTCTGCTTGCCGTCTACGAGGTTCGCCAGGTTCGCTTCGTCACCGTCCTGTCCGGTAATGATAACGTCTTCAACATTTCCCCAATAGTCAGACTCAATAGCCTGGGAAACACCAAGAGCAGTAGAGTCGTTGGAGCAAAGAGCTACATCAAGAGTAGTTCCGTTCGGATAGTTGGATCCCAGAATGTTCTGGAAACGGTTCATAGCGTTCTTGGTATCCCACTGCGGAGTGGCTACCTGATCGAAGCTTGTCTGTCCGGACTGAACAACAAGCTTGCCCTCTTCGATGTAGGGGCTTAATACGTCATAAGCACCATTAAAGAAGTAGCCGGCATTGTTATCGGCCGGGTCACCGGCGGTAAACTCGATATTGAACGGGCCGGCAGCGTTGTCAAGATCAAGCTGATCAACAACAAAGAGACCCTGCAGAGTACCGACAGTATAGTTATCAAAAGATACATAGTAGCTGATGGCATCGGTGTTCATGATCAGACGGTCATAGGAGATAACCGGAATGTTGGCTTCCTTAGCGCCTGCAAGAACCTGAGTAAGAGCCTCGCCGTCAACAGCAGCAACTACGAGAAGGTTTACACCGTCAGCGATCAGACCTTCGATGTCCTTCACCTGCTGATCGATCTTGTTATCAGCATAGGTAAGGGATGTTTCGTAACCGGCTTCCTTGAATTTCTCATCCAGATAGGAGCCGTCACGATTCCAACGCTCAAGAGACTGAGTCGGCATGGAGATACCTACCTTGCCGCCGCCGCTGGTAGCGGGAGCCTCTGCTTCTGCTGCATCAGCCGCAGGAGCTGCTGCTTCTGCAGTATCTGCTGCCGGAGCCGCGGTATCCGCTGCGGGAGCTGCAGTATCCGCTGCGGGGGCCGCTGCTGCATCATTGCTCGCAGGAGCGCTGTTGTTGTTGTTGCCGCAAGCTGCCATCGAAATGGACATTGCGCAGGCAAGGGCAACGGATAAAATCTTTTTGCCTTTCATATGATTCCTCCTTAAAAAAAGTTTTTTACTAACATAAAGAACTTATCACTTTTTGCAAAATAAATCAAGGCTGTATTCTTATGTTTTCCATAAATTATTAACAAAAAGTTCACATGTTATTGTATAATTTTTACTTTTGCTCCCTCTTTTTTCTCCGGACCGGTATGCAGGTCACCAGAAGAAAACAGCCGGCAGCAAGGAATAGTATGACCAGGATATTGCGATAGGTGGTCGCATCCGCGGTTTTCGGCATGTCCACTTTTCCGCGATTTTCCGAACTGCTGCCCTGCGCATTGGCGGTCGTCTGAGTGTTCGTTGCTTCCGTGGAAGCCGGTCTTGCAGTCGAAGCGGCATTCTCTGTAGAAGCGGGTTGAGCCGCGGCTGTATTCTGTGGATTCGCCCCATTTGCCGGCGAAGCCGTATTCTCCGTGGAAGCGGGCCGGGCCGGCGTTGAATTCTGTCCGTTCTGAGGCTGCGCGGCTTCGGTCGTATTCTCGGTTGAAGCAGGAACCGTGGCGACCACAGTCTGGGACTCCGCCGCAGTCGACTGTGGCTGAGGCGGCTGATTCTGCGCATTCTGACCCTCGGCAGAAGCACCGTCATTGGCAGCCTCCGTTATCTCTCCGTAGAGAACGGTGTACTCCGTAAAGTGGGTGGCAATAAAATCCACATAGGGTATACCCCCCTCCGTTCCGGTATCCACAATTTCCGCCTTTTCCGCCTTCTTCGTTCCGTCTGCCTGCAATGCATAGGTATAGACTGCCGCGATCTCCCCCCTGTCAAGCTTCATTTCTCTGGGCAGCGGAAGATGAACATAGACACGATAGGAGCTGTCGGAACCGATTTCCTGTTCTTCTCCGTCCACAAGAGACAGATCATAGAAACCCATCTGCTGTGCATTCGCATACTCCTCCGTCTCCTCCAGCAGCGGGATCATATCCGTATTCTTATCGTCGGTTCCCTCGTTGTCCTCGATGACCAGCGTTGTCCCCGCCACCTCTGCCGTGTCCCAGATGATCTGTGAGCTGACGGTTCCCACCTTTTCATCCCGCTCGTCCTGTGTCTCAATATCCATTTTCTCTTTCTCATTCAGGACAAATGCATATTCCCCCATATGATCCGTAGAGAACATGAGGTAGGTTTCTCCGCTGGTGGTCTTCGCCTCCACCGTATAGATTTCCTCCAGCGAGCCGTCCGGCTCCACCCCGTAGAGCCTGATCTCCTTTTTGGAAGCAGCATAGTCATCCGGCGGGACCATGGTTACGGTACAGCGTTCACCAAAATCCGAGACCACTGCCCCTCCCGTATCCTCGGTAGCCAGAATCATCGTAAAGGGACTGATCCCGTCATACCCGTATTTTTCATTGATCTGCGGCTTGATCTGCTTTCCCTCCGAGCTTTCGATCCTTAAAAATACAGTCTTTGCATAGGTCTTCGGAACACTTGCCGTGGTCTTTCCTTTTTTTTCTGTATCCGCGCGATTATCGATCACGGTAATGGTCCTGGTATCATAATCCGCAGCACCGGGTTTCCCGGCTTCGGTCTCCGTTTCTGTCTCGGTTTCCGTCTCCGTTTCCGTTTCCGTCTCCGTCCCGGCCTCTGTTTCCGTTTCCCCTTCGGTTTCCGATTCCGAGGACGCCTCTGTCCCGGTTTCATTCTCCGTTCCTTCTGAAGCCTCCGTCATCCCCGGGTCATCCGGTGAAACCATGGTATTCTCCAGCTCATCTGCCCGAAAGGGGGCGGGGACATTTGCCACCAGAAGGGCAAGGATCACCAATGAAATACCGGCAAACAGTCTTAAATTACGATACTTCCTTCTCTGATCCTTCAAACGGTATCCTTTCTTTTACTGGCCGGGGTGTCGGAATGCCACGATCACAAGCCTCCCGTCCTCCTTTGAATAATCGCAGGTCGACAGCGTCAGAAGCTGGTCACCGTAAACGGGAGTAAGCCTTGTATCATAAAGAGATGCTTCTCTGGCCCCGTTTACATAGGCATAAAACTCCTCTTCCGTATCAATATTGATATAGTCATAGAAATCAAAATCCTTATCACGCTCTTCCCCGACAGAAGAGAGAAACACGGCCGCGATCCGATAGGTATATTCATGATAAAGCGTGTCATACCAGATCGTGGGATGGGCCTCAAAATACGCCGGATCCTTGTATTCCTTCAGCGAACCGAACATAAAGCCGGACCGCATATTGTGTCCGTGGATCAGAAGATTTGCATCCGTACCATTCGGATCACAGCGCTTATCCAGAACCAGCAGCCCGTTCACATCCTCCTCCTTCGAGAAATCGTGGGCAAGGTAAAAGTCATTGTCATTTTCCCGATGCATCACCGGGTAATCGATCACCGTATCCGGGATCCGAAGCCATCCGCACAGGTCGTTGTTCTCCTGGTACAGAAGCTGATACTGCAAAAGCCTTCCTTCCTCGCGCCTCCTTACCTCCGGTACCGCTTCGGTCTCCTTCTCTGTCTTCTTGCCCACCGGCTTTTCCTCTTCCGTGGGTATCAGCTCTTCCGTTCCGTTTTTTCTGTTGTCCGCGGAAACATATTTCTGAAGCTCTGCCATCCGGCTTCGGCTTCGACCGTCCAGAAACAGATTCCGGATCAGAAGCACCACCAGAAAAAGAAGAACGATGAAAAGCACGCCCAAAGACACGTTCCGGATTCGGATCAAAGACCGCCTTCCGATCTCCTCACGGCGCTTTTTCCGATTCAGCGCCCGGAGCCGCTTTTCATACTTTTTTTTCATTTTTTTTGTCCCGTATGCTGAAAAGGACAAGAAGTACCAGACCCGTAGCGGTCAGTACGCCGGCAGCAATGATAACCACCAGCATAACCCTTCCATCCGATGCGCTGCTTCCTTCCCCGGCCTCCTCGTTCGATGACTCCAGCCGGACAGCAGTATACTGAAGCTGATCATCCACCATTAAACAGTTCCCCTCCAGCCGGTCTGTATTCTCCTCCTCCCGCAGGAACCGGAGAACATAGGACAGGGTCTCTTCATCCTTACCGTACAGAAGCAGGACCGCCTGATCCTCTTCCTCTTTTTTCATAAGCCGGATGCATCCGGTATCTGTATCCCCTTGGCTTCCCAGAAGCCTTTTCAGATAGCCGTTGTCCTCTCCCTGACCGATGACGATCTGATTTCTTCCTGTATCCTTCTCGGCATCCTCCCAGCGGATCACGGTAATATCCGTATCCGGAGAAAGCCTGCCCACCTTCATGGCCAGAACTCTTCCCAAAAGATTTAATTCCGTATCTGAAATATTATCAGGAAAAACAATGGATAAGGGAAGGAGCTTTCCTCCCCTGCTGAACGGATAAGGCCAGAGGGAAAGATCCAGCTCCGCCTCGGGATACTCCTCCGCTTCCGTAGAAACCGTCTCCTCCTGTTCCTGCTCCTTATTCATATCGATCACGACATAGCTGTTTTCGGTATTCGAAAGCAGCTCCTCCTCCAGAAGACTGGAAGCACACAGGGGAAGGGAGGAAGCCTGATCTGCCGTCAGTACCATAACCGTTCCCTTCTCATCCTCATAGGTATAACAAAGGCCCTGCTCATGAAGCAGGGTAAACTCTGTGGGCATTTTCTGTCTGGCTTCCTCCGGAAGATCCGGCAGACTCGCAACCAGGATGCGGTTCTCTCTTCCCTCCGGAAGCGCATCAAAGGTACCCAGAAGAAGCATATCCTCCTTCCAGGTCTCATCTCCCAGCTCCATGCGGAGAAGCAAAGCTGCCTTCAGCTCCTGATCCGTGGTACTGGCAGGAAGATAGATCCCCGTATTCCTGCCGTAAGGATCCTCCTTTGAAACAAAAGGCTCCGGAAACCAGTTCTGTTCTTCTGCGCAGACCCCGCACGGCAAAGCTGCCGCAAAGAGAACTGCTGCCAGAAGAAAAACCGCCGCCTTATGAGACATAGGAAAAGGCAAAGACCGCTACACCGTACGGGGACAGGGGATAATCAAAGGAGTATTCCTGATTATCACAGGGCGATTTTTTCGCCTTATAGGTTTTTTTCTTCTTTGCGATGGTACCTCCGTACTTCGGATCATCGCTGTCCAGCACCAGCTTATAGCTGCCCTTGACAGGGACTCCGACCCGGTAGTCCGAGCGTTCCATCGGCGTAAAGTTACAGACGAAAAGAAGATTATCCTTTCCGTCAGAATTTTTTCTTACAAAGCTGAAGATAGAACGGTCGCAATCGTCCGCATTGATCCATTCAAAGCCGTTCCAGACTGTATCCAGCTCATACATGCAGGGATGCTTCTGATAAAGATGAAGCAAAGCCCTGACCCATTCCTGTACCTGCTTATGCCGCGGATCCTGCAGCACAAACCAGTCCAGCTCCCGCTCCTCGCTCCACTCTCTGGACTGGGCAAATTCCTGGCCCATGAACAGGAGCTTCTTTCCGGGATGGCCCATCATAAAGGCGTAGCCGACTCTTAAATTCCGGTATTTATCATCCTCCAGCCCGGGCATTTTGTTCAGCATCGAACATTTCAGATGTACCACCTCATCATGGGACAGCACCAGGATATAGTTTTCGGCGCTGTTGTAGCTCATGGCGAAGGTCATTTTGTTATGATTGTTCTTGCGGAAATAGGGATCCAGCTTCATATAATCAAGGAAATCATGCATCCAGCCCATGTTCCATTTGAAGCTGAAATTCAGCCCGTTATTCTCCACTTTCCCGGTCACCATGGGCCAGGCCGTGGATTCCTCGGCGATCATCATCGCCCCGCGGTTTCTTCCGAGGATCAGCGTATTGATATGCTTAAAGAACTCGATGGCCTCCAGGTTCTCATTCCCGCCGTATTTATTGGCAACCCACTGGCCGTCCTTTTTCCCGTAATCCAGATACAGCATGGAGGCCACGGCATCCACGCGCAAACCATCGACATGATAATGCTCCACCCACAGCAGGGCGCTGCCGATCAGGAAATTCTTTACCTCGTTCTGTTCATAATTAAAGATCTTGGTTCCCCAGTCCGGATGCTCTCCCTTCCTGGGATCCGGATATTCATAGCAGGCCTGTCCGTCAAAATCCGCAAGACCGTGGGCATCCCGTGGGAAATGCGCCGGAACCCAGTCCAGGATCACTCCGATATTATGGGTATGAAGATAATTCACAAGGAAGGCAAAATCCTCCGGCGCACCGTACCGCGAGGTCGGAGCATAGTAGCCGGTCACCTGATAGCCCCAGGAGCCGTCAAAGGGATATTCGGAAATTCCCATCAGCTCCACATGGGTATAGCCCATGGACTTCACATATTTTGTCAGCGCCTTCGCAAATTCCCGATAGGTATAGAAGCCATCGTCGTCTCTTCCGGGATGGCGCATCCAGGAGCCGGGATGAACCTCATAGATGGCCATGGGCTTTTGGGTATTCTCCGGTCCTTCTCTTCTGGCCTTCATCCACTCCTCATCCGTCCATTCAAAGGTGTTGATGTCTGCTATACGGGAGGCTGTTCCGGGACGAAGCTCTGCCCAGTTTGCGTAAGGGTCGGCCTTATACAGCTTTCTTCCGTCCTTCGTATGGATCAGATATTTATATAGCTGTCCTACCTTTGCTCCCGGAACAAAGCATTCATGAATGCCGATCCCTTCCGGGGTCAGATGCACCATCGGATTCGCTTCCTCGTTCCAGTCGTTAAATTCACCGATCACATACACGGCTTCGGCGTGGGGCGCCCAGACATCAAAATAAACACCCTCGCGTTTTCCCTTCTTTCCGGGATGGGCTCCCATTTTCTTATAGATATCATAATGAGTCGCCGTACCCAAGAGATACATATCCAGATCACTAAATTTCGGCATAACTCTCCCTCCTCTGTATATACGACTGCGTTTCTGAATTAAATTGCGGGCCGCGGTCTCGCACTTGCTTCGTTTTACACAAAGTCCTTCTCCTGCAGAAGAACGTATCCGTTCTCATCGGAACGGCGGCCTCCGAACAGATTTCTTACACTAATTCTTTCCGCCTTGTCGATGGCCTTGTCTACGATCTCCTTCACCTCGGTCAAAGTCGTGACCTCATCCAGCTTCCGGATCTTACTGATCCGGTCATAAAGCGCCAGCACAGCCATTTCGTCAATCTCATATTCCTCTTCGTTCGCATAGGCCTTCGCAAAACGGACAAGCTCATCACTGGTAAAGGCCGGGATGACAATACGCTCCAGAAAATGCGACGCCAGCTCCGGACTCTGGCTCATGATCCCGTTCAGCCCGTCCTTGGTCCCCTCCAGGATCACCATGGTACCGCTGGTATCCGCCTTCATTGAAGCTGCCAGCTTGGAGGCTGTCTTGGCGCTTAAATAACCGGCTCCCTCAATCAGAAGGGCACCGCCATTCACCTTCTCAAACAGCTTTTCCATGTCCTTCCGGTTCAGCGCGGCCGCTTCGATACTGGCAACGTTGCCGAATTTTCTTCCGGTCCGGCTCTTTACCGCCTTTACGATATCCTTGGCCAGCGTGGTTTTCCCGTTTCCGGAAACACCCTGAATCAGAACATGGCCGCCGAAACGTCCACCCTGCTGGTATTGATCCGAGATATGGGATACCGTATTTCGGATCTGATCCTCCATTCCTTCGACATCCAGGAAATAGGAAAAGAGCTGTCGTTCCTCCCCGTTCAGCTCCTTCGGCTTCGAAGGAGTCGGTCTTTTGGATATACCGGGGGCGGGCGTCGGCGCTTTTTCGATCGGCTTTTTCACAGGGGCCGGTCTTTCCAACGCCTTCTTCTCCACAGGCTTCTCCGGTATCTTCCCATTTTTCGGCGCCGTTTCCGTCGGTTCCGGCCTCTTCAGCTCCCCGGGAGCTCTATTTATCGGTTCCGGCGCTTTTTTTACCGCCTCCGGAGCTCTTCTCACCGGCTCCTCAGGTACTCTCTCCGGCTTCGACTCGGGCTTTGGCAGCTCCTCTTTCTTATCTGCCATGTGCTTGGTCGGAAGCTCGGTAGTGTCGAACAGACTTTCCGGCATTACGATTTCGGGAAGCGGAACGGTTTTCTGTTCAAGCAGAGCCTCTGGCTTTTCCGTCTCTTCCTTTTTTATTTTTACCGGTTCAAACGGCTTTACCGTTTTCTCGGAGCTCTCCGGCGCACGGATTTCCGTAACCTTTCTTGGAATCCATTTTTCGGGAGATTCCGCAACAATCCCGGCTTCTCTCACCGGCTCCTTTGCTTCGTCCTTCGGAAGCTCAATTTTCGGGAGCTCCATCGTTATCGGCTCTGCCTTCGGAGACTCGTCCTTCGGAAGCTCTATCTTCGGGAGCTCCATCGTTATCGGCTCCGCCTTCGGAGACTCCGTCTTTGGAAGCTCTGTATTCGGCCGCTCCTCATGAAGTAATTCCGACATGGAAAAATCGACTTCCGGAAGCTCCAGCTTAGGAAGCTCTACCTCCGGCTCTTCGGGAGCCTTCAGCTCCTTTATGTCCTTATCTCCGGGCAGAGAAACCTCCTCCGTCTGCGGATTCAGATCACGATTCAGACGGTCGATCTCCTTCTGGAGGATGGTGTTTACATCCTCCACCAGCCTTGTCGCCTGCTTTTCTTCTTCTCTGACCTGATCATTTTTGATATCCGAGGCATATTTATCCTCCAGGATCTCCTTCGGGGTCATTCCCGCCTCGAGCTGTGGGATCACGACGGAAAGCTTTTCCATGATTTCCCGCGCTTCCTTCAAAGCCCGCTGTTTTTCCGATTCCAGCCGCCGCTCCTCATTATCCTGCATTGCGGCCTCAGCAGCCCGACGGGTCTTCTCCCATTCCGCCAGCACCTCATCGATAGAAAGCTGGCCCGTGATCTGGGGCATACCGACTCTTTCCTCCGGGATCATAAGACTCATCTGTCCGTCCCGTTCCTCGGCAAGATACCGTTCGAAATCCGAGGACAGATCCGAATCGATCTCCTCGTCGGTTTCGATATGTGCCTCCTCTTCCTCCGGCTTTTCATCCTCAATCTGAAGATAGGGGATCTCCTCTACGATTCCTTTAATGATATCCATGGAATCGGAAACCTGATCCTTCTCCCTGGCGTTCGCGATCTGCTCCATGCTCTTTGCGATCTCCGCCTGAAGATTGACTGTATTGTATTTTTCGGTATTCAAGGATACATCCGGTATCCGTATGGTTTCAGCAATGATCTCACCGGAATGCAGCTTTTCTCCGGTATGAACCTCCACCTGACCGGTCTTTTTCATACGGAAATCCCGGTATTTCTGTTCCTGGATCTTATTTAAAGGCTGGTAGAGCATCTTCAGCTCCAACGCCTTTTCCACATAAGGCCCGTCGCCGAACCACAGAACCAGCTCGTCACAGGCATCCACGCATTTGGCGCTGTCTCCGGCCCGATGATACAGATAGGCCAGCTCAAACGCCCATTTCTCCGTATATTCCTCCTCCTTAAATTCCTCCAGAAGAGCGATCCTTTCGGCCAGCGGTACTCCCTCGGCCTTCATCATTTCATAACGAAGCACATATCGTAAATTATCGTGAGGCGCTACGTCAATAAATTCATCGTAATACTCCTTTGCCTCATCGAAATTCTTGACCTTGATGGCAAGCTCAGCCAGACGGTAGATGATCATTCTTCCGATGGGCGAACGGTCATAAGCGTCCAGAAGCACCTCTCTGGCATCCTCATAACGCCCTACCTTCTCATAGGCTTCCCCGGCCTGCACCAGAGAATTTACGTTTTTTACCTTTTTCCAGTTCAGCTCGTCGCAGAGCTCTGCCGCCCGCTCGTATTTCTGTTCCGCCACAAGCGACTTCAGCTCATCGAGCCTCAGCTTGTATTCGTATTTGTCCAACGTTACTCTCTCCTCCGGAAGAAACGGAAGCCCTTCTTCTTTTTGCTCTCCTCATGTTCTTCCTTATATATGATCTCTTTCGATTCCGGATCCATCCAGTCTGCCCGGACATAATCATCCGTTCTCACCGGCAGCTCCTTTTTCACAAGCTTTTTGCCGATGAACCGGCTAAACAGGTAATAGATCACGCCGAATACCGGAACCGCCAGAAGCATTCCGAGGATTCCAAAATACCCTCCGCCGATCAATATTGTCGTAATGATCCAGAAGCTGCTGACTCCGGTCGTATTTCCCAGAATATTCGGTCCGATAATGTTTCCGTCCACCTGCTGAAGGATGATGATGAAAATAATAAAATACAGAGCCTTCAGAGGATCCGTCAAAAAGATCAGAATCGCGCAGGGTATGCCGCCGATAAAGGGTCCGAACACAGGGATTACGTTCGTAATACCGATGATCGATGCCAAAAGCATGGGCCAGGGCATCTGCATGATCCACAGCGCAAAGAAAGCGATCACACCGATGATCAGAGAGTCGATCAGCTTTCCCACGATAAAGCCCGCAAAAATATCATTCGTCTTTCGCAGCGTTGTTATGATCGAGTTACCGGTCTCCGGCTTAAACAGGGCATATTGGATCTTTTTAAACTGCCCCTTGAACTTCTCCTTCTCCGCAAGGATATAGACCGCCACCATAAGACCGATGAACAGGTTCAAAATAAAGCGAAGGAAGGTAACCACTCCGCTGGTAAAAATCGAAAGATAGGTTCCGAGCTGCGGCATCAGTGTATTTTTTATATATTGGTCTGCTACATTGGTCACAGTCCTCAGCGCTGTGGATATTTGCTCGGAAAATTCGGAATTGTGCGCAAATTCCTTAAAATTCGCCGTAAACTTCTCCACAAGTCCGGGTACGGTCTCCACAAATCCCGAAATATTAACGATCAACTGAGGCAGCACCAGCGCGATCAGTCCGGCGATGATGATCAGATAGGTAGTAAGACCCGCCGCAATGGCAAGATAGCGGGAGCTTCTGATAATCTTCGCCCGTTTCTTCTCGTCCGTCGCCTTCGGCAGTCTTTTCGACAGTATCCTTTTTTCATAAGCCTTCATGATCGGATTTACCAGGAAGGCAGCCAGACAGCCGAAAAGCACCGGCTGCATGATCTGCAGAAATTTATTCCATCCCTTGGCAAAGCCGGTATAGCGGTCGATCAGAAAGTAGAAGGCGATACAGACACAGACGATGATGACCACCGTCAATCCCAGCTTAAATAAGTTTTTTCCGTTAAAAAAATTATTGTCCTTCATCCCCGGTAATAATTAATAAGGCAGCCCTTTTGGATTATGCTACGTTCGTCCTCCGTCAGAGGATCCAGGATCAGAGTCACCTCCGAAAGCGACCCATCCTTAACAAGGAAGGCCGTTATCTTTTCCTTCTTTTCTTCAATACTCCTTCGAATTTCCGGAAGAAACAGATAATCCTCCTTTTTAAAGGGGAGCTCCTCCTCTTCGAAACGTAACGGCAGCATTCCCCAGTTAATCAGGTTGCTCCGATACCTTTTCGTCGCATATTCTCTGGCTATATTGGCCCAGCCCCCGAGAACCTTCTGACACGAAGCCGCCTGTTCTCTTGCGGAACCGTCTCCGGGCTTCACCGCATAGATCGTACTTCCGATCCCAAGAGATTTCTCCGCTTCGGGAAACCTTTCCCGAAGTACCGCGAGAATGTCCTTAAGCTCGGGAAGAGCGTCTGCAGGAGCTTTTCCTTCTTCAATGGCCTTCTGTGCCTTCTGAACCTCTTTTGCCCGGCCTACGTATTCCGGATCCTTTCTGGAAAGCGTAAACTCCGCCAGACCCAGCGGATTGGAGCGATAGGATGAGGTCTCTCCCGACGGGATCAGCTCATCCGTAGTCGTTACCGGATCATGGATCTCGGACACCACCTTAAGCAGCAGGTTTTCGGGAAGGGCCGTCATTTCGGGCCAGTCCTTGATATTCGGTCCAAGCCGGATCTCTTCGTTCGGGTCCGCCTGTCCCTTACTGTCAAATACACGGTTTTTATAGATCTTATCATCAAAGAAATAAACCGGATTCGTATACTTCGTATCCAGCTCCGTAGCCGCCGTCAAAAATCCCTTATTTGCAGCAGTCGCAGCTATGGATCTGGCATCCATCAAAGCAACATAGGCGATCTGTCCGTTCTGGATCTTGCTGCCCTCCCGGTTCGGGAAGTTTCTCGTGGAATGACGGATGGAAAAGCCGTTGTTGGCGGGGGTATCTCCTGCACCAAAGCAGGGTCCGCAGAAAGCGGTCTTTAACACCGCACCCGTCTCCATCAGCTTCGCGGCCGCGCCGTTTTTGATCAGCTCCATATAAATCGGCATACTGGCCGGGTAAACGCTTAAGGTAAACTCGTCCGCGCCGATGCTCTTTCCCGCAAGGATATCCGCTGCGGCTGCTATATTCTCAAAGCCGCCTCCGGCACAGCCGGCGATGATTCCCTGATCCGTATACAGCTTCCCGTTCCGAAGCTTATTCGTAAGCTCCGGCTTCACCGCACCGTCAAAGCTTACCTCCGCTCTCCTTTCACATTCCCTCAGATGGTCTCCGGGAGCCTGATTAAACTCCTCGATCGTAAGCGCATTGCTGGGATGGAAGGGCAGAGCGATCATCGGCCGGATCTCAGAGAGCTCCAGCTCGATACAGCCGTCATAATAGGCATTCTTCCCGGGCTCTAAGGTACGGTATGCTTCCGTCCGCCCATGGATCCGATAGAATTTCTCTATTTCCTCATCCGTGGACCAGATGGAGGAAAGACAGGTGGTTTCCGTAGTCATCACATCGATTCCGATCCGCATATCCGCGGACAGGTTTTTTACGCCCGGTCCCACAAATTCCATGACCTTATTTTTTACGGTTCCCTTTTCAAAAACCGCACCGATAATGGCAAGAGCAATATCCTGAGGCCCCACGCCGGGAACCGGCTTTCCGGTCAGATAGACCGCCACCACCTCGGGACGCCTGACATCCCAGGTCTTGTTCAGAAGCTGCTTTACCAGCTCCGGTCCGCCTTCTCCCACAGCCATGGTACCGAGAGCCCCGTAACGGGTATGGGAATCCGAGCCGAGGATCATATGTCCGCATTCCGCCAACTGTTCCCTGGCGTATTGATGGATCACGGCCTGATGAGGCGGTACATAGACGCCGCCGTATTTTTTCGCACAGGATAGACCGAAAAGATGGTCGTCCTCGTTTATGGTCCCACCGACCGCGCATAAGCTGTTATGGCAGTTGGTCAGAACATAGGGCATCGGGAATCTGGTCAGGCCGGAAGCCCTGGCTGTCTGAATAATCCCGACAAAGGTAATATCATGGGAGGTCAGCTTATCAAACCGGATCTGAAGATTATCCTCTTCCTTCGACCGGTTATGCTCCTTTAAGATCCCCCAGGCTATGGTCTTTCCCTTTCCTTCTTCTTTGGAAAGTCCTCTGGCCTTCCCTTCCTCCTCGGAAAGGATACCGTCTTCTGTTAAAAAAACTCCGTTTGTATGCAGCTTCATAATCTCTGTTTCCTTATTTTTTATATCTTATTATTATAGGTTTTTCCGGGGTCAAACACAAGACATGCTTACCCTTCGTCCCCCTTTTTCTTCTTAGCCCTGCGTCGGAAAAAGGCCGCATTCTGGTTCACGCGGATCTCCGGCGCCTCGCGGGTGGGCTCATCCTTTTCCTGCGGCACCTCATACATAAACTCCTCCTGAGCCGTAGAATAGTGGACCAGCGCGGAATTGCCCGGCACGCCTCCCATTTCCAGCGTATCCAGAGGCACACCGATTCTTTCAAAATATTCCGGATTGATCCGGATCTCGGGCTTGATGTTCGCGTAGGAGGATTCCCGTTCCGAGCGTTTTTCGGCATCCTGATTTCTTTCCAGTCTCCGGTTAACGTCCTCCAGAACCTGAAGATATTTGGCCGTATCCTTCAGATCGATGAGATTCCCATGCAGCTCCGACTGGTTCGAACGGACCTGGCTTTTCTCCTGTTCCAGACGATCCTTCACTCTTCTGCTTGCCGCATCAAAGGAATCCATGGCCTCCTGCATGATATTCTGAACCCTTTGAAGCGCTTCGTTCGCATAAAGGATCGAAGCGGCATAAACATCCTCCGCCTGCAGATCCGCCCGGTTAACGATATCCTTGCTGCGTTTCTGCATTTCACGTTCCGCGCGCTCACGCCCCTGTCTGGTCATCTCATATTCGTCCATGATCTCGTAGATCGCCACACTCAAGCGGTTCATATGCTCCAGCATGACGCGCTTATTGATGATGATCTCCTCGCCGGATTCACCTGCGCTTCTTCCTTCTGCGATGAAAAGATGGATCTGTCGTAATACCTGCTCCAGCTTATCCTGGGAACTCATGGCAAATCTTTTCCTCCCTCAAAAATACACATCGCCTTTATTGTACCATATCCATTTTTTCATTTCTACGTTATAATTTGTCTATGGACCTTGTAAAAACTTACGGAAATATTATACGAAAAAATTTGGAAACCCATCCCGTGGCTGCGCGGCGAATGATCAATGTCGGCCTGTCTCTGGAGAATTTACGCGTCCAGGCCTTTTCCGACAAGCGTATGCCAAAGGCGAGCAAGGAGCTGAACTCGCTGGCCGTGAATAAGATCCGGGAAGGCCTGAAGACTCCGGAAAAGACCGCCTGGACGAATCTTTTTACGCCTGTGGAGCTTTTACAGTGCTTTGATCTGAACTGCCTGTCCGTGGAGGCGGTTTCTTCCTTTTTTTCTGGCTTTACGATCGAGGACAGCTTTATACGCTATGGAGAGGGAAAGGGCCTGGCTCCCTCCCTGTGCTCCTACCATAAATGCTTCCTCGGTTCCTTTTTCAGTGGTGTACTTCCGGTTCCGAAGCTCGCTGTGACCGCCAGTACCGCCTGTGACGCCAATTTTAACACCTTCCGGCTTGCGGGAAAGGAGGCTCGTCTTCCTGTTTTTTATCTCGATATTCCCGGAATCCGTTCGGAAGAAGCTGTGGACTATGTTGTCCGGCAATTACATGCGCTTCTCGGCTCTCTGGAAAAGCTGACCCATAGAAAATTCGATATTGATCTCCTCCGGGAGATCCTGCAAAGAGAAAACGAATCCAAAAGGCTGTATCTTCAGTTTTTGAAAAAGAAGGCCAAGAAGGCCTGGCCGACTACGCTGACGCTTCAGATGTATGAGCTTTTTGCCACGCATCTTTCCATCGGAACCGAAGAAAGCCTTCATTTTTTCCGTTCTCTTTGTAAAGAGATCGACCATATGCCTGATTTCCATGGAAAACGGCTGTTCTGGGTACATCTGATTCCGTTTTATCATCCTGTACTGAAGGACGCTCTGAATTTCAGCGATGCGTTTCAGCTCCAAGGCATGGAAATGAATATTGATAATACAAAGCCTCTGGATCTGAAGGATCCGATCCGTTCTCTTGCCCGTAAAATGATAGATAATCTATATAACCGCCCCTTTGAATATAAGGAAAAGCTTGTCCTCAAGGCGGTACAACATACAAACGCAGACGGAGTTATCCATTTCTGCCACTGGGGCTGCAAGCAGTCCATCGGCGGCGTCATGCTCCTGAAGGAAGCGATGAAAAAGGCCGGGATCCCGTTTCTGATCCTCGACGGAGACGGCATTGACCGGACAAATGATACTCCGGGACAGATTAAGACCCGTTTGGAAGCATTTCTGGAAATGATAAGGTGAGCCATGCTGTATTATATCTGTAAATACACGCCCATTGAGGCCTTTTCGGCCATGGGCGTACAAATCGAACGACTGGAGCCGGAGGTAAGCTCCTTCCCGAAGGCGGATTCCTTTCTCCATCCGAATCTCTGCTCCTATGTAAAAGGAGCATACGAACTCTGTTCTCAAAAGGCCGAGGAGGATCCGGATTTCGAAGGTGTTGTCTTTACTACCTGCTGCGACAGTGTAAAACGTCTTTTTGATGTGTTATCCCGGAAATATCCGAATAAATTCTGGTTCGTTCTGGATCTTCCCCGCATGGGGAATGAATTTGCGGCCAAACTGTATGCCTCCAGAATACGGGCCTGTCTTTCGGCTTATGAAGAATTTTCCGGCCGAACCTTTGAAGAAGAAGAGCTGTCGACCCTTCTGAACAGAAATAAGGAACCGGATAAAGCTGTAGTATCCGAGCCGGGAAGGCTAAGGATCGGCGTTGTCGGAGCAAGGATCTCCTCTCATTTGAGAAAGCTGATCGAGGACGCCGGCGCAGAGCTTCTGTTTGACCAGACCTGTACCGGAGACAGGCTACTTCTCCCCCCTGAGGGAAACCGGCCCCTGCTTGAGGCCTATGCCTACCGTCTCCTGAACCAGCTCCCCTGCATGCGTATGGCCGAGGCCGTTAACCGGGATCCCATGATGCTTCCTCTGCTTCAGAAGGCCGACGGGATCGTTTATCATACCATCAAATTCTGCGATAATTATTCCTTTGAATACGCTGACTTAAAGGACAGATCCCCTGTTCCGCTTCTGGCTCTTGAAACCGATGGGACTACTCTGTCCTACGGTCAGCAGAGAACACGGATCGAGGCCTTTCTGGAGGAGCTCTCTCCGAAAAAACAGAAGCATAACAGAAAAACGACAGGAGATAAGAAAATGTATGTGATCGGTATCGACAGCGGATCTACCTCTACCAACGCTGTTCTTATCAACGAAAAATTAGAAATTCTCGATTTCCGGGTGATTCGTACCGGAGCCAAATCCATTGAAAGCGCCGAGGCGGTTCTGAAATCCGTACTGAAAAATGCCGGACTCCAACGCTCTGATATTTCGAGGATCATCTCCACCGGCTACGGGCGTGTTTCCATTCCCTTTGCCGACAAAAATATTACGGAAATTACCTGCCATGGGAAAGGAGCCCATTTCCTCTTTCCGGAGGTGCGGACCATTCTCGATATCGGAGGCCAGGACAGTAAGGCGATACGTCTGAACGAAAAGGGGGAAGTGGCTGACTTTGTCATGAACGACAAGTGCGCGGCGGGAACCGGCCGTTTTCTGGAAGCCATGGCCAGAACCCTGGAGCTTTCGATCGAGGAGCTGGGTCCTGTTTCCCTGCGCTCCAGGGAGGTTGTCGAGATCAGCTCCATGTGTACGGTATTTGCCGAGTCGGAGGTGATCTCTCTTATAGCATTAAATAAGGAGCAGGCTGACATTGCCGCAGGCGTACATCGCGCCATTGCGAACAAAGCCATGACTCTGCTCCGTAAAACAGGATTGATTCCTTCTTTTTGTATGACCGGGGGCGTTGCCAAAAATCCGGGCGTTATTCACGCTCTGGAACAGCAGCTCGGCGAAAAGCTTCTGATTCCCGAGGAGCCCGAAATCGTCGGAGCTCTCGGAGCCGCTCTGCTGGGCGCGGAGGACTTATTTTAAAAGCTCGATCCGCGTCAGCGCTCTCTTCAGAGACAATTCCGCACGAAGAACATCCAGGTTTTCTTCCTTGCCCTTTAAGCGTTTCTCGGCACGCTCCTTTGCCTGCTCGGCACGCTCTTTGTCGATCTCATCAGGCCACTCGGCCTGTTCCGCGAGGAGCGTCACCCTGTCTCCGAGGATCTCGGCAAAGCCTCCGTGTACAGCCGCTTTTTTCTCTCCGCCCTCCTCATGGATCGTAACGATACCCGGGCGCAGAACCGTAGTCACGGGAATGTGCCTCGCATATACCCCGATCTCGCCGGATTCCGTATTAAATTCCAGCATATTCGCGCTGCCGGAATAAAAGACCCGATCCGGCGTTATGATCTCGACCTGAAAGATTTCCGCCATTATTTCACCCTTTGTCTCACTTCATCGATCGTTCCCGCACTCAGGAAATACTGCTCCGGCACATCATCCAGCTTACCCTCAAGGATCTCCTTGAAGCCGCGGATCGTTTCGGTAATCGGAACATACTTTCCTTCCATACCGGTAAACTGTGTCGCTACAAAGAAGGGCTGGGACAGGAATCTCTGAACCTTACGGGCTCTGGAAACCACCAGCTTATCCTCCTCCGAAAGCTCCTCCATACCAAGGATCGCGATGATATCCTGCAGCTCCTTATATCTCTGAAGAATCTCCTGCACCCCGCGGGCTGTCTTGAAATGCTCGTTTCCGACAATACGGGGATCGAGGATACGGGAGGTGGAGCCCAGGGGATCCACAGCCGGATAAATACCGAGCTCTGCGATGGACCGCTCCAGAACCGTCGTCGCATCGAGATGGGCGAAGGTTGTCGCCGGAGCCGGGTCGGTTAAGTCGTCCGCAGGGACGTAAACCGCCTGTACGGAGGTAATGGACCCGTTTTTGGTGGAAGTAATACGCTCCTGAAGAGCACCCATTTCCGTCTGCAGCGTCGGCTGGTAACCCACGGCCGAAGGCATACGTCCCAGCAAGGCCGAAACCTCAGAGCCTGCCTGGGTAAAACGGAAGATATTGTCAATAAAGAGAAGAACGTCCTTTCCGCCCCGGTCACGGAAATATTCCGCCATCGTAAGTCCTGCCAGACCTACACGCATTCTGGCTCCGGGGGGCTCGTTCATCTGACCGAAGACCATCGTGGTCTTGTCGATAACACCGGACTCCTTCATTTCATAGTAAAGGTCATTTCCTTCACGTGTACGCTCACCGACCCCGGTAAACACCGAATAGCCGCCGTGTTCGGTAGCGATATTATGGATCAGCTCCTGGATCAAAACCGTCTTTCCGACACCGGCACCACCGAACAGACCGATCTTTCCACCCTTCTGGTAGGGGCAGAGCAGATCTACGACCTTAATTCCGGTTTCCAGCATTTCCTGACTGGTCGCCTGTTCCTCAAAGGTAGGCGCCTTCCGATGGATGGGCCAGTTCTCCTGTACCTCGGGAGCCGGTTGTTCATCAATGGGTTCTCCCAGAACATTAAAGATACGGCCGAGAGTTTTTTCACCTACAGGTACGGAAATGGGGCCGCCGGTCGCGATGGCATCCATCCCACGCACAAGACCGTCCGTCGGGCCCATGGCGATGCAGCGAACCGTATCATCACCGAGGTGCTGCGCCACCTCCACGATCAGATTCTTTCCGTCCTTTAAGGGGATCCGGATCGCGTCATTGATCTCCGGAAGATATCCCTCCTGGAATTTGATGTCCAGAACGGCACTGATGATCTGGGTAATTTTACCCGTTTTGTTGTCTGCCATTTTCTGCTTCCTTTCCCGCAAATCTCGCCTTAGGCCGGCGATTTTTCTTTCCTAACAGCTTAACTGATAGCCTCTGCTCCGGCAATGATCTCTGTCAGCTCCTGTGTAATCGAACCCTGGCGGGCACGATTATACTTCAGAGACAGATCCTCGATCATTTCCTCGGCATTGTTTGTGGCGTTATCCATGGCCTGCATCCGGGCCGCATTTTCGGAAGCCACCGCTTCCACCAGCGCTCCATAGAACAGACTCGTCACATATTTGGGAATGATCTCGTTTAACGCCTCCTCCGGATTGGGCTCGTAGTTCATCAAAAGCTTTGATTCTTCCTTTCCTTCGAGCTCCTCATCGGAAAACTCCACCGGAAGGAGCTTAACAAGCTCAGGCTCATGAACCACGGTATTTTTAAAATGGGTATAGACCAGATAGATCTCGCCCACCTCACCCGCAGAAAAGCTCTCCAGAACCTTATCACACAACGCCTTCGCATCGTTATAGTTGGGAGCCTCCATTATCTCGGACTCATCCGCTTTTATCGTATAGCCCCGGTGTGCAAGAGCTTCTTTTCCCTTCGATCCCACGGCATAAACATCCACATCCTCCTTCGTAAAGCCCTGGGATGTCAGAAGCTTAACGATATTGGAGTTATATCCTCCCGCCAGACCACGGTTCGCGGTCATGACAACGACAGCCTTCCGGCTGGATTCACCCGCCGTAAGATAAGGATGGGAGATATTGTCGGATCTTCCCAGGATCGAAACAATGCTCCGGTACATGTGCTCAAAATAAGGATGTACCTGCTCCGCCCGGCCCTTGGCCTTCTGGAACTTCACGGTGGAGACCAGCTTCATGGCTTTCGTGATCTGCTGGGTGCTCTGGATCGAGCTTCTTCGCCGTTTTATATCCTTCATGGAAGCCATAGAAATTGCCTCCTTTATTTATCCTTGTTTTCTTTGCATTCCTCAATGGCTTTGATGAGAAGCTTTTCCGTCTCCTCATCCAGCACCTTCGTCTCCCGGATATTCTTCGGAATCTGAGGATATTTCATGTCAATAAACTCAAGCAGCTTTGTCTCAAATTTGGAGATCTGATCCACCTCTACGTCCAGAAGATACTTATTTGTAGCGGCGTAGATAATGATCACCTGCTTCTCCACCGGCATCGGCTGGTACTGGGGCTGCTTCAGGATCTCACGGATCCGTTCGCCCTGCGCCAACTGCTGGCTGGTGGCCGCATCCAGCTCGGAACCGAACTGTGAGAAGGCGGCAAGCTCGCGATACTGCGCCAGTTCCACACGGATCGGGGCCGCATATTTTTTAATGGCCTTGATCTGCGCAGCGCCTCCCACCCGGGATACGGAAAGACCGGCGTTAATGGCCGGACGGAAACCGGCATTAAACATTTCCGTTTCCAGATAGATCTGACCGTCCGTGATGGAGATCACGTTCGTCGGAATATAAGCGGAAACGTCACCCGCCTGGGTTTCAATGATCGGCAGAGCGGTAAGACTTCCGCCGCCCAGCTCGTCCGAAAGACGCGCCGCACGCTCCAGAAGACGCGAATGAAGATAGAAAACGTCTCCGGGGTAAGCCTCACGTCCGGGCGGACGCCGGAGCAGAAGCGACAGGGTACGGTAAGCCGTGGCATGCTTGCTCAGATCATCATAGATCACAAGCACGTCCTGCCCGCTTTCCATCCATTCCTCTCCGATGGCACAGCCCGCGTAGGGAGCGATGTACTGCAGAGGCGCCAGCTCCGAGGCGGTACTGGCGACCACGGTGGTATAGCTCATGGCACCGAACTCCTCCAGGGTCTTCACAATGGAAGCAACCGTAGAAGCCTTCTGTCCGATAGCCACATAGATACATTTTACGTTCTGGCCCTTCTGATTAATGATCGTATCGATGGCGATGGCCGTTTTTCCGGTCTGCCGGTCACCGATGATCAGCTCTCTCTGTCCGCGGCCGATGGGGATCATGGAATCGATGGCCTTGATTCCGGTCTGAAGCGGCGTATCCACGGATTTCCGGAAGATAACGCCATGAGCCACACGCTCGATGGGACGGAATTTATCGGTCTCGATCGGGCCCTTTCCGTCGATGGGCTGTCCCAGAGCATTCACAACTCTTCCCAGCATCACGTCGCCCACAGGCACGGAAACCGTCCGGCCCGTAGTCTTTACGATATCGCCTTCATTAATATTCTTCTGGCTCCCCAGAAGAACGGCGCCCACATTATCCTCTTCCAGATTCAGGACCATGCCGTAAACCTCTCCCGGAAATTCAAGAAGCTCTCCCTGCATGGCGTTGTGAAGGCCGTGGACACGGGCGATACCGTCCGCCACCTGAATGACCGTTCCCACGTCTGAAACAAAGAGCTCCGAGGAGAAGTGTTTGATCTGTTCTTTGATTACGGAACTGATTTCCTCTGGTTTCAAATTCATGGAGTTCCTCCCTGCAGATACGGCATTTTTCCGCTCCGCAGAACTTCTCGGCAGGAAAATTTATCTGCCGGCTACTGATTTAAAGGTTGCTGACCTGGATCTGAGACATTTCCCGCCGAAGCGCGTAGAGCTTGGACTTGATGGAACTGTCGATGACCCGGTCCTTGATCCGGATCACAGCTCCTCCGATCAGACTGGGATCCGTTTTATAATGCATCTCAAAGGAAAGATAGTCGGTAGTCTCCAAAAGCCTTTTCTCCACCGCCGCCTTCTGTTCCTCGGTAAGCGGCACAGCCGTTCTAACGTGGGCAATGCCGATGCGCTTGTATTCCTTGAACTGACGGATATAATAATCCATCACCTCATCCAGCCTGTCCATATGGTTCTTCTCTACAAGAAGCACAAACAGACCTGTGATCTCATTCGGAACGTTCCCGGCAAAGGCATCCTTTACCAGCCGGACCTTCTCCTCCTTCACGATCTTCGGATGGGCGAGAACCTTTTCCATCTCAGGGTTGGCCTTTAAAATTTTCACGATTTCAAGAGATGCCTCGTAAAACTCATCCACCCTGCCTTCTTCCACCGCAAGCTGGAAAAGAGCATCTCCATACACCTTTTCTATTTGCTTCGCCATGTCGATTCACCCATTTCACGCAAGGTCTCATCCAGAAGCTCTTCCTGTACGGAAGTGTCAATATTGGCAGAAACCACCTTACCGGCCATCATCGAAGCAATAGCGATAATTTCGCTCTTCAGCTCATCCATAGCGCGGGATTTTTCAAGAGCAGCCTCTTCCTCCGCACGCTTTACGATACGATGTGCCTCGTCCCGTGCCTCGTCCTCGATCCTCGCCGCTCCCATCAGAGCATTCTGGCGGGCATCGGCTACGATCTTTTCCACTTCCTTATCTACGTTTTTCAGCTTCTCTTCATATTCGGCCTTCAGCTTTGCTGCGGCTTCCTTATCATCCGCCGCACCCTTCAGCTCGTCCGCGATCCTCTGTTTTCTTCCTTCCAGCATCTTTCTTGCCGGATTAAACAAAAGATAAGACAGCAAAAGGAACAGGACAAAGACCGCCACAGCCAGCAGAATGGAATCGTGGAGCAGCTGCGCGTCCAGGTTAAAAAGCCGTTTATAACCGGTTTCCGCCGCCATAATTATCGTACCCATAGCAGCTTAATTCCACCTCCTTTCGACTGTTGTTTCATGCATATCCTTATCCCACCAGGGGCTGCACGAACATCAGCAGGAGCGCGGTAACCAGACCATACAGACCCGTGGTCTCGGCAACAGCCTGACCAAGAAGCATCGTACTGGTAATGTCGGATTTTGCACCGGGGTTACGTCCCACCGCCGAAGCACCGTGGCCGGCAGCGATACCCTGGCCGATACCGGGGCCAACACCTGCGATCAGAGCAAGGCCGGCGCCGATTGCCGAACAACCCTTGATAAAGTCCTGTCCATTGATATCCATATGTTCTTCCTCCTTACATTGGTTTCTAGATTAATAATCCTTAGGGAAACTCTGATTTAATCAGTGTTTCCTTAGTATTCTCCATCCTCGATGGCCTGATTTACATAGGTCATGGTCAGCATACAGAATACATAGGTCTGAATGGCACCGCTGAACAGGTCGAAATAGACATGCAGGAAAGCGGGCCAGCCTGTAGCGATCCAGGAAAGCAGCGTATAGACCAGCGCTTCGATAACTACACCGGAAAGCACATTGGCAAACAAACGCAGGCTCATCGAGATCGGAACGGCAAAATCACCGATCAGGTTAATGGGAGCCCAGAATACCCAGGGGCTGCACAGTCCCTTTACCACACCCTTCACATGCTGATGTTTGAACTTCTGGAAGGTTATGATACAGAAGGTCATGATAGCCAGCGCGAAGGTGGTTCCGTAATCCGCGGTCGGGGGTCTCAGTCCCAGCAGACCGGAAAAGTTACTTAACAGGATAAAGATAAAGATCGTTCCGATATAATTGGCGAAGTATTTGGCGTTCTTCCCCATTGCGGCTTCGATCATCCCGTCCAGCTTTTCCACAATAAGCTCCACCACATTCTGAAAACCGCTTGGAACGTCCTTGGCTTTTTTGATCTTTCGGTTCGCCACAATGGCAAATACCAGGATGATCAGCATAACCAGGAGAATACAGACATGCGAGGTCGTAATCCAGACCTCTCCGAGACCGGGGAAATTATAGCTGAAAAGACCGTGGATCATGAAATCCACATTCGATCCCCCACTCATGAGAAGCGTTCCCCCCAATCCCTTCACCTCCTTTTTTGTAGAATTTTTTCGAATGTCGGCTGTAGATAGGCCGAAAACTTCAGACTCATGATACCGAGCATCGCTGCCAGGATATATCCGATATCAAAATACACCATCAGAAAAAACACGACGGCAACGATCCCGTAACGAAGGATCGCATGCAAAATACCCACCGCCTTCGCCTGCTTCTCGGTGCGAAAATCCGTGGCGCTCCGGATCGCTATCGCCATATGGATCGACATATAAACCGCCATAGCGATTCCGATCCAAAGACCTGCCGTAAATTTCAGCCTGTCCGGCACAAACCACACGATCGTAAGCTCCGCCAATGCGCCGATCATCAGGATACCCAGCAGAAGGCCGGGCAGCGCACTATTCAGAGTCCTCAGTCTTTTTATGATCCGGTTCATAGATTCTCTTTGCCATCACATAGCAGTTTCGAAAGCCGGCCAGGGCCCCGACGAAGAAAAGAGGGATCACGATCCATTTCACCCCCGTCTTCCTCCCGATCCACACACCGAGAAGGGTCAGACCCAGAATCGGCACCAGCATATTCAATCCGAACTGCATGAGCATGGACAGCGCCTGAAAGACTTTTCTCTGCTTCTTCATACACAAACTATTAACAATTATAACCACTTGATCCGAAAAAGTCTATCATAAACTGATTTCAATCTTTCTTCCCGAATGCTCATAACGGTAGTATTTCACACCTGCCGCGTCCAGCATTCGCTTACTGGAGATCACGCTCGGCGTGTTTTCGTATTTATCATCATCATAGATGATGGTTCTGATCCCGCTCTGTATGATGGCCTTGGCACATTCGTTACAGGGAAAGAGCGAAACATACAGCTTCGCGCCCTCCAGAGTCCCTCCCCGGAAATTCAAAATCGCGTTCAGCTCGCTGTGGGTCGTGTACAGATATTTATTCTCCAGCGGCCCTCCCTCTCTCGCCCAGGGAAATTCATCATCAGAACACCCCTTTGGAAAGCCGTTATAGCCCATGGACAGAATTTTGTTATCCTCGCTCACAATACAGGCGCCAACCTGCGTATGGGGATCCTTGGAGCGCATACCCGAAAGCATGGCCACTCCCATAAAATATTCGTCCCAGGAAATATAATCTTCTCTTTTATCACTCATAGCGTATTTCCTTTACTTCGTACCGAAGATCCTGTCGCCCGCGTCTCCGAGGCCGGGAACGATATAGCCGTGCTCGTTCAGCTTTTCGTCCATGGCACCGATGATGATATCCACGTCCGGATGAGCCTTCTGCATGGCTTCCACACCCTCCGGCGCGGCGATGATGCACATGAGATGGATATGACGGACCCCACGGTCCTTTAAACGCCAGATCGCCGCAATGCAGGAGCCTCCGGTCGCAAGCATCGGATCCACGACAAAAACCTCCCGCTCCTCGCAGTCATCCGGGAGCTTACAGTAATATTCCACCGGCTCAAGCGATTCGGAATCCCGATAGAGCCCGATATGACCGACCTTGGCCGCCGGGATCATCCGAAGCATCCCTTCCACCATTCCGAGACCGGCGCGAAGGATGGGAACAATGGCAAGCTTTTTCCCCTGCAGCTCCTTTACCGTGGCCTTTGCGACCGGTGTTTCGATCTCCACATCTCCGAGAGCCAGATGCCTGGTGGCTTCATAGCACTCCAGCATGGCGATCTCACTGATGAGATCCCTGAAATCCCGGGTGCCTGTTTCCTTCCTGCGAAGAAGACCGATCTTGTGCTGGATCAGAGGATGATCCATGAGAATGATGTTTGACATGTTTTCACGCTCCCTCCTTATTTTTCTTCATTCAACTGTTCTGCCAGCTTTTTTATCGTACGGCTTAAGGACTCAAACAGAACTCCGTAAGCCGGCAAAGTCGCTCCGTATGGGTCCATAATCTCCAGCTCCTCCCCCACGTATTCATTTAAGGTCTGTACCTGATTCTCCGGAAAGTCGCTTCCAAGAAGCTGTCGGACCCGGTCCCTCTGCTTCTGCTCCATCGCAAGGACCAGCGTATTCAGATATACCTCCTCCGGCCGGAAGGGGGTCGAGGTAAAATTCGATAAAACAATCCCGTTCCCGATCATGACCGCTTCGGCCTTTTGGTTCAGGGGCTCCGGAAACAGCACCACGAGCCCGCGGGAAACGATCTCGATCGGGCGCTTTAAGGGGCATTCCTTAAGAAGCGCCGCCGCCATCGGAGCCCGGCAGGTATCGTTTTCCTCTACAAAAATGATCTTGTGATAATTCACACCCATAACTCCTTATGACCGGCAGCCTTTAAGAGGCGGTTGCTGACCGCCAGATAGATGCCCTCCTCCGAAAAACCCTCCGAGTAGATCCGATCCACTCCTCTTTCGTCAAACTCCCGCAGCACCCCGAAAAGACGATTCGCCACTTCCTCGCCCTTCTGTCTGCTTCCCACCGGAAGCACGACACCTGAAGGATACGCGTTTTTTGTTTCCTCTACGCACAGAATCCCGGGAAGCCTTCCCTCACGGACATCTTTTTCTGCCAGAGCATTTATTCTTTCCACAACCCTCTGTTCCGATCCACGGATGATCAGAAGCTCGGCCTTCGGCGCATAATGCCGGTATTTCATTCCCGGAGCCTTCGGCCTTAGATCGGGATCCTCGCTCTTCAGCCCGGGATCCAGTGAAACACCGGGCAGCAGTTTTTTCAGCTCCTCGAGCGTAATCCTTCCGGGACGAAGGATCACGGGCCGTTCCGTACTCAGATCTACGATCGTGGATTCCAATCCCACTCTGCATTTCCCGTCATCCAGGATCATATCGATCCTTCCGCTCAGATCCCGGATCACATGCAAAGCCTCTGTCGGGCTCGGCGATCCGGAAAGATTCGCACTCGGAGCGGCGATATAGCCTCCGGCATGCCGGATAAAGGACAGGGCTGTAGGATGATCCGGCTCCCGGATCGCTACTGTATCGAGACCGCCGGTGGTTTCCGGGGGAACCTTATCCGTTTTTTTCAATATCATGGTAAGCGGCCCCGGCCAGAAAGCCTCTGCAAGCATCCAGGCTTCCTCAGGAACCGGATCTGCGATCAGGGACAGGGCCTCAGGATCCGCAATATGTACAATCAGGGGATTATCCGAAGGTCTTCCCTTCGCCGCATAGATCTTAAGTGAGCTCTCCGGCCGCAGGGCATCTCCGCCCAGACCGTAGACCGTTTCGGTCGGAAACGCCACCAATCCTCCGTTTTTTATGATCTTTCCCGCTTTTTCAAAGGCTTCTTCATCTTTTTCATTATGCAGAAGCCGCATTACTTCCGTTGTCATAACCTTTTCTATTTTACACTTTCAGCACGCTTTCGTAAAGGTGAAGTCTTGCACCAATTACGTTTCCATGATATGATTCACAAAACTGCCGATGGGCGGTTTTCACATGTCTTATCATTATTGTGAAGGGGGATTTATGGAAATTACAAAAGAAGTATTCGGTGAATCCAAAGAACAGGGAACAGTAAACAGCTATACTCTGAAAAACAGCAGAGGAGCCTGTGTGGAGATCCTGGAATACGGCGCCAGGATCCGGAGTATCCAGGTACCGGATAAAAACGGCGATCTCAGGGATGTTGTTTTCGGTATTGAGAATCTGGAGGAATACGAAAAGGACGATTCTTCGATCGGAGCCGTCTGCGGACGGTTTGCAAACCGAATCGCCAAAGGTCTCTTTACATTGAACGGAAAGGAATACCATCTTGCCATCAATAACGGTCCGAATTCGCTGCATGGCGGCCCCACGGGCTTCGGACAGAGGGTGTTCAGCGGAAAGATCGACGGTGACAGTTTGGTCCTGACCTATATCTCGGCTGACGGAGAGGAAGGCTTTCCGGGCGAGCTGAAGCTGACCGTAACCTATCGCTGGTCTGAGGACAATGAGCTCTCCATCGTTTATGAGGCAACGACCGATCGGGATACGATTCTGAACGTAACAAACCACGCCTATTTTAATCTGAACGGCTGTGACAGCGGGGAGGTGCTGTCCCAGAAGCTGATCATTGACGCTGATCGGATCGCTCCCAACGATGATTTCCAGATTCCTACCGGAGAATGGATGGACGTGGAGGGTACTCCCTTCGATTTCCGGAAGGCTAAGCCGATCGGACAGGACATCAATGCTCCTCATCCCCAGCTTCAGGCCGTTAAGAACACCTACGACCACTGCTTTGCTCTGAACGGGGAAGGCTTAAGGGAAGCGGCCGTTCTGTATTCCGAGGAAAGCGGCATCCGCATGACCTGCTTTACTGACCAGCCGGCCTTACAGCTTTATGTTAATGATTTCCTGCTCCACTGCCGTGGCAAGGGCGGAAAGGACAATGTTTCCCACGGTGCCTGCTGTCTCGAAACCCAGCATTATCCGGACAGCATCAACCATCCGAATTTCCCGACAACCGTCTTAAAGCCCGGAGAAACCTTCCATTCGGAAACGATCTATAATTTCAGCATCATCGATTAATCTGTCATAGGATCAAACAAAAAACAGCTCTGTGTCCGATTATTTTCAGACACAGAGCTGTTCCTTTTTATCTTACCTACCCGAGCTTTTCCGCGATCAGCCCCCAAACCTCCGGAATCTCAAATTCCGACTTCCAGAAGGCACCTCCGCCGATCTGGTTCTCCGTTACGACCTCGAGCTTCTTTTCCAGCGAATCCTTATCCTCCATCCAGATTTTGTAAGTAATCCCGTCTTCAATATAGACGGCAAAATTCTGACCCAGCTCCTCGATCCAGCTGACAACGGCATTGTGCGCAGCGACGGTTTGATTCTGTAAGGCCATACCGAGGGTCTGGCTGGTAAGATTATAGGGAATATACGTCTCCGAGGCCTGCTCCATTTCACTGGGCGCTTCGGTTTTCGGCGTTTCTATCCATAATCTTGTATAAAACGGCATACCGAGGACGATCTGTGAAGGGTCCACACCCTCTTCGATGGTATTCTTTACCCCATTCTCAGCATAAGGAAGCGAGGCCACCGAACCCTCATCCGAGCCCTCATAATGCTCATCGTATGCCATGATCACCACATAATCCGCAAAATTCCCCTGCTCCTTTCGGTTATAATATTTGGAATAATCCATCGGAACGTAGGTATCCACCGAAAGGATCAGATTATTCTCGGCACATTTCAGGGAAAGCTCCCGGATAAACTGAACATAATCCTCTCCAAATTCCGGTTCTATGGATTCGAAATCCAGATTGATGCCGTCCGCTCCGAGCTCCTTCACCTTCTGAACTACGGTATCTTCTACCTTCCTGCGCAGAGAGGTATGGGAAAGAACCTGGTTATCGTCCGCCTCCGGATGCTCCAGATTGCTGATCAGAGGCCAGACCTGGATCCCGCGCTCATGACAGGCATCCACATACGCCTGGGAGCCGAGATCGGTTATCCCTCCCTCACTGTCCGAAAGCGAATACCAGGTCGGAGACATGACATTTACTCCCGCGATCCTGTCCAGAAGACCGTTTATTTTGGAATTAGAGTCCATATTTGTCACCTGGTCCCATAAAAGACAAACTTTTTTGTCCAATAGCAGGTGTGTATAGGTCTCCTCCGGTTTTGGAGACACCAGGCTTTCCGTTCTTGCCTCCGAAAGAGACTTCTTTTCCACATAGCCGGTAAAGCCGGTATTGTCCGAAACCTTATTCCAATCCTCTCCCTCCTCCAGAAGCTTCACCACTTCTCCGGCCGGAAGATCCCTTAAGATCTCGCTCTTGATCCCGCCCCTTATGCGGATCGCGGTATCTCTGACAGCTTCCTGCACGGTTACCGGCTCAAAATCCGTTGTAATGACCAGACGGGATGGATCCTCATAATACCGGATATCCTGCGTAAGATAGGGGTCTGCAAATTCCAGCGCAAGAGAAAGCTCTCCATCCTCCTCGAGCAGAACCGGATATTCCGTAGCGACCGGCTGATGATCCACATAATAATGGTCCTCACAGTCATGGATATCAAAGGAAATCAGACTCTGATCCGTACAATACAGAAGAAGTCCCTCGTTTTCATCCAGATAAAAACGATCATTCAGGTCATGCACCAGAGAATAGGAAAGATAAATTTTACCTCCCTGCATAAAAGCCTCTCCGTCCCGGACCTTGTCATCCTCGATGATTATGATCCCCTTCTCATCCGTCACCTGGAAGTATTCCGTAAGCTCGGCCCGTTCTTTTGTCGGAACAAAATGCTCCTGATAATAACGCCAGGCCACCATACCCAGAGCGATCAGAACTACAAGGACAATGACCACGACGATCGGTATAATTTTTTTCTTCATGCTTTCCATCTTAACATAATGTGAAGGACAGTGCCATGAATTTTCCGTGAACACTGCCCTTCCTTTTCTGCTTTTACCCGTGGGTAAGGTACTGGGAGGCCCTTACGCCTTCGCTGTGTTTACGGGTTTCTGACTCTGTCAAATCTTAGCTCTTTCAGTACACCACCCACAAATATGTAATCTCTCATATATGAGAAATGTCTTGTACAGGCGCTTGCCCTGGATGCCACAAACCCCGGCGAGCTTCTCCGTCCGTCGATCAGGATCGGCACTCCCTTGTCGGATATGGTCTTCAGTTCAAAATAAAGACGCCTTTTTTCCGGTGTATCTGAGGAATGATTTTCCATAAGAATCCTCCTTTGCCAAAGTTTTATACAGAGGTTCGATCAGATAATTGTGGTATATCGATCCAAACCGGGTTTTTTCTCTTTTCCCGAAAGTCTGTCTTTTTATCCGGTTTCCCGTATTTTTATTTTTCTTCCGGGACGATCTCACCTCCTTTTCCCATGCATCTGCGCCGGCTGCAGACACAACAAAACTCGCCTGGTCCGCCCTGGGACAATCTTATTCGTATAATTCTACGGAAGGCCCGTCGATTCGACGGTTGAACTTATGCGGCTTGAATGTGTTATGAAGAACACGCACCGCAGGATCTGCTTCCATGGCGGACACCCGCTTCTTCACTTATATCATGATTTTGCATGCTTAGCAAGATGTAATTTCTTTTTTATGAAATATGTAGAAATGTAACCGATTTTCTTGACGGAAGCCCAAAAATTTCTTATACTTACTATATTTATCAGAGGAATTATATGAAGATAGAAAAAATTAGCGAAACCCAGATCCGTTGCACTCTTACCAAAGAAGATCTGCTTCGGAGACAACTGAAAATCAGCGAGCTTGCATACGGTTCCGATAAGGCGAAGGTGCTTTTCCGGGAAATGATGCAGCAGGCTTCTTATGAATTCGGTTTTGAAGCAGAGGATATTCCCCTGATGATCGAAGCCATTCCGCTGTCTACGGAATCCGTGATTCTGGTGATTACAAAGGTCGAATATCCGGAGGAGCTGGATACCCGTTTCTCCCGGTTTTCTGATGCGCCGGAATATGAGGATGCGGATTATACTGCTTCCTCCTCTGCTATGGAGCCGGAAAGCGCTGACAGCGTTCTTGATCTGTTCCGAAAAATATCCGAAGAAGCACGGCAGAATACCGGAAAAACCCCGGAAAAGACGGAAGCGCCCTTTATTCCCTTAAAGGATACGGTTCCCATGCGTACGGATAGTCTGAACATTACCAAGCTTTTCCGTTTCCGGAGGTTATCCGAGGTAATCCGGCTGTCCCGTGTTTTAAAGGATTTCTTCTGCGAAAGCAGTATTTTGTATAAGGATCCGAAATCCGGACATTATTTTCTTGTTCTTTCCAAGGGAGAACATTCTCCCGAAGACTTTAACAAGGTTTGCAACATCCTGTCGGAATATGCCCTTCAGGAAAAATATACGGAAGGTCTGGAAGCCCATTTCCGGGAATATTATGATTGTATTCTCCCCGAAAATGCCCTTCAGCAGTTAAGTGAGATCTGACTGGTTCCTCGTCCGACACGGAGAAACGGATTACAATAAAAACTCACTCATGCAGGGTCATACGAACATTCCTCTTAATCATACTGGCAGACAGCAGGCAAGGCAGACTTTGGAAAAATTAAGGAATCTATCGCTGACCTTTGACTGTGTTTATTCGAGTCCTCTGGACCGCGCTCTGGAAACGGCTGAAATCCTTTCTATGAAGACACGGTCTGAATTTGTTATAGATAATCGTATTCTGGAGCTGGGCTTCGGTGTTCTGGAGGGAACCTCCTTCCGGGTCGACCCGGCGCCGGAGGTTTTTGTGCTGAATCAGGATCCGAAAAGCTATGTCCCGCCAGAGGGCGGTGAATCTTTGGAAGAGCTTTATGATCGGACGCATGCTTTTCTGGAAGAGCTACGTATAAGCGGTCCTCCCGGTAATATCCTGATTGTGACGCACGGAGCTGCCATCCGTTCCATGCTGCAGACCCTAAAGGGTTTGGATGTTTCCGATTTCTGGAGTATTCGTATCGGAAATTGTGACGTTCTGCATTTTCAGAATAACGATGGAGTGATTACGGAATGCGAACCGGTAGTCAGAAACGGCGATCCTTTTGATCCGCATTCGAAAGCAACGTGAAAGAAAAAGTATTCTTTCCGTTTGTTTATAGATTCTGCGATTTCAAATACTAATTTATACGGAGGTTACACAAATGAAAAAGAAATCAGGAATGAAACTAAGTATGCGAATGACGCTGATCTTACTTACTGCGCCCCTTGTCATCGCTCTTGTGATTTCCATCATATTTTTCAGCTCGGAACTGAAGAACATGGAGGAGCAGGATGAAAAGCTTTATATGGAAACTCTGTATGAAGTGGATACGACTCTCCTGGGAGCAGATCGGGATCTTTATCAGGCGATGCTGGCCGCTGTATCCTATTATAACGACAAGGAATACCTTGACGATGACATAGCCGGATCGATGCTTTCTGATTTCCAGGAAAACCGGGATCAGGTTATGGAAAGGATTACGGAAGCTCTTACTATTGCCAGAACCGATGCCGACCTCTGGTCCGGTACAACAGCCGAAGGAAGCAGCAAAACCTTTGAACAGTTGGAAAAGGATTTTGAAGCGGACTTTAATCTCTGGCTTTCCTATTATGATCCCGTTACGGATCAGGGTGATTATACCCAGTTCTCCAATGAATTCTATACCGCAAGAGAAGCCTTAAGCGGCATGCAGGACATTACCGAGGTTTGGGCAAAGAAAGAAGTTGCCAAGAATCAGGCTGCTACAAACCGTCTGATCCTGATCTCCGCGATTATCTTCGGTGTGATCGCCGGTGCTCTTCTTTTCATTGCCCTGCTGATCGCCACAAAGATTTCCAAGACCATCAATGGTGTTGCAGGCTCTGTACATAAGATGGCGGAAGGCGATTTTGTTACCACGATCGAAAACAACAGTATTATTGCCGAATTTACCCGGATGTGCGACCAGATGGAGGAGATGCGTTCGAAGCTGCAGGATGCCCTCATCAAGGTTATCGGCCATGCCGACAGCGTAAACAGGGGAGCCGAGGATACCAAGGACCGTATCTCCGACAGCCAGCGTACGACCAACGATATTAACCAGGCCGTATCCGATCTGGCAAACGGCGCTACCATGATGGCGCAGGATGTTCAGAGTACCTCCGATATTACGATCAGCATTGGCGATGCCGTGGAACAGGTTCTGGCAGCCGCCAACAGCAATATGGAAAACGGACGTACCGTATACGATGAATCCGTTAAGGTTCAGAAGCAGCTGCAGCAGTTGAAGGAAGCGGATGAAATGACCGATGAGATGGCCGGCCAGGTGGCAGATTCCGTAAATCAGACAGCTCTCGTTGTAGAGGAGATCAGTAAAGCCGCTGAATCCATTATCGCTATCGCGAGCCAGACAAACCTGCTTGCCCTGAATGCTTCGATCGAAGCAGCCAGAGCGGGAGAAGCCGGCAAGGGCTTCGCTGTTGTTGCTGACAATATCAAGGGCCTCGCAGAGGATTCCAACAATGCCGCCAATGAGATTACCGGTATGCTTTCCGACATTACCAGAATGTCCGATAAGAACAAAGAGCTGACCGGCAGCATCAAGGAAGCCACCACCAGCGAATCCGCACAGCTTCAGGAAATGACTGCTGCCTTCGAGGAAATGCTGAATCTCCTTCAGGAGACCGAGCGCGGCAACGAACAGATCGTAAGCCTTGTAGAAACCCTGAATTCCGACAAGGACGTAATCATGAACTCCGTAGAATCTCTTTCCTCTGTTTCCGAGGAGAATGCGGCTTCTACTGAGCAGACCTCCGCTTCTCTGGCTCAACTCGATACAAATATGGAGGATGTTGTCTCAAAGGCCGAAAACCTCCAGAAGATCGCCGAAGAGCTTCAGGAAAACGTCAGCTTCTTCCATGTGGGTGATGGGGAAAACATCGAGTAATAAAGCAAGAAATAGAAGGACTGCCGTACGGAATTGGTACGGCAGTCTTTTTTGATTTGGATCGTGGTCGGATTTATAATACAAAAGCCCTCGTACATCATCAGTACGAAGGCTTTTGTATTAAGGTGACGGCCGGATTTGAACCGGCGATCAGGGAGTTGCAGTCCCACGCCTTACCACTTGGCTACGTCACCGGAGCTTTGATCCTTAAGGACAAGAAACCCGTCTAATAAGAAAAGTCCTAAAGGAAACCTCCCCGAGTTGGGCTTGAACCAACAACCCTTCGGTTAACAGCCGAATGCTCTACCATTGAGCTATCGAGGACCATTCACGAGAGCCATGCGGCTCATAAAAGAAATGCGAAAAAGGAAGCTTGCTTACTTTTTCGTATTTCTTTTATGAGACATAGGGCGAATGCCCGGCCTCAGAGGCCGCCTGCTTTTCGGCGGACTCGGAGGTGCATGGCTCGGAGTATACCATTTCACCCTTATAACCT
>JAFSXC010000105.1 GCA_017450105.1 Lachnospiraceae bacterium | reverse complement strand
ATGCCACGTAATCCTTCCCATTATACGAATATGAAAAAACAGGGGAGTTCGAAAGAGTATATATTTCTATAAAAAATCCGCAAAGCCTGTATCAAGACTTTGCGGAGCTTTTCTTAAGAGCGATAGACGGGGCTCGAACCCGACGGTACATAACCCACAAATCCAGTAAAGAAAGGAGTTCCGTGCGTTCTCAACCGCCGTCGGTAACCAATTTAGTAACCAAATGAGACTCAGCGAAACTATTCTCCCTGAGAAAAAACAACTATGCTGAATGTCCCACCCGCTCTTTTTACAGCGCACTGGTAACTATCTTTTTCAAAGAATATCTCTATATATTTGCTGCCAATCCGATGAATGAAGGTATCCGCATTGGAAAACATGGTATCACTCATCACAAAATCATAGCCTATCAAAGGATGATCACAGACCACAAGCTGAAGATTGCGAATCACATACTTCTCAATGGTATCCGACAACACAAACTCGGGAATGACATAAACCTTCCCTTTTTCAGCATCCTTCCCGAATCCATGGATTTCGCTGTCATAATCCAGTTTCTTTGCCTCAGGATAAGCAATCAGAAACTTTTTTTCGCCTTTGCACCAAACAGGAGTTTCAGCTCCGGTATCAAGCAATGCATCTATTTTCACATTATTCGATATGTACCGGAACGACGGCCTGTTCTTCCGATTAAAGAGTTGTAATACTAAAGTCCGCATAAAACATACCATTCCAACCGCTTTCAGTTGTCCTGCAATAAGTCAGATTCTGATCCTGATGAGAAGCTTCGTATTCACTGATTTCATCATCAGAAAGAACCGTAACAACATCCCCTTCAAGAATATCAGGATGCTCACCGTCCATAATGGGATTCCTTATTGCGACCCACTTATCCGGATAGGCTTCCACCATTTGTTCCCATGTCATTCTTTGCATCTTACACCTCCATTCTGGTGCCTCTACACATAGATTAGCATGATAAAAACAGAATTACCATAGCATTTTTTCGCCGGGGCCGCGTAAAGTTGTACTCGGAAAATGCAGAAAAGACTTTCCCTGCAATGTGATAAGATTTTGATCTGTCAATCTTACTACATCTCCGCTTGAAAAGGAAGCCTTTGTGATCGTTCGACACACCAAAACGGGCCAGGATAGAAGCTTTCCCATAACGAAGGAGCTTTCGGATTTTCTCTTCAGACTTCAAAGTGTCCATCAACGGTACTACCCCGGGAGCAAATACCTGTTTCCGGCAGATACGCCAACCGGAGTCATCACAAACAATGTGGTATACAATTTCTATCGGAGGATGTGTAAATCTCTGGGGATTCCCATCTCACGCGATGCAAAAAAAGGCACTCACAGTCTCAGGAGAAATGCAATCACAGATGCTCTCAGCGCCAGCAATGGCGATATCGAAGCCACTGCCCAGCTCTTTGGAAACTCTCCTCAGGTAATACGGAAATACTATAACCTGGGAGCTGATGACGCATACAAAAGGTCCATCCTCGAAAAGAGCGCTGATCTCAGGAATGCAAGGATATTTAATCAGTAACCACTTGGTAACCACCGGTAACCAGATTTTGACCCCGCTTTTCAAAATGAAAAATCCGGGAAGCCTGTAAAATCAAGGCTTTCCGGACTTCATCACCGAGAGCGATAGACGGGGCTCGAACCCGCGGTCTCGACCTTGGCAAGGTCGCGCGTTACCAACTACGCCACTATCGCACATCTCAAACGCAAATGTTATGATACACTATGTCCTTAGGGTTTGTCAACCGATTTTTCTTGCATTTTTTCGAAAAATGGAGTATGTATATCAGCATGAAGAATGAAATAGACATGCTGAACGGAAAACTTGCGGGAAAAATCCTTCGTTTTGCGGCTCCTCTGGCGGCGACTGCTGTTCTTCAGCAGCTTTTTAATGCGGCGGATATCGCCGTCGTGGGACAGTTTGCGAGCTCGAACGCCATGGCGGCCGTCGGGAGCAATGCCTCGGTGATCAGCCTCATGGTAAGCCTGTTTCTCGGTCTGTCCGTGGGCGCCAATGTGATCGTGGCTAATCTTATCGGCTCCGGCCAGAAAAGCAAGATCCACGAGGCGGTCCATACAACGATCGCCGTTTCCCTGATCATAGGCTTTTCCCTGATCGGAGTCTTTAACCTGGTGGCAAAGCCTCTGCTTACGGCCATGGGTGCTCCGGCAGAGGTCATGGACCTGGCGGTTTTGTACCTCAGGGTTTACTCCCTGGCCATGCCCGGGATCATGCTCTATAACTTCGGATCCGCGATCCTGCGAAGTAAGGGAGACAGCCGCAGGCCCTTGCTGGCCCTGATGGCCTCCGGTGTGATCAATATTGTGCTGAACCTGCTGTTCGTGATCGTTTTCCACCTCCATGTGGTGGGGGTGGCGCTGGCGACAGCGATCTCCAACATGATCAGCGCAGGACTTGTGATCCTGTTCCTTGTAAAGGAGGAGGAGCCGTTCCGCCTTTCCTTTCGTAAGCTTTCGATTAAGAAGCGCTATCTGAAGGGGATCCTGGCCATCGGTCTTCCGGCCGGTGTGCAGGGGATGGTCTTTTCCTTCTCCAACGTCATCATCCAGAGCACGATCAACAGCTTCGGTCCCGCCGCCATAGCGGGCTCGACTGCTGCCCAGAATATGGAGTTCATGTCCTATTGCATCATCAACGCCTTCGGCCAGACCGCCGTTACCTTTACGAGCCAGAACTATGCCTCCGGGAAGGTCGACCGCTGTAAGAAGATCTTCCGGATCACGATGGCCCTCGGAATCGGCCTGGATCTGATCGCCGTAGCCCTTATGATGCTTTTCCGGTATCCCCTGCTTTCGCTCTTTACCGGCGATCCGGAGGTTTTGGACTACGCCATGATCCGGATGTTCTATGTCTGTATGGTGCATTTCCTGATCGGAAGCTATGAGATCTCGGGCGGGGCGCTGCGCGGAATGAACCACTCTCTCCTGCCGGCCCTGATCTCGATCCTCGGGACCTGCGGTTTCCGGCTGGTCTGGGTCTTCGCTCTTGTCCGGCCGAACCACGATTTTACGCTTCTGATGGCCGTTTACCCGGCCTCCTGGATCTTTACCGGAACGATCATGCTGATCTTCTATTTTGTCGTCCGTCGCAAGGCATTTTCGATGATACAAAAAACAGGGCCTTAAAAAAGCCCTGTTTTTTATCAGATATCAAAGTTTTCGGAATCATATTCCGGCACGGGGCCTCTTCGTTCGACCTCCGTTTCTTTTTTTACGACCTTCCCGTCGTTGGCACTGTTAAACATCTTCTTTTCCTCATTCAGCGCCTGGTGGAAGGCATTCACATCCGTCTGTTTCCTCGCCGCCTTCACGGCCATCTGCGTCTGCATTCCATGCTCTATTCTCATCTCTCTCCTCCGCTCTGCGTAATCCTTTTTTCAGTATAGCATATTATTCGACCGGTGTCACAGAAAAATTTACTCAGTTCCCCTTCCTCCCCAGCGACGTAACAAGATCATACAGAAACGATCCGGTCTTTCCTCGCTCCGGATATTGTTCCTTCCCAATCTCCAGCACATAAAAGCCGCAGACGTTCAGGATCTTCGTACCGGAGGGATGCGCTCTCTCGCGGAGGAAATGTCCGTATTCCTTATGGACATGGCCATGCAGCATATAAAGAGGCCTGTACCGGTTCAAAACCGAGTCAAAGCATTGAAAGCCCCGGTGCGGAAGGTCGTCCAGATCTCCGTAGCCCCTGACCGGTGCGTGGGTCACCAGAAGATCGATCCCGTTCATAAGATCCGCCTTGGGAACGAGACGGTGAATGCGTGAGGACATCTTCCGTTCCGTGTACATATCCCTTCCCTCCTTATAGCGCTGGCATCCGCCAAGCCCCATAACCCGGAGGCCGTGATAATCGTACACCTTCCCGTCGATGCAGATCCCGCCGGGAGGAGGGATCCGGTCATAGATCTCGTCATGGTTTCCCCGGACATACAGAAGATCCGCATTGGTCATGCTGACCAGGAAGTCCAGATACCTGGGATCGATGTCTCCGCAGGAAATGATCAGATCGATCTGTCCCAGCCGGTCCTTATCATAATAATCCCACAGGGCTTTTTCCTCGTTATCCGCAACCGCCAGTATCTTCATTTCCCGTCATCCCTGTTCAGACCACTGACCCTCCAGGCCTTCTTTCCGGCATCATTCAGGCGCTCCGGCTCAGGGATCTCCCCGATCACATTATCGTTCAGCCAGTTCATGGCCACAATCTCCTCGTTGGAAAGGACGGAGTCTCTCTGGCCCCGGACATTCCCCTGGTTGTCCTTCAGAGTCCCGTCAAAGGGGCGGAAGGTCCCGTTGATCAGCGCCTTCCGGTAGATATCGATCATCTTGCCCGAATAATAGGACAGATTCTGGGACAGGATCACATCGATGACTCCGGCGGACATGCCCCACCACAGATTCAGCGCCTGGCCCTTTTCGGGAGAGGTATTCTTCGAAAAGCTTCCGTCCAGAAGACTCTTTACGATCAGCTCATAGTAGACGCCCCAGTCCCAGACCGGCATGGCCAGATTCGTAACGCCCGTTTCCTCCATCCGGTACAGACCGTATTCCCGGGAGGCCTCCTTCGGCTTGATCAGATCCGGACCGGAAACAATGTGGACACCGTTCTCCTGCATGAAGGCCTTCCAGTCCCCATCCTTAAGCGACGTCCAGGTCAGATAGACCTTCACCTCCGGATCGGAAAGCGCTGCTCCGACAGCAAAGGCATTGATCCTGGATACGGCTCCGTAAATCGGATAATCCGCGACATAGCCGATCTTATGGTCCTCGGAAAGGCAGCCCGCAAGGACGCCCATCAAAAACTTGGCCTCATGCATACGGCCATAGTAGGTCTGGACCGCTCCGTGGGAAAGATTGATCGAGCAGTTCAGAAATTTTATCTGAGGATATTCCAGCGCCGCCCGAAGAGCCGGCTCCATCTGGATCGGGGAGGTGGTCACGATGACATTCACGTTTTTTTCCACCGCGTCTAAGAGGGCCTCTCTGAAGTCCTCCTCCTCCAGCGTCCTTTCATAGGGCCAGGTCAAAACGACCTCGGGGAACAGCTCCAAGAGCCTGTTTCTGCCCAGCTCATGGCCATAAAGCCAGCTCGATTCCGAAAGCGCCCCATCGTAAAAGAAGGCCATCTTAAGCGGATTTTTTTCGGAATAGAGCTTTGGCTTGAAAAGGGAAGGCCGGGCCGCGCCCTCCGTTGAGCCGGGCTGCTCGGAAAAAGCGATCCGGCTTCCACCGGCCTCCAGCGCAAGCTCATCCCGGATCTTATCGAGCTTTTTTGTAACAGTCTCCTTATTGTCCTCCAGCAGGCTTTCCAGCCGGTAGATCCTGAGGTAGACCAGAAACGCGTCGGCATTCGTAAGCTCCATTCCGAGCCTGTGCCGGGCCTCAAAGACCGAGGAGAAAAGATCGAAGGCGTAGGACAGGGACTGGGCGAGCTCCCTGGGCCAGGGCGCATCCATAGTCTGCCCCAGCTCCTCCGCCAGCTTCTCATAACAGCCCTCCTCGGAAAAAATAAGATCATAGATCGGGGCACACTTAAAGAAACGGTCAAACTCGAGATAGATCTTCGCATCCTTTTCCTCGGTCTGATAGGGCATGATCCGGATCACATCTGCAAGGATCGTGGGCATTTCCAGATATTTCAAAACGGAAACCCGTTTGTTCCCCTCCAGAACATAAAAGTTCCACATGTATTCGTAGACCTTGACCGCGTCCCGGATCCCCTCGTCCCTCTGGGCATCAAACAGCGCGGCCCATTTTCCCGCAAATTCCGATTCCTGGTCCAAAAGAGGCATAAAATTCCGGGCGAAAGCGGCCTGCCTCCCCCGGGTCTTCGTTCCTACAACCTGATCAAGCGGGATATCCATGATCCCGAGCGGAACCCCGATATCGGAGCTCCTGTCCCATAAAAATTCCTCCAGCGCGGGAAGATAAGGATACTGCCCGGCCACAACCGCGCGCCGGTAGGCTTTCTCCCCGAGTTTTTTTGCTCTTGCGTAATCTTCGTTTAAGGTCATTTTTCAGTATTATTCTTCTCTCATGCCGGAAATGGGGATCTGGCTCTGGAAGAAACGGTCCAGCTCATCCAGAAGCGCTTCCTTTCCGATTGTCTTTAACAGGTACCGGTCCGGCTTCAGAGCCAGGACGTTTTTGATGCTGTCCCGGTCGCTCTTTCCGGTCAAAAACATAACCGGGATCTTGTTCGTCTCCGTCTCGCTCCGCAGCATCTCCAAAACATGGGGTCCGGAATTTACAGGCATTTCATAGTCCAAAAGAATCAGGTCCACCTCATTCTTCGCGAGCCAGGTAAGCGCCTGCATTCCGCTGTTCACAATGGAAACCCGGTAATAATCCTTCAGCCAGGAATGTACCATCCTAAGGAACGTCGCATCATCATCCACGATCAGTATGCTCTTCTTCCGTTCCTCCATGGCGTCCATATCCGTCAGCCCGCGGATCTCATCCACAAAGGTATGCATATCAAACGGACGCTGGAACCAGGCCGTCAGCTCCTCCTTCGGGATCACCCTGGTCACGAGCTTATATTCCTCCTCGGAGCCGATCAGAAGAAGCATCTTATCCTTCCCTGCCGTTGTATCCCGAAGATACACCAGCACCTTCATGGCATCCTGAATGGACTCATCCATATAAAGCACAAAAACGTTTGTACGGTCTACCTGATCACTGATCTGGGACACATTGGGGAAGGCAAAGGAAGCGCTGATCCCCACCTCCCTCAGATTTTTCTGAATCGCCTTTACGATAAAGGTTTCCTTTTCACTGATCACCAGAACATGATTTGCCATATGAACTATCTCCTTTGGTCCGGCCTGCTCAAACGAAAAGCAACCGGATCATATTTTTTCCAGAGAGGAAATCTCTTCTCTTTTCAGAGGCAGGGAGAAGTAATAACCCTGGACCCAGTCTACATCCAATTCCCGTACCTTATTGATCTGTTCCTCTGTTTCCACGCCCACTATGGTCACCTTCCGACCCAGGTCATGCATCATCTCGATCGTGTTTTTCAGAACGATCCAGCCCTTCTCGCTTCGGTTGGTTTCCTCCAACAGGCTTTTATCCAGTTTGATTATATCAAACTCCGTAGAAAAAATCGAATAAATGTTGGAATATCCGGTTCCATATCCGGTCAGCGAAAAGCGGAAGCCGTTGGACCTGAGTCCCTGGCTGACCCGGTTCAGAAGATCATAGTTCTCCGCCGCCACATTTTCCGCAATTTCAAAGTTCAGCCTGCTCGGATTTACATGGTTTTCCCGGACTACGGCCAGGACATTGTCCACGAAGTCATTGTGCATACACTGTACCAGAGAGAGGTTGATATTGACAAACCGGATTCCCTTTTTGGCGGGAATCCCCGAATTAATGAAGCTGCAGACCTCTCTCAGAACATAGTCTCCGAGCTGGTCGATGATACCGATCCTCTCCGCGGCCGCGATGAAATCGATCGGATACAGCTCTCCCAGCTCCTCGTCATGCAGACGGATGGAGGATTCCGCCGAAGCGATCCGCATTTCCCGGACATCGTAAACCGGCTGGTAGTAGACCGTAAAGCTGTGCAGCGCCAGTGCCTGATGGAGGATCCGCTCCAGTCTCGCGTTGTAGTACAGATAATTCAGGTCGTCCTCTTCGAGGATCTTGCCGTTCTCCTTGAACGGGACCGGGCTCTCGCACATCAGAAGAGCATCCTCCAGGGTCGTCAGCTCGTCCCTGGTGGACGCGCAGAGTATCATGCCCTGGATCTGCACCGGCCGTTCGTTCAGCAGAAAGCCCGTCTGCAGCTTTTTGCTGATCTCCCTCGCCATATCCATCCGCTCCTCATCGCTGGAGCCGATGGAAACCAGGGCAAAGGTCCCCGGAGTTACATGATAGGTCATATAGCGCGGATGAACCGTTTTCAGATAGTCACCCACGGTCTCGATCAGGGTTTCATCGCCGGCCGCGTTCAGAAGCCTTCTGTCCCTCTCCAGATTCGTCAGCCTTACACAGGTCAGAAACAGCTCCACTCTGGCCTCGAAGTAGCTAGCCATATCGAGGAGGAACGCATTGCGGTTGTTGACCCCTGTCTGCGTATCCACCCGGTCCTCATTATACTCGACCGCGAGCATCACGCCGAAGAAGGTCACGGACTCGCCGAAAAGCTCTGTCTGGATATTCTTCACAAACAACTGTACAAGCAGCCCTCCTACGGTGCAGAGGAAGGAATAGATAAGCACCCGCTTTCGCTTTTTGCTGACCCCGTACCAGTGGCGCATCAGGTAATACACACTCAGTATGCTGTAAAAGCCCGCCACCAGATAAATAACCATTTCTCCGGAGTTCCGGACAAACTCAAAATTATCCGTGTAATAATAGATCACATGCGTCATCGGGTTCGTAAGGACCAGAATCTCCGTGATCGTGCTGGGGATCGAAAGAAAAGCCCTCACTCCGGGTCTTATCCGGTCCAGCGAATGGGTGGCGCACAGGGCATAATAGAACAGCAGCAGCGGCAGCGCGGTATGAACCACAAAGTACAGGAAATCAAAGATCTCCGCGACCACTCGGAAGTGGTAATTGACGTCCACCATGGGCTTGCAGCCATTTACGACGATATTACAGACCGCTGTAAAGATAATGTTGACCAGGGCTACCATGTACAGCCTGTTCTGCGGCTTATCCGTATGCTTCTGGATAGTATTGTAGATCAGACAGGTCATGGACAGAAGGATCGCGCCGAAGTCGAAGGCAGAGGAATTCAAAAGATCGATTATACTCATTTCAGGCCTCCTTTCCGCCGGCGGAGGAGCTCGGTAACCCGGTTCCAGTCAAGCTGGTTCACGGCATTCCCCAGCTCATCAAACAGCTCCTTGTCCCTCTGGGGAAGACGGTAATCCGCCATTTCCTCCAGCACAAAGGAGGCATTCTCGAAGTCCATGTTTTCCGCAAACTCCTTTAATGCCTGATATGCATCCTTCAGCATCTGCTCATCCGCCTCGGGAAGAGAGCTGTCCTCTTCCTCCTCCTTGGCGTAAAGCTCCTGCAGCTTATCCGTAAACGCCTTCAGATTCTTAAGCAGAACCGGCGTTCTCTTCCGTATCATCGGGATATCCCCGGTCTCACCTGCCGCCTCCAGAGCCGCCGCAGCGTCTCCCAGCGCGAGCAGACCGATCACCCGGGAGGTGCTCTTTAAGGAGTGGACACGGATCGTATAGTTTTCCCAGTCCTCCTCGTCCATAAAACGCTGGATCTCCTTCGCCTTTTCCTCCGCGGTATCGTAATAGATCCTCAGAATTTCAAGGTAGCCCTCCTCATCACCGCAGCGTTCCAGACCCGCGGCAAGATCCACCTCAGGCAGATCGTAGATCTCTCCGAGGAAGCCCTCGGGCCTCTCCCCGTTCTTTTCCACCTCTGCTGCCGACTCCTCGACGATCTCCTCCGGTTGTTTCTCCTCCTCCTCGACTACCTGTACCTTTTCCACAGGAAGATACTGAACCAGCATCGACTCCAGCTTCCGGCTGTCCACAGGCTTCGCAAGATAGTCATCAAAGCCCTCTTTAATGAAGTTTTCCTTCGCACCGGAAACCACATTGGCCGTAAGGCAGATCACGGGCGTATCCACGTTCAGATGATCCGCCGGCGCCTTCATTTTGCCAAGCGTAGCAAGCCCGTCCATTTCGGGCATACGGTAATCCAGAAAGATCACATCGTAGTGCTTCTCGTGGATCTTCTCCAGACACTCCGCACCGCTCAGGCAGGTGTCGACCTGAAGCTCCGTCTGCTTCAGCAGGCTCTTGATCACGGTCAGATTGATCGGCGTATCGTCCACGACAAGGATCGCGGCCTCCGGAGCCCTAAATCTTTCCTGATAGACCGGCCGGCTCTTGGAATGGGCGTTGTAGCGCTTCTTCAGATCACCGATCGGCGTTTTTTCCTTCACGATCTGGGGCAGCCGCACCGAAAAGACAGAGCCCTTTCCGTACTCGCTTTCCACGTCGATCTCGCCGCCCATCATATTCAGAAGGCTCGCGGTAATGGCCAGCCCGAGGCCGGCGCCCTCTACGGTATTGTTCCTCTCCAGATCCAGACGCTGGAAGGTCCCGAACAGCTTCCCGAGGTCCTCCTTCTTGATGCCCATGCCGGTATCCTCGACATCGATGATCAGAAGGATCACATCCTCCCGCTCCGTCGTATACGTCCCGTGGACATGCAGGGTAATGCTTCCCTCGGCCGTATATTTCACGGCATTGTTCAGAATATTTACGATGATCTGGCGCAGACGCATCTCATCTCCGAACAGCTTCTCCGGAAGGTTCTCATCCACATCCAGAACCAGCTTTAATTCCTTCTCCTGGATCCGGACCTGGATCATATTCACCGCATCGTTGATCACCGAGCTTAAGCCGTATTCCGACTCCACGATCTCCATGCTTCCGGCTTCGATCTTGGAGAAGTCCAGAATATCGCTGATCAGGGACAGCAGCGTATTTCCGGCCCGCTCGATATCCCGCGCGTAGCTTAAAATATCCTCGCTCTCGCTCTCCCTCAGGATCATCTCGTTCATACCGAGGATCGCGTTGATCGGGGTACGGATCTCGTGGCTCATGTTTGCAAGGAAATTACTCTTGGCCTCGCTCTGGGCCCGGGCCCTCTGCTCCTCTCTCCAGGCCATCTCCGTCACACGGAGGAGACCGATCAGCTCATTCTGGGTAACCGACTTGGAGTAGAAATCGCCTTGGAGGAAATCCACCTCCTGCTTCTCGAGGTATTCCACCTGTCCCTCGGTATGCGCACCCTTGATCAGCGTCTGCTTTTCGAGCCCGCGGATCATCTGCACCGTATTTTTAATGATGCTTTTTTCCATGTTGATCGTGGCCAGATCCCGCTTCTCCTGAAGGGAAAGGTCCATGCACACCGTATCAAAATCCAGAGCGTACAGAGCCTGGAGATTGGTCTCTCCGGAGCCGAAGCGGCCGAGAGAAATGGAAAAGCCGAGCGAACGGAGCTCCTGCAGCACGGTTTTCAGTTCGCTGTAGTCCTCGGAAAGAGAAAATTCCCTGAGCTCGATGTTAATATAGGAGGCCTTGATCCCGTAGCGCTTCATGCTCTCCTTCATGCGCGGCACAAACTCCGGATGGAGGCACTGCAGGGCGAACAGGGCGATGCTGATCTGGTTCAGCCGCATCTGTGTCGGGATGCCGGTGCTCAGGAACATACAGACCTCGTCAAACAGCAGCGTCCCGATCCGTTCCAGAAGGTCGTTTCTCTTCGCGACCGCCGCGATTTCCTCCGGAAGGATCTCGCCAAGCTCGGGGTCCTGAAGCCGGAGTGTGGCCTCCGCCGCCACCGGAGCCTTGTTCTTGACCTGATAAATCGGCTGATAGCAGACCTCAAACCGATGCTCCAGCAGACCGGCGCGGATCGCATCCGCCACCTCCATCTGGCGCTTCAGGATCTTCAGGATCCCGCCGGCGTGGATGCCCTGGTCGCAGATATCCTCCAGGCTTCCGTCGATCATCAGGTAGATGTCCTCCATGGACCGAAGCTCCCTCGGCGACTCCGCATAAAGGATCGCCGCGTTCAGATTCATCTCCATTCCCTGGCAGCTCCAGGTGTTGTCAAACCGATGGGCGATGGCCTCCGCGAGATGCTGTGCGTCCTCCATCTTATAATTGTGACAGATGATCGCAAAGACAGCGGGAGACACATGGTAAAGCTCATACCGCGGATGGATGTTGCAGAGATAGGAGGTAACCTGCTGGTTGATGAAATCCCGGTCCGCAGAGCCTGTAATCTTTTTCAGGATATCCGAATTTGTGATCCGTACACAGATGATGTGGAAGGATCTCTCCATCCGGAAAAAGTTTTCCACATCCATACGCAGGGCGTTCCGGTTATAGATCCCCGTGGCCGCATCCAGCCGGTCGTCCTCCTTTTCCACCGTCATCATAACGCCGGCCAGGGACAGCGCCTCAAAAGCCAGCTCCAGAAGAAGACGCTGACAGAAGAGCTGGATCAGGATTCCCGAGATCGTAAGCAGATAGGCATAGGCGATGGCCCAGCGGCGCCGGAAGGTAACGGCGTGCCAGTACAGAAACAGGTTCACGGCCGCAAGCACAAGGTAAAACGCCGAGCCCAGATAGATCGCGAGTTCTCCGGTATCCCGGACAAAGGTATAGTTCTCATCGTAATGCCATACCACCGGCACAAAGCAGTTCAGGACCACGAGAAATTCCATCACGATCGCCGGGATCATCAGAATGGATTTTCGGATCCTTCTCTGGCGGAAAAAGCCGCCGGTCACAAAGAGAACGTACAGATAAAACAGGGGCGCAAGCGCGGAATGCGCAAGAAAATAGATGGTCTGACCAAGGTAGGCGATGATCCGGGCGATATGGGCCTGGGTATCCCAGTCCGAGGTACAGTAGGGTACAGTCTCAACGATAATGATGTTGCTGAAAGCGCTTAAAACAATAACGACCATGATTCCGTTGAAAACCATGGTCTGTTTGTTGTCCATTCTGCGCTCCACAAGATTGATGATCAGCGTAATAAGGCCGATCACCAGCGCAACAGCACTAAAGGATGATGAATAGACAACAGAATTGCTCATATATTTACTGCCTTAAGCCTGTTCTTCCGACAGGATCTTTAAAAAAGCTCTGGTGTTCTCCTGGATATCCCCCTTAAAAACTGCATTCCCGGAAACGATCACATTGGCTCCGGCCCGGAGAAGCTCCCTTACATTGTCAAAATTAACACCGCCGTCCACCTCGATATCCGTGGTCAGACCGTGTTTCTCGATATATTTTTTCAGCTCTCTTACCTTTTCCACGGTATAGGGAATCAGCTTCTGGCCGCCAAAGCCGGGATTTACGGTCATAACAAGAACCATATCCACGATGGACAGGATATGCTCCACGGCGATGATGGGGGTGGCCGGACAGATGGCTACGCCGGCCAGGACGTTCTGCTCATGAATTTTCTGGATGGTCCAGTCGAGATGCTTGCAGGCCTCGGCATGTACCGTGATCAGATCCGCCCCGCAATCCGCAAATTCCTTCACGAACCTTACCGGCTCCTCGATCATGAGATGCAGATCAAAGATCCGGGTCGTATGATGGCGGATGGACTGGATAATGGGCATACCGAAGGAGATGTCCGGAACGAACATACCGTCCATTACATCAATATGCACGTACTGCGCCCCGGCTTCGTCCAGAGCACGGATCTGTTCACCCAGCCTGGTAAAATCCGCGGACAGAATAGAAGGAGACAGGCAGTTCATTCCCATGCTTTCCTTTCACTTAATTCCCGATACAGAGATACATAGTTCCGATAACGTTCCTCGGGGATTCTCCCCTCGGAAACGGCATTCTTTACCCCGCAGTCGCGCTCTCCCGTATGGCTGCAGCCCAGAAAGCGGCATTCCTCTTCATAGGGAGCAAACTCCGGATAATAGTCCTTCAGCTCCTCCTTTGAAAGCTCCGGAAGATTGAGCGAGCTGAAGCCCGGCGTATCCACCAAAAAGGTATTCTCGCTGGCATAGATCAGCTCCGCATGGCGGGTCGTATGCTTTCCCCGCTCCAGCTTCTCGCTGATGGCTCCTGTTTCCATTCCGGCCTCCGGCTGGATCCGGTTGATCAGCGTGGATTTCCCCACACCCGAGGGTCCCGCCAGAACCGTGGTCTTTCCTCTCAGGAGCTCAAGGAGCGCTTCTATGCCCTCTCCGGTCTTCCCGGAGATAAAGAGCACCTCCGCCCCGAGAAGCGCCGTATACGCCCTTAATCCGGCTTCTCCCTCTCTGTCCTTAAGATCCGTCTTGTTAAAGCATAGAACAACGGGAAGTCCCCGAGTCTTCATCATAAGCAGAAGGCGGTCCAGGAGCATCAGGCTCGGCTTCGGCTTCTGAACCGCAAAGATCAGAAGCGCCTGGTCCACATTGGACACCGCGGGCCGAAGGAGCTCGCTTTTCCGGGGAAGGATCGTTTCCACATTCCCCTCCATGTCCTTCGGATCCGTCACCGCAAAGGTAACCTCATCCCCGACCAGAGGCTTGATCCCGGTCTTCCGGAAAATTCCCCTGGCTCTGCAGGCGTACAGCGCGCCTTCTTTGGTCAGCACATAGTAAAAGCCTCCGACACCGCGAATGATCCTGCCCTGCATCAATGCTCAGCCCACTGCCTTGAAATCAACGCTCAGCGGATAGTCCTTGTTGTCCTGAACGCTTCCGTCGGACAGAGTCCAGGTAATATAGAGGAGTCCCGTGCTGGTCGTAATGTTGGAAGCGCTGATCTTAAACCGGCGGCTTCCGTCCTCACCCATCGTAAACTCCGTCACAGCGGTATCGCCGATAACTACGGCGTGATTCGCATCCTCCAGCCGATAGCTGGCGCCGATGACCGAATCGCTGTCCGGCACCTTCACATATTGGTTGATCGTGTAGACCGTGGTGGTCTGTTCCGGTCCCTTGGACACGGCCACATAAACTCCCGCGCCGATCTTTACCGTTTCTCCGGGCGAGGGCGACAGTCCCACGACCTTACCCTTTTCGTAGGTAGAGCTGTATTCCTCGTTAATGGTCACGGTACACTGGTATTTATTCTTCAGCTCCGCCACGACCGGATCCTGATCCTGGCCGATATAGTTCGGCATCGAGAATTCCGTCGGAGGCGGCGTACCCTTGCTGACGGTTACTGTAATCGTATCGCCCTTCTTCGCGTTCGCAGAGCTGTCCGGCGTCGTGGAGATAACCTTTCCTTCCTCGATCTCATCGCTGTAGTCCTCTGCTTTGCTGACCTCAAAGCCGTTCTGCTTCAGGATCGCGGACGCGTCCTCAAAGCTCAGCTTCTTCACATCCGGAACCGCAATGCTGCCGGCGCCGTTGGATACGATCACGTTCAGCGTTGTATTCTTTTCGACCTTTTCCCGGCTTCGATGTTCTGCTGGATGATCTGGCCCGCCGCGTACTGGTCGGAGGACTGCTCTCCCTCTTCGCGGATCCCGATGCCGAGCTCATTCAGCGCGGACTTCGCCTGGTCTACCGTAAGGCCGCGGACATCGATCATGGTAATCCTTCCGTCGTCCTTATTCTCCTCTTCCTCTTTTTCCTTTTCCTTTTTCTCGGTAGAGGCTTCGGATTCCGCCTCGGTCGTCTCGGTGGCTTCGGTACTGTTCTTTCCTCCGAAATGGAGAACTCCGGTCATATTCAAAAGCAGGAGCACGATGATCAGAACGATCACACCGGCAGCCGCGATCCCGAGGATCGTAACCACCTTTTCCATTTTGGGGTTCATACCCCGTTCGTCGTCATCCTCCTCCTCGTCCTCGTCATCCTCCTCCGGTTCCTCGGGGACGACCTCTCTTACCTTCGTACGCTGGGGCTTCTTCGGCGCGGGCTTTACGACCTCGCGCACCTCTTCCTCCTCCGGGTTGATCAGAAGGATGTGAGGCGCCTGCTTACGGATCTCACGCACCTCGTCCTCTTCCATGATCCGGGTCTTTTCTCCCGCACTTCCGTCCTGGATCCGGACAAAATCCTCCTCCGGATTGATCAGTACTCTCTTCAGATCCACAAGGACCTCTGCCATATCCTGGTAGCGGCGGTCCGGGGATTTCTGGGTACATTTCAGAATGATCTTTTCCAGGCTCAGCGGAATATCCGAGGCATATTTGGAGGGCGGAACCATCTCGTCCTGAAGATGCTGGATCGCCACGGCCACCGCCGTATCCCCGTCAAAGGGAACCCGGCCCGTCACCATCTCATACATGACGATACCGAGGGAATAGATGTCGCTCTTATTATCCACAAAGCCGTTTCTGGCCTGTTCCGGCGAGGTATAATGTACCGACCCCATGACATCGGAATGGATCGTATTGTTACTCGCGGCGCGGGCGATACCAAAGTCCGTCACCTTTACCTTGCCGTCGTTGCTGATCATGATATTCTGGGGCTTAATATCCCGGTGGACGATGCGGTTTTTATGCGCCGCCTCGATTCCGCGCCCCACCTGAATGGCAATGCTGATGGTTTCCTTGTAATTCAGCCGCCGTTTTTTCTCGATATAGGTCTTTAAGGTCATTCCGGCAATGTATTCCATAACGATGTAATACATTCCCTCTTCGCTTCCAACGTCGTAGATATTGACGATATTCGGATGCTCAAGCCCTGCGGCGGACTGCGCCTCCGTCCGGAATTTGGATACAAAGTTCTGGTCCTCGGAAAACTCCTGCTTCAGAACCTTGATGGCGACATTTCTTCCTAGAACATGGTCCTTTGCCTTATAAACATCGGACATGCCGCCGGCGCCGATCCTTGTTATGACCTCATAACGATCCGCAATGAAACTACCTTCCTGTATCATTTATCCTACCTCGTCCATCACTTCATTTACTTCTTCCAGAACAACGACCGTAATATTATCCCTGCCGCCGTTTTCATTCGCCATTTCCACCAGCTTATACGCCTTTTCGGCCGGATCCCTTTCCCGCTCCATGGTCTGGCGGATCTCCTCGTCATCCAGCATATTGGAAAGACCGTCCGAACACATCAGGATCTGGTCCCCCCTGTTCAGACGCAGGTCGAAGAAATCGATCGCCACCTCCGGCTCCGCTCCGATCGCCCGGGTAATGATGTTCTTATCGGGATGATGGATCGCCTCACGCTCATTCATCTCTCCCCGCCGCACCATTTCCTGTACAAGAGAATGGTCCTTCGTCACCTGGCGGATCCCGTTATTCACAACATAAAGCCGGCTGTCTCCGACATTTGCGACAACTGCCTTTCCTTTATACACCACAAGAGCGACCAGAGTCGTTCCCGTTCCATGGAGAGCGGGATCCCTCCTGGCGTTCTCATAAAGCCGCCGGTTCGTATCCAGAATCGCTCTGGAAAGGATTTCCTTCGGATCTTCGGTTTTGTATTCGGGGATCAGAGAGACGATGGTTTCGACTGTAAATTTGGAGGCATAATCCCCCGCGTTATGGCCGCCCATTCCGTCCGCTACCAGGAACAGATTCGGCAGCGCACCCACGGGTTCTTCGGAGGTATACACATAATCCTGGTTCATTTCACGCATGCGCCCGATGTCCGTCATATAAAAAGTTTTCAAGACAGCTACCTCCTTTCTCCCTTTCTTAAGGTCCTATCTTCGCCCATACAGATTAAAAGATACCACACTTGCCGCTATCCTGCAAGTACCAGACCAGGGCGATACGGATCCTCATCTTATTTTCGGTTCCTGTTCACTCTTGGCGGAGCCGCATTTTTTTGTACCGGCCGCTTTCACAGTCAGGAAATCGGACGGCGGCACGGTGTGATCGTTTCAACGCAGGAACGTGGAAAACGCCGGCACTTAACGGAATCGTCGGCCCTGTCGGCGATTCCGTTT
>JAFSXC010000104.1 GCA_017450105.1 Lachnospiraceae bacterium | reverse complement strand
TTATGCATTCCTCCGCAGGAGTTCCCCATCGCGTGGGACTATTCGCACATGATGAAGGGCTTTTCGGGATTTTCCCTCAGGAAGGCCTCCACCTCCTTTACCGGCGTATACATCTGGCTCTCGATATCGGAGGTATCGGGAAACGACCGGTCCCAGAAGATCCCTTCGTAATGTACGAGCCTGGTCCGGTCCAGCTCCTTGAAGCGCCGGCTCATCTCATAGATCACTTCCCCGCCGTAGGCCTCGTTTCCGAGCGACCAGATCAGGATCGACGGATGGTTTTTGTTTCTTTGGTAGTTGGAATCCACGCGGTCAAGCAGAAGCGGGCGCCATTCCTCCTTATCCTTCGGAACGATATAGTCCTCAGCTCTTCTTTCCTGTCCGACGGCCTCCCAGGTTCCGTGGGTTTCCATATTGGTCTCCGCGATCAGATACAGCCCGTAGTAGTCGCATAACTCATAGAGCATCGGATCGTTCGGATAATGACTGGTCCGGATGGCGTTGATGTTGTTCTGCTTCATCAGGATAAGGTCCTTCTCGAGCTGCTTTTTATCCGGCACCCGCCCGGTCGCCATATTGAATTCATGACGGTTCACGCCCTTAAAGACAATGCGTTTCCCGTTCAACAGCATAAGTCCGTCCTTCAGCTCAAACCGGCGGAAGCCGATCATCGTCCGGACCACCTCCGCGATCTCCCCGTCGGCATCGGACAGGATAATGATCAGCTCATAGAGGTTCGGCTTTTCAGCGCTCCAGAGGGCCGGCGCCGTAACCTCCATAACCTCCTTGTAGAAGCCGGTCCTTACCTCCTCCGAGTCCCCGTGGAAGGCATAGTCATCTCCGGTCAGATGGCATTCGATCTGGCCCTCTCCGACTATCTCCGCATCGATCTTACACTTCCCCCGGACAAGAGACTCCGAAACCTGGGCCACCACCTTCAGATCGCGGATATGTATTTTCGGCTCCGTATAGAGATAGACATCCCGGAAGATCCCGGAGAAGCGGAAGAAATCCTGGTCCTCGCACCAGGACCCGGAGGTAAACCGGAATACTCTCACCGCCAGCCGGTTTTCTCCCTCCGTCAGCACTTCTGTCAGATCAAACTCCGCCGGGTCAAAGCTGTCCTCGCTGTAGCCGACATACTCTCCGTTCACCCACAGGGCAAAGCCGCTCTCCACCCCCTGAAAGGAAAGAAAGACCCTCTGGCCCTCCCAGGCCTTCGGCACCGTAAAGTCCAGAATATAATCCGCTACGGGATTATGCTCCTCCGGTATTTCGCCGGGCTCCACGTCCTCCCAGCCGTCCCAGGGATACTGGGTATTCACATACTGGGGGCACCCATACCCCTCGAGCTGGATATGCGCCGGCACCCGGATCCTGTCCCAGCACGACGCATCAAAATCTCTTCGGAAAAAGTCCTCCGGCGCCGATTTCGGATTCACGGAATAATGGAATTTCCAGACGCCGTTCAGGATTTTCCGTAAAGAGGACTCCCCGGCGTAGCATTCCTCCAGCGTACGGTAAGCCACATGGTCCGAATGGGCCGCGATCCGGTTCTGCTCAAAAACCTCCGGATCCCTAACGATGCTAAAATCAAATTCCGCCATGACTCGTTTCCTTCCTGTTATGCATTTTCTGATTCGGAACAAAGCTCTGATTTATGTGAAAAATATACAAAAATAATTGAATCCCAATTTATTATAGTACAGAACTTGCACAATATCAAACAAAAATCCACAGGGGGCTGAGTTGTAAAGGGATGTGGATACGCTGTGGCCGAATGCGCTGAGTGCCCTGTCAGAGTATTTTCCAAGACAGGACGTCTTCGGAAAACACTCTGACAGGGCACTCAGCTTAAGCTTTCGATATAGCTGCCGAAAAAATGCCGGGAGGTATTCCCCTCCCGGCACTTTCATTCCCAATTTCTGTTTTTACTCTGTAACATAATCAAGAAGATCGAGCATCTCTACATCCTCAACGTAAGCATCGCCGGTCTCGGGCGCATGAATGGTTACAAGGTAATAAGCCACATCCGGGGTTTCCGTAGCGGTCATCCCTACGCAAAGGATCCTGTAATCCACATGGTCCTCTCCCGCCTTGGTCTGAAGTAACGCCACCGGCATAAAGCCTACTCCGGTATACTCTTCATTGGCAACCCCGAAGTAATCGATGATCTCCGCAGGAAGCGTATTATCCGGAGCTACTTCCGGATCATAAACTCCCCATGTATCGAGGCCTTCCGGATACGGTTCTTCCGTGATCTTCGCAGCATCATTCTCATCAAAGATCGGCTCGCAGTCCACCATCCCCGCTTTCCCTTCCTTGTCTACATCGACAGTCACAACAGCCCAAACGGTCTTCGGTTCTTCGACGACAGTCGTTACTCTTGCCAGGAAGGCATAGTTGGTTCCATCCACAGTATCCTGAACAGCAAGCAGAGCAGCCGGCTCAAAGGTGGTTCCCTCAAGCTCCTTTGTCGCTTCCGCAAAAGCAGCCTCAGATTCCCCGGTAAGGATCGTCGTTACGATCTCTTCGTAATCCACCCACTCTTCTACAGACGGAATCGGGTCCTCGCCGCCGTCCGTTTTGATCTCATCCATATCCGTAACAGACGGTTCTCCCGTCGCCGGATTGTTGATGACAACAAAGCAGAACTGCGGAGCAGCGTTTTCATCGCCCAGAGAGGCAACCGTGCATACAAACAGCTCGTTCGTTCCGGCCACTACCTGTGTCTCGAGATGAGCGATCGGGGAAAGAGCGCTTCCGGTCCATCCTTTCATAGCCTCGACAAAGAGCGCCGTATCCTCTGCGGAAACAACCGGGCAGTCCATTGCTGGGCCCCAGCCGCCATCGGCTTCGCCGGTACCAACGGTTCTTTGGGTATCGATAACAACGTCATCAAAGGCTGCTGTTCCGTCCAGACCCACATACATCGTAGCGACCACGTAGGTAGATACTGGATCTTCGGTAACCGGAGTCGCTGTGCAAAGGAGCTTATAGTTCATTCCTTCCACAACCTGTGTAGCAAGCACAGCCACAGGATAATAGGCAATGCCAACCTCAGAAGCCGTCGCAGCGGCTACATAAGCGGCGATCTCCTCATCCACCTCCGGAGTTTCCGGAATTTCCCAGCCGCCCGCAATCGGATCCACCGGGCCCTCGCTGCCCTCAACGGTTACTTCGCAGGTAAGGCTCTTCTTTCCGACCTTCGCGGTAATTGTAGCAAGTCCTGCGCCGACTGCAAGGACCTTTCCCTTCTTGCTCACAACAGCTACGTTCTCGTCAGAGGAGGACCATTTTACCTTCTTCTTGGTTCCCTTAACCTTCAGCTTGGCCACGTCATCGATCTTCATAGTCAGGCTTTCCTCGCTGAGCTTAATCGCCTTCTTGGCCTCCACGATCTCGGTCTTGACGACGGGATTCTGCGGAACTACCGAGCCCCCGACAGCCAGCGCCGCTGCCATGAATACAACAGCAAATTTCTTTACAAGTTTCACTTTTCATTACCTCCTTGGTTTTCAGAAATATATATAAGTGTATAATAAGCGTTTCTGTGTCGGCCAAAAGGCCAGATTGCATAAACGCATTGCTTTTACTGGTATCCGTACAGGATACGGGCGAGCTCGGAATCCTTGTCCAGCATAATGGTCTTATTCCCGCCCTTCAGGGAAGCCTTGATCGCATCGAGGCTTCGGATATAATTGTAGAAGTCCGCCTTATCCTCGTTATTATAGGCCTTGGACAGGATCTTCATATACTCCGCCTCGCCCTCCGCGATCGTCTGCTCCGCGGTCTTCTCGGCCTCCGCCAGCGTAATGGAAACCTGCTTATCCGTTTCGTTCTTGATCTTCTGGGCGTTGGCGTTACCCTGAGCCGTGTAGCCGGCGGCGATGTTCCGCCGCTCCGAGATCATACGCTCGTACACGGCGTTCTTGTTATCGTCCGGCAGATCCAGCGCCTTGATCTCGGCGGTAATGATCTCGATCCCGTAGGAAGCGATATCGGAGTTGGATTCCTTTGTGATCATGTTGGTCAGCTCGATCCCGCGGGCAGCGATGACCTCGTCCTGGGTCATCGAGGAGATCGTATTCTTCGTCGCGTTATAGACCGCGGCATCGATCCGCTCCTCAGCCCGCGCGGATACGGCCCCAAGCGTCTGGTAATACTTCGGGGCGTCCACCACGCGCCAGATCACATAGTCGTCCGCGATCATCGACTTTTTGTCCCGCGTAATAACGTCGCTGGCGGGGATATCGTAGATCCTCCGGCCGCCGTAGATGGGCTGGACGGTCTGGATAAACGGAGCTTTCAGATACAGACCGGGCTGGTTCTTTACATCCACGATCTTTTCAAACTCCTTAACGATCACGACGTCCATATAGTTTACGGTATAAAGCATGGAGCCGAGTATGATCAGGGCAGCCACAACCAGAACGGCTGCGATGACTCCGGCAAAGGTCTTCTTTTTACTCTTCATCCTCTTCCACCTCCGCTCCATCAGTATTGTTATACGAATTGTCTGAGGCACCTGTGCCGGAGTTCGTATTCGTAGTATTCGTATTCGCGTTCGAATTAATTGACGTACCCGTCGTCTGATTATTCTGCGCACCGGCTCCGTTTTGTCCCGCCGCGGCATCCAGGGTATCATTTTCTCCGAAGAAGCTTTCCAGAGGATACATGGTCTCGGTATTGCCGTCGGTAATGATTACCTTCAGATCCGGAAGCACATCCTCCAGCGTCTCAAAGAACATACGCTTCTTGGTAATCAGCGGGTAGTTCTTATATTGCTCGTAGACCTGGTTCAAACGGGCTACCTGGCCCTCGGCCTCGGCAATACGGGCTGCCTTCTGGGCTTCGGCGCTCTGGATGATCTTATCCGCGTCCGCCTCAGCCGCCGGGAGCTTTTCGTTCTGGTAGGCCAGGGCGTTATTTTTGGCGGTATCCGCTCCCTGCTTCGCCGTTTCCACCGCCTTAAAGGCCTGGATGATCTCCTGGGTCGGCGGCGCCGAATCCTGGACCGTAATATTGACCACCGAAAGCCCGATCTGGTGGTCGTTTAACTCCCGCACCATATCCTCCTTCACATCCGCCTGGATCTGGCCCTTGGCGGTCGTGATCGCGTCGTCCACCGCGTAATTCGCGACAACGGAACGGATGCTGGAAAGCGCGATGTTCTTCAGCACCTCCTCCGGCTCGTTGGAGTTGTAGAGATAGGCCACGGGATCCGAAACCTTATACTCCAGATAAAAGTCAATGTTCAAAAGATTAAAGTCGGAGGTGATCATCACGCCGTCGGCATCGTCCTCGATATTCTGTCCCGAGTCGGACACCGTATAGCCGATCCCGGTACCATGGGTGGTAATATCCACCAGATGTACCTGCTGCAAAAACGGGATCTTAAAATAAAGTCCCGCCGTATCGGTCCGGATCACCTTCCCGAACATGGTCACCACACCGTTCTGCTGTTCGTTCACGCGGTAGAAGCCGCTGATAACGAAAAGCGCGACGATCACGATGACCGCGATGATCCCGACTCTTTTCCCGAGTCCGGGCTTCGGGGTCTTCGGATTTCCGTCTTCGCCTACGACCTTGAACTTCACGTCCTTAAAGCCCTGGCCGTCTCCATCCATACCAAACATAGCTGCTCCTTTCTTTTTCAATCGCTGACTATAAAAACTCCTGTCGGCGCAAAACGGTTTCTGTTCTGCCGGCAGGAGGTTTTTTCGTACTTATCAAATTTGACCGGCCGCTAATGCTGCCGCCTGGGCCGCAGCCGCTGCTGCCGCCGCTTCCGCCTCCGCTGCCGCCTGAGCCGCAGCCTGCGCCGCCGCTTCCTGTGCAGCCGCAGCCGCCGCCGCATTCGCCTTCTGGTTCTGCAGCTCCGCTTCCTCCGCCGCGAGCAGATCGATGTTGGTCACCTTCGCTTTTCCTTCGGCGGAAAGATAATTATAGATATTTCTGGCCTGCCGGATCGCTCCCTCAGAGGCAAGCGTCACAGGCGAAGCGGAATTGATCAGGCTCACGCAGTTCGCTGCCATTGTGCTTTCCGACACCGTCGCCGTACTGTCGAGGCGGTAGACGATGACCGGCATACCGAGCTCCATATTCGCATAGAGTTCCTTCGCCACGGAAAGCGGTAAATTCACACAGCCATGGGAGCCGCTGCTGTAGTAGATCCCGCCGCCGAAGCTTCCCCGCCAGGTCGCGTCGTGGAAGCCCACACCTCCGTTAAAGGGCATCCAGTAATTCACAAAGGAGCGATAGTTTTCGCCGACCAGATACCGGCTCGTTTCCATCGAATAGACCGTATACAGGCCGACCGGCGTAGTTGTATCCTTCTGGACACAGCCCGTAACTACCGGAGAATCCAGCACCAGCTCTCCGTTCTTATAGAAGTAGAGATGCTGCGCGGAAATATTCACCTCCGCATAGGTATCCCCGAAATCGGCCGCTCCGAAGCTCTTTCCCTCCTTCGACCAGATCGGCTGTCTCGTCACATCCGTTCCGGACTTAAGGTCCTCCATAAGCTGTGCGAATTCCGCTTCCTGATCCATCTGCCAGCCGAAGTAGCACGGCTCCACCGTCACAACGGCCCCGCTGGAGGTCTTAAATTCATGGGGCTTTCCGTAGGTATCCACCTTCTCGGCCACACCGGCCACATAATTTCTTACCGCGTTTTCATCGATCCGGACGGTATCCACGCCCGTAACCGTAATCCAGTCATTGATCCGGGAGCCGTCCAGCTTCATGCTGTTCTCTCCCATATCGTAGGTAATCGTATGGTTCACATAGTGGTTTAATGCCTCCGCCCGGCGGTTTAAGGTCTCATCGGTACTGTAGACCGTGGGCTTTACATACACATCCACATCCCGAAGGTCCAGAGTCTCCTCCAGAACCGGGATCTTTTTCTCTGCATAATAACGAAGGTCGTCAAAGTTGATCGTCGAGCCCTCCACCTCCGGAACTACGGTATAGCCCGTCCCCGGCGTATACTCCGAAAGATAGGCATCCGCGGGCGCCACCATATTTGCCTTCTGGACGCAGGGAAGGGACGACAGCGCTTCTGTAAGCCCGTCCGCGCTCCAGTCCACCATCGTTCCGACGTTTTTTTCCTCCCATTCGCTGACGTGCGCGGGCCAGGCAAGACCGTTCTGGGAGGCAAGCAGGCTCACCAGCTCGTCACCGAATACCGCCTTCAGACCGATGTCGGCTCCGTTGATCACCTGTTCCTCTCCGTCCTTTGTAATCACGGTAAGCTGGTAGTCCTCGATCTCGTCAGCGATCTTTTCCCTTACCTCAAAAACCTCCTGGTTACTGGCATCGATCCCGTTTATCATGGTCTTCGGAAAGAAATGGCGCGTATAGTACAGCGAGAAGCAGAGGTACGCCGCCACTCCGGCACACGCTGACAAAACCAGCGCGATCAGTACGGCCCTCCCAAGCAGCTTCGTTTTGCTGATCGGTTTTCTTTTTGTTTTTACCATGGCTTCCGAAGGGACGCTCTTTACCTTCGGTCTGGCAACTGTCGAACTCATTCTCTCTCCTCTTACCCTGTCCAGTCTCTAAACACAATCGTCCCTTTATCTTAAGAGGCGATTTTTCATTTGTCAATATGAATTTCGTCCAGTTCCCGTAAAAACGTCTGTACCGAAGCGTCCGACGGCATACGAAGGTCTCCCCGGGGCGAAAGCGCGATGGAGCCGACCTTCGGCCCGTCCGGCAGGCAGCTCCGCTTAAACTGCTGCGAAAAGAAGCGCCGGAGGAAGGTTCTCTCCCATTTCAGGAGCTCCTCCTCTGAAAATTTCCCATCAAAGGCGCATTTTGCCAGGCGGAACAGCTTCCCCGGCCGGCAGCCGTAGCGAAGGAAGTGGTACAGGAAGAAATCATGAAGCTCATAGGGGCCTACCAGCTCTTCGGTTTTCTGAGCAATCTTTCCGCCCTCCGGCGGCAGAAGCTCCGGGCTCACCGGAGTATCGCAGATATCCCTGATACATTCCGCCAGGGCCGTATCCTCACAGGTGGCGCCGAAATGGGCCACGAGATACCGCACCAGGGTTTTCGGTACGCCGGCATTTACCCCGTACATGGACATATGATCTCCGTTGTAGGTGGCCCAGCCGAGCGCAAGCTCCGAAAGGTCGCCGGTTCCGACCAGAAGCGCGTTTTCCTGGTTGGCAAGATCCATCAGGATCTGGGTCCGCTCCCGCGCCTGGCTGTTTTCATAGGTAATATCATGCACGGCTTCGTCATGACCGATATCGGTAAAATGCAAACGGACGGCGTCGGCGATCCCGATCTCGCGGAATCTGGCGCCGAGACGCTCGATCAGCTTTTTCGCATTTTTGTGGGTCCTGTCCGTGGTCCCAAACCCCGGCATCGTAATCCCGAGGATCCCCGTCCGTTCAAGCCCGGCCAGATCAAAGGCCTTCGCCGTCACAAGAAGCGCCAGCGTGGAATCGAGGCCGCCGGAAACGCCGACAACGGCGGATTTGCTGTTCGTATGCGTAAGCCTTTTTTTCAGGCCCATCGCCTGGATCATCAGGATCTGCTCCCAGCGGCTTTCCTTCTCCGACTCCGCCGGAACAAAGGGCGCCGGATTGACCCTGCGCGTAAGGACCGTTTCGGACAGCTTCAGAGAGAAGGGAATACGAAGCACCTCCCTCTCGCTCCGTTCAAACGTATTCATCCTCCGGCGCTCCGCCGACAGCCGCTTTACGTCGATCTCCGAAACAGCGGCTTCGTTCGAAAACAGCCCGGACTCCGAAAGGATCACCCCGTTTTCCGCGATCAGATTATGTGCTCCGAATACCAGATCCCCCGTGGACTCTCCATCTCCCGAGGACGCATAAACATAGCCCGCGAGGAGCCTTGCCGACTGCGAAGCGACGAGGTCGCGGCGGTATTTTTCCTTTCCTGTCAGCTCATTACTGGCGGAAAGATTTACGATCACCGTAGCTCCCGCGAGCGCAAGACCCGTACTCGGCGGGACCGGCGCCCACAGGTCCTCGCAGAGCTCCGCTCCGACCACAAGCTCCGGAAGCTCCCTGCACGAAAACAGGATCCCGGTTCCGAAGGGAACCTCCCTTCCGGCAAAGAAGATCGTTTCCGTTTTCTCCCCTGCCGGCGTAAAATGGCGAAGCTCGTAAAACTCGTTATAGTTGGGGAGATACGTTTTCGGGATCAGCGCGAGAAGCTCACCCCCGTAAAGAGCGGCCGCAGCGTTATAAAGCGCTCCGTCCTTCTCAACGGGAAGCCCGATAAAGATCAGCGCGTCCAGCTCCTTCGTCGCCTCACACAGCCTCTCCAGCGAAGCCGCTGCTGCCGAAAGGAGCGTTTCCTGCAGGAACAGATCTCCGCAGGTATAGCCCGTCAGACACAGCTCCGGGCAGACGATGAGCTTCGCCCCTTTTTCACAGGCCTGCTTCACCGAAGAAAGAATTTCCCCTTCATTTGCTTCCACATCCGCCACCGTGATCCGGGGGCTCAGCGCACATACTTTGACAAATCCGTCCTTCACTTCTTGCCTCCAAAGAGATTGGAAAAGAAATCGGAGATCGACTTCGCAAGGTTGGAGAAGAAGGAGCTGATGGAATCCCAGAAGCCTCCTCCGCTCTTTGTGTCTCCGTTTGCCGCGGTCCCGTCCGCCGCAGCCCCGTCATCCGTTCCTCCGCCCGTGACCTTGCTGATCACGCCGGAAAGCGTATCCGATACCTCGCCCACCACCGAGCTTAAGATATTGCTGTCGATATCCAGCGTAGAGAGCTTCATCACAAGATCGATGATCTGCTGACGCTCGTTCTGGTTCAGGGTCACGTTATACTTCTGGCTGACCTCGTCCACGGCCTCACCGATGGATTTTTCGTCCTTCAGCTCACCCTTCGCCATCCGCTGCTTCACCTCGGAAAGCATTCCCTCGATCACCACCGGATCCACACTGTCCAGCGCGCCCTCCAGGTCACCGGTCACGACCAGCTCGTTCAGAGCGCCGTCGATCACATCCTCCTGGATATCGGTCCCGCGCATCTTCTCATAGGCCTTAAAGATCCCCACGAGAGCCGCCGTTCCGGAAATATCAAAGGGTCCCGCCACGACGATCTCGGCATCGGTAATCCCCGCGGTCGCGCAGGCGTTCCGATACATTCCTTCGGTACAGACCGTAATATTTTTCGTCGTAATGGACAGGCCCATGCCGGGATCGGATTCCTTGATCAGGACCGAAGAAAGCGCGTGCTTTCCGATCGCACTGGCGCTCATATAGTTGTCAAGATACTGATGCTCCTCCGCGTTGGTCACATAGGAAACACTTAAGTTCGGGAGCTCCGATTCCTGGACGTTCAGAAGAGAAAGCACCTTCGCTCTCTGCTCCGCGTTCAGATCCGCCCCGAGAGACAGATAGGGCTTGTAGGCATCCGCGAAAACCGGACTCGGCGCGATACCGGCAAGCATACACACACAAAGAATTGCCGACAGACACTGCATAAGCTTCTTTTTCATAATACGTTCCTCCTTTTTTCTTACTCCTCTTTTACTCGTAACTGTTCAAAACCAATGTCAGTAACTTAAGCCCAATTTCTTCCTCTGAGCGCTTTTCAAGAGGGCCCCGGCTCGAGCTTTGGGCTACCCCGCGCGCATTACTCCTATTCGATCCGCTCCTCCAGCCACGATAAAATATCCTGATAAACCTTCTCCCGGTCCAGCTCGTTCAAAACCTCATGCCGGTCCCCGGGATAAAGGATCATCGTAAGATCCTCGATCCCCTTTTCCCGGTAGATCCCGTTCAGCGTCCTCACACCCTCGCCCAGATCCCCAACGGGATCGTCCTCTCCGGAAACCAGAAGCAGCGGCAGATCCTTCCGAAGCCTGTCGATGTTCTTCTCGTCGCAGGCCTCCAGCACCGCCTCGAAGAGTCCGAGGTAGGCGTTGTCCGTAAATACGAAACAGCATCTGGGATCCGTATAATAGCTGTCAACGATCGCCTTGTCCCGGGTAAGCCAACTGTTTGTCCGGTCCTCCCCGGTCAGATCGAATTTCTTGTACGGCTTCCCGCAGGAAAGCTTCTTCAAAAGCGTACTTCTGTGATGCCTCCCGCGGAAGAAGCCCTCGAGCTTCGCGACGTTCATCGCCGTTTTCACCGTTTTTCTGTCCATATAGCCCGTTCCCATAAGAACAGCGCCGTTTATGTTTTCCTCGTATTTTGCAAGGTAATACCGCAGGAGGTAGCTGCCCATGCTGTGTCCCAGCATAAAATAGGGCTTTTCCTTCTGGCAGCCCTTACGGACACGATGCATATCGCTGAGCCAGACGCTGCTCGGACGGGGTCCGACATAGCCCCATTCCTCCTGAGACGTTACCGAATCCCCGTGGCCCACATGGTCATGTCCGACGACCGCGAACCCGTTTTCGGTCAGAAACCGGGCAAAATCGGTATAGCGCTCCACATATTCCACCATGCCGTGGACGAGCTGAACCATCGCCTTATATGTTCCGTTATCCGGCGTCCACCGCACGCCGTGGACCGTGGTCACCCCGTTTTGAGACGGGAAAGAGAAGATGTCCTTTTTCATTTCAAGCCCTCCATTTCTTCTCCGAGAACCTGGCGGAAATAGTACTCCGCCTCCTCCGCCGATTTCTGCTCCTCCAGGAAACGGGTCCCGAGCGCATCCATCTCCGAAAGCGCCACACCCGCGCTCTCGACGGCCTTATCCTCGCCCTCCCGGATCAAAATCAGCTCCTTCTTTATTTCCTCCATCCGGCCCTTCTGTTTTTCAACGTCCGGCTTCGGCGCAGCCGCTTCCTTTTCCGCACGAAGGACCGCGTCCCTTCTTCGCTTCTCGATCCTTTCGTTTCTTTCCTTCACATCCTGGGCCAGCTTCTCTCCGGTCTCCAGGAGGTTAATCAGGCGGATCAGGGACTTCCCGGTTTCATCCGATTTCGTCCGGATCTCCTCGGCAGCGCTGACGAATTTCGACGCTCTGTCGCCGGCCTTCTGGCCCTCGATGGCCGCGGACAGCGCCAGCACGTTCATCTTTCGGAAATATTCCTTCAATTCCTCCCTTAAGAGCTTTGTATCCGCAAAGGTCTGGAGGAGCTTCTTTGTATTCTCCTGCATACGGCCGGCATCGCTTTCGGCCTCGCTCTTTTCCCGGTCAAAGAAGGAGGTATCCGTATTTTTTCCGGCCTCCTCCAGAAAGCCCCTCAAGTCCTCCGAGAGCTCCGAGAAGGTCAGCGAAAGCTTTTCGGTACGCTCCGCAGCCTCCACCGAAAAATCCTTTCCCTTCCGGCTTTCGGTCGCCACCCGCGCAAGCCCCTTCGCCAGGTCCGTTCGTTCCTCGGTCACCTTTAAAAAATAGTTTTTTTCATGCTCCTGAAGGGAATTTACCTCCCTTAATACAGCCCGGCATTCCTCGAGCTGTTCCTCCTTCTCCGCGAGCTTCTTTTCCAGCTCCTTTGTCCGTCGAAACATAAAGTCAAACAAGGATCCTCCTCCCCAAGTCCATAAGTTAACAAAGTTTCAGCGCACCGCCTCGATCACAAGCTGCACACTTCTTTCCCCATTATACTCATTTATCTTCGGATAGTAAACAAAAGAGAGCGGGGTGCCCCGTAAAACAGCCGCAAGGAAGGGCTCCGGATCATGAAACCAGAGACCGGTAAGCCGGGCTCCCTGGCCCTCCACCACACACCTCACCACGTTCCGGTTCTTTCCGATCACCGCATGGCTTAAGACCCGAACGTCCCGGACTGCGAACAGAGGCGAAGGATTCCCCTTCCCGAAGGGCTCCAGCCGGTTTATCTCCTCCGCAAGAGAGAGCGTCACCTTCGAAAGAGGCAGAACCATGTCAAAGCGCAGCTTCTTTTTCAGGTCCTCCGGCGTCAAAGCCGCATTCTCGTTCAGCCTCCTTTTCAGCTCTTCAAGGTTTTTCTCCTCCAAAGACAGGCCCGCCGCCATCGGATGGCCGCCGAAGCGCGTAAGCAGGTCCTTCACCTTCGTCAGTTCCTCAAACATCGAATATTCCTCAATGGAGCGCCCGCTTCCCTTAATTCCTTCCTTTCCTCTGGTCAGAACGAACACCGGGCGGTGGTATTTTTCCCGGATCCGGCCGGCCACGATCCCCGCAAGGCTTTCATGGCAGTTTGGAAGGTAGATCACCCATACCTTCGAGGCCGAAAGCCCCTCCGCTTCGATCAGCCGCTCCGCTTCCAGGACTCCCTCCTCCGTCATCGCCTTCCTCTTCGCGTTCAGCTCGGTAAGCAAAAGGGCCGATCTGTCCGCCTCCTCATATGTTTCCGAAAGCAAAAGGTCTAAGGCCCGGTTCGCCGAATCCAGCCTTCCCGCGGCGTTTAAACAGGGTCCGAGGACAAAGCCCACATGATAGGCACTGAGCTCCTTCCCGGCCAGATCCGTATTCCGGATCAGAGCGGAAAGCCCGGGGTTCTTCGTCGCTTCGAGCTGCTTTAAGCCCTTTACCACAAGGGTCCGGTTTTCCCCGCATAAGTCCATCACATCCCCTACCGTGGCAAAGCCCGCATTTTCCAGAAAGACCAATGCTTCCTCCTCCGGGATAGCGGCCCTCCGGTACAAAAGCTGGATCACCTTCATAGCGATCGCGGCTCCGCACAGCCCCTTGAAGGGGTAGGCGCAGTCCGTCTGCTTCGGGTTCACGACCGCATCCGCCTCCGGCAGGATGTAGGTTCTTCCCTCATGGGTATCTTCAAACGGGATATCGTGGTGGTCCGTAAGGATGACCGTAAGCCCCAGCTCCTTCGCGCGCTTTATCTCTGCAAGCGCGGAGATGCCGTTGTCGCAGGTCAGGATCGTATCGATTCCCTCCGCCTTTGCCTCCTCCACCATCGAAAGATTCATTCCGTAGCCGTCCCGGATCCGGTCCGGGATCCGGATATCCGCCCTTCCGCCCGCTCTCTTAAGCCCGCGGTAGAGGATATAGGAGGCATTGATCCCGTCGATATCGTAATCCCCGATGATCCGGATCCTCCTGCCCTCCCCGATCTTTTTAAACAGCAGCTCCGCCGCCTTCTCCCCGTCCTTAAGAAGCGCAGGATCATGCTGTTCGTTCCCCTCCAGAAAGAGCCGCATTTCCTCCGTATTCTTAAGCCCCCGGTTTACAAGAAGCCTGGTAACGACCGGCGAAAGAGACAGCTCCGCCGCCATCGCTTCAAAATCTCCGCCTTTTCTGATTTCCAGCCAAACCTCTTCATTTTCCATACAAATAAGCATACTCCTCGTTTCTTCGATTTTCTATAGCAAGTTCCTTTGAAATAGAGTATAATATTTTTAAATCTGTTCAGAACGGTTACACGCTCTCATCCGAAATCTACTCTCTGCAAGGAGGAAGTTTTATGCAGCACGTACATCAGCCCTGCCCCATCGAGCTTCTGGAAATGGATCCCTTTAAAAAGATCTCCCAGGACTGGATGGCCATCTCCGCCGGTAACGAAGAAAAGGCAAATACCATGACCGCGAGCTGGGGAGGCTTCGGCACAATCTGGGATCGCTCCGTCTGTTTTATTTTTGTCAGAGAATCCCGTTATACAAAGGAATTTCTGGACCGGGAAAAAGGCTTTTCCCTTACCTTTTTTGAGAAGAGGGATAAACAGATCCTGAAATACTTCGGTTCCGTCTCCGGCCGCGACGAGGACAAGCTGAAAAACGCCAAGATGCATTTCAGCTACTTCAAGGGCGTCCCCTATATTAACGAGGGAAACGTAATCCTGATCTGCCGAAAGCTCGCCAAGGTCCCGATGGAAAAGGATACGATCCTGGTACCCCTGATAGACCAGATGTTTTACGAAAAAGGGGATTACCACACAATGTACATAGGAGAACTAACTCAGGTAATGGCGCGGTAAAAACCGCGCCGAACCAATCATCCAGCACTGCCGCCCATATTTAGCTAAAGCAACCAGGAAATCGGGCGGCGGTGCGGTGTGATCGTTTCAACGCAGGAATGTGGAAAACGCCGGCACTTAACGGAATCGTCGGTTCGCCGGCACTTAACGGAATCGTCGGTTCGCCGGCGATTCCGTTTAGTACCGCTGCGTTTTCCCCATA
>JAFSXC010000103.1 GCA_017450105.1 Lachnospiraceae bacterium | reverse complement strand
TAGCATCCTGACAGCAAATGCGCAACGAAAAGCCTGCCTGTTGCTGTTCACACCTGGCGGGGCGTTACTGTTCACACCGCAATGTCATTAACTTAAGCCCAAAACCTTCCTCATAACGCGAGTAAGAGGGCCCCGGACCGGGCACGGGGGACCATTGTTTTCCGGGTGGCCGTTTATTTTCGCGGGGCCCCCGCGCACAGAGTCTGGGAGATGGCTTGCGGGAGCGACGCCAATGCGTAAACTTGCTTAAGTTACTGACGTTGCGGTGTGAACCGTACCGATCTCCGTATAGTGCATCCCGTTCTTCCCGCGGTCGGAGCGCATGAGGGAGATATGTTCGGCCTTCATCGTGGTCATCGGCACCATAATTCCGGGAAGCACATGGCCGTCCGAGAGCTCCGCCTTCCGGACCAGCGTAACATGCGGGAAGAAGCTCTTCTGGTCAAAGGGGATCCCGGCTTCGGACAGCGCATGGCGAAGGCGCTTTACATAGCGGTGCAGCTCATCGCATTTCGAGAACCCCGCCCATACGACATCCCGGAAATTTCCATAGCCCTCCAGCCGAAGCGAAAAGGCCTCCCCCGGCACCTCCTCCATAACCTCAAGGACCTCCTCCGGGTCAGCATATTCCCCGATAAAGGCCAGGGTCAGGTGCAGGTTTTCCTCGCTCTGGTACCGGCCCTTAAGGCCCTTGTCCTTTAATCTTTGCTCCGTATTCTTCAGGGCCCTGAGCATATTTTCATCAAACCGTATGGCTATAAATAACCGCATGATCTTTCTCCTTAATTTCGGAACCAGACATCCAGATCCACGGGACCGTCCACCCCGGGGACGCTTCCCTCCTCGGAGTACTGCCAGAAGCTGTACCGGTAAGGGGTCTGGGGCTTGTTTTCATAGTCCGCATACCACAGCCTGTAGGAGGCAAGGCGCGTAAGATCCAGCATTTCAGCCTCCCAGATCATATTGCTGTAGATCATCGGCTCATACCCTGCCGAGCAGATCCTTTCGCAGAACGCGATCGAGTTTTTCGTAAACTGCTCTCCCGAAACATCGTCCGTCCTCGCCTCGTCATCCTCAATGGATTCCGGGTCAAAGACAACGGGAAGCGGAAGCGCCATCCCGCCCAGTTCCTTCAGAACAAGCTCCGCCTCTTCTACCGCCTCCTCCTCATTGATCGCCTGGGAGAATACATAGACGCCGGTCATCAGACCCGCCGCCTGCGCCGCCGCAAGGTTTTCGTGCAGCTTCGAATCCGTATTCAGGGTCCCCTCTTCTCCATAGCCCCGGAACGCGGCACGGATGATCACAAACTCAAAGCCGGCCTCCCGGACCGCCTGATAATCGATGGTCCCGTTGTGGGAGGATACGTCGATCCCCCGCGCAAGCATCACCGCCGGGTCCTCATAGAAAACACCCTCCTCGATGTTCGTGATCTTCTCCGGATCGTAAAGGGTTCTTGGAATATCCGGATCATAATACGCAAAATGCCATTGCTTTCTGGCGTCAATATAGTAAAAATAATCGCCCTTTTCCCGGCTCGGCAGCCCGTTCATCTGTGCCTGCATCCACCGGTATTTCTGCGTAAGGATCCTCCTTACGGAGTCGTTCAGCCTGTCCTCGGATAACGTTCCGTCCGAAAGGGCCTGCATTATCCCCGCATGGGCTCCCGCCATATCCGCCGGCAGAAGGAGCATATCGTTTCCCGCCTGCAGAGCCAGCACTGCTGCCTCCTGCGGCAGATAGGTTTCCGTCACCGACGGCGCATTGAGCGCCTCCGAGATCACAAGCGGTCCATAGCCGTACTCCGCCTTCACAATTCCCGCCGTGATGCTTTCACTAAGGGCTTCCGGGAGCTCGAAGAACAGCGGCAGATCGTTCTCCTTCAGCGCAAAGCCCATCGTTGCTCCGAGAAGCGCCTTTGCCTGCTTGATGTCGTACAGATTCTGCTCGGAATAACAGAGCCCGCCGACCATGCGGTCAATAAGCGCCTGCTTTGTCGTATCCCCCGCCCGGGTAACCACATCCGCGCCCGTAAGCTGTTCGGGCGATACGATAAAAAGCTGCCAGACCTTTTCCCCGGTACTCATCGCATAGAGCTTTTCCTCTGCCGCCTTTTGTACCGCCTCCTCATCCACGCTCACCGGCTGCGGCTCCGGCTCCGGTTCCGGTTCTGGCTGTGTGTCCGGTTCCTTCTCCTCCTCCGGCTCCGACTCTGTCTCATTTTTCTGTTCCGTCGCTTCCTCCGCCGCCTCCGCTTCCGCAGGTGCTGCTGCTTCGATCACCGGATTTTGGTTCCCCTCCAGCACGATTTCATTTGCGTCCTTTGCCCCGCAGCCGCCAAGCAGAACGAGGCCCGAAAGGAGGAGCGGCAGAAACGGTTTCCTTGTTTTTTTCATAATATGTTTTTACTCCCCGGCGCTTTCCCTCTCCCCTGTCAAACGGTTTCCATCGTTACGGTCAGGTCGTTTTCGGACACGGTTACCGTAGCAAGACTCCCCGCCAGAAGCGGCATCATCGGCGGGAGGTGGCCGATATCCAGATCCATCAGGATCGGAAGGTTTCTTTTTGCAAGCACACCGGTCACGGCGCTGAAGCGGTCCAGGCCCATTTCCTGATCCGTAAAGCAGGCCCTCGGCCGGCCGATAAGGAAGCCCTTTGCGCTGTCAAACCAGCCGGCCTCCGAAAGCTGCCACAGGGCACGCCGGATCGATAGCAGGTTCAGATCGCAGGCCTCCAAAAACCAGATCACCCCGTCCTCCTTATAGCGTTCATTAAATTCCTTCACCTTATCGAACCTGGTTCCGACGAGGTTCGAAAGGCAGTCAAGACAGCCGCCTAAAAGCCGCCCCTGAAACGGCTCCGTATACCCCTCGGCCTTCAGTACCCGTTTTTCGGTCAGGTTATAGGGAACCAGCGGATGCTCCTCATCCTTCAGGGATTCCAGCTCAAAGAGCGGATAGCTTTTTGCAGTCAGGTTCTCCCCGCGGAGCAGGGCGATGGCGTCCCGTAAGGCCGGGTCTAACGGCTCCATGCCGAACGAAGCCGCGCAGGGCCCGTAGATCGCCGCCGTATCGCAGAGCGTCGGCAGAAGCAGGGTCAGGTTCGTGTTGTCAGAATAGCCCATGAAAAGCTTCGGCGCCGCCTCTCTTATCGCATCAAAATCCACATAGGGCAAAATCTCGCACATCAGCTCCCCGCCTCCGCAGGAAACGAGCACCTCCGCGCTTCCCGAGGTGAAATAGGCGTTCACCTCCTCCGCGCAGTTCTTGGGCGCAGAGCTGATCCCGATCCCGTCGTCCCGGAAGCAGTTCGGTCCGATCAGCTCCGAATAGCCCTCCGCCTCCAGGCTCTTTAAGGCCTGCAGGAAGCCGGAGCGGTAGGGCTCCGTCGTGCAGCCGAAGGAAGGCGCGATAAAGCCGATGGTCCCGCCGGGGGATAAAAAATTTCCGTATCTCATACCTGTACTCTCCTCTCCCTTTGCATCTTTACAACGCTTTGACTCAAATAAAAAGCCCATCGTTTCCCTTGTTCAACCGGGACTTCGATGGGCCGGACCAATCGGGGTGACAGGACTCGAAGCGGTCACCCTGACACGTCGAAAATCCTTATGGAAAGGAGGTTTCGGGCATCGCCGCTTCGACGTGGTAAACAATCTGGTAAACAGCCAACGAGTAACACGCCTGCATTCAGGTTTGATCCGTTTTGTCCTGTGCCAGAATTCTTCTCACCTGGGTTTCCAGATGCGGAAGGTCGTTCTGAATGGTATCCCAGGCTGAATCATAATCCAGATTGGAAATTCCTCAAAATCATTTTTAAACATCTCGCAGGCTTCCTTCGCCTCTTCGCAATAATTGCAAATTTTCTGCAATATGATAATGTCCTTATGCTTCATAAAGAAGAATCTCCGTTCCGGCAATTTCTTTCTTAAATTCAGGCTCTATCCCGTCAGTCGTTACCAGATCAACAGAAAGCGACAATGCCTCTTTCACATCCTGAAGCATACCTGACATCATAACCAGCGACATTCTGGCTCCCTTTTCAATAAGGAGATCGACATCACTGTTCTCATCAGCGGTATTCCTGGCATAAGAGCCAAAAAGATATACTCGTTTCACTCCATAGTCTTTTGCGATAGGAGCGACCCTTTCTTTGATCGTATCTATACTATACATATTATATCTGCCTCATAATCCCTGAATCGTCAACATTGAATATTATAACCCATTAGAACCCTGTTATCTACAAGAGATTTTGCAAAACATCGGTGCCTCTCATTTTCGCTATTTCTTTGTCATTCCTACAGCCGTGGATCCACTGCCTCACTCTCCATAGCGAGCACCCCGAAAGCGCACTCATGCACCCGATATAGCGGCTCTCCGTCCTCAAAACGCCGAAGCCCCTCCATCCCCAGTGCGAACTCCTTTAGAGCCAAGATGCGTTTCATCCTTCTGAATCATCCAGGCAGGAAACACATCCATCCGATACCGAACTATACTATATATAATAAAAAATCCAAGGGTAATTGCAGTAACTATTATATTTTACAGGCTATATTAATTTGTGGTTTAATTACTGCGCAAAAGAATAATTTAACGAAATCATTTCTGCTTTCCAACCCATTCTGTAAGCTCTTCAAGCGAAGCATTGGCTGAAAATCTGTTTCCGGCCTTCCATGTACCGCTACCGGCAAGCTCCTCCAGCCTTTTTGCACTTTTCCCGATTCCGCTGCTGCCGGATGTACAGAACGGTATGACTGTAATTCCCGTAAAATCATGACCTTCAACAAAGGTGTCCATGATGCGCGGGGCCTGGCCCCACCAAATGGGATAGCCAAGATACAGGGTCCTGCAGCCTGCAAGCGTTATTTCATTCTTTATCCCCGGTCTCTGTGACAGATCATTCTGTTCTCGGGTAGCGCGTGAAGAACTGTCATTATAATTCAAATCCTCTTCCGTATAAGGGATCTCAGGTTCAATACGTTGAAGCTCAGCTTCGGTAATATCAGCGATTTTCTCAGCTACTCCCTTCGTCGAACCTGTCTGCGAAAAGTAGACAACCATGGTTTTCGATGCTTCTTCTTCAAAAGAAAGCTCAGCCGTGACATTGTCCTTCTCCAGGAGCTCCCTCAGATCTGCCTTGCTTTTCCCCGTAATCCTTCCGAGTCTGGTATAGGACCACGAATTGGAATCATAAAAAACGGAGATCTCATCGCCATTATATAGAACAATATCCCCGGCAGCTGTAGTGATCCTTTCATCGCTCCTCGGAAGGGTTGTACCAAGATCACCAACCTGCTCAAAGCCGCCGTATTCAGAAATTGAAATGTTGATAGTAAGGAGTTTTTTCAGCGCTTCCACACTGTCATTACTCTCCCACTCCACATCCAGTCTTGCACCGTCGATTGTCAAAAGCATCCTTCTCTGCGTCTCATCCTCACCGGGTTCGTCAACCGGATCATCCGCCGCCTCCGTCACTGTTATCTTGCAGATATACTTCTTTCCCTTATACTTTGCTATGATTTTGGTGGTTCCGACGCCCTCTGCCGTTAT
>JAFSXC010000102.1 GCA_017450105.1 Lachnospiraceae bacterium | reverse complement strand
GTGTTTGCAAGCAGCGCTGCTATCTCATCCGGTGTCATTACGTGGTTCGGATCGCTCAGATCCGGCATCGGCGGCTTCTCGGGTGCCGGCGCGGGGGCCGGTTCCGGAGCAGGAGCGGGGGCCGGTTCGGGCTCTGCCGTATTGGCAAGGAGCGCTGCTATCTCATCCGGTGTCATTACATGGTTCGGATCGCTCAGATCCGGCATCGGCGGCTTCTCGGGCGCCGGCGCGGGGGCTGGCGCAGGTTCCGGTGCCGGCATGGGTTCCGGTTCCGGTGCCGGAGTCGGTTCGGGCACGGGTTCCGGAGCCGGTGCTGTGACCGGCTCAGGCGCAGGTTCGGGTATCGGTTCCGGCGCGGGTACGGGCTCCGGCATCGGAGCAGGCGCGGGTTCCGGTACGACAATCGGTTCCGGCACAGGTACGGACTCCGGCATCGGGGCCGGTTCAGGTTCAGGCTCAGGGATCGGTTCCGGCGCAGGCACAGGCTCCGGCATCGGGGCCGGTGCAGGTTCAGGCTCAGGGATCGGTTCCGGTGCAGGAGCAGGAGCCGGCATAGGCGCAGGAGCTGCTGCCTGTACTGGCGCCTGAGCCGGCATAGGCGCCTGGACGGCTGGCATTGGCATCGGCATCGGGATGTAGGCCGGCTGCTGTGACGTGTTTGCCGCTGCTTTGATTTCTATAATGGAATTGCGGATAGACATATCCGCCATCTGGATCGCCGAAAGGATCTCTCCCTTGGCTTCCCGGACCGTATTGGCATTATTTTCACTGATTGCCTTCAGCAGGTTCTTTTCCAGATTCTCCAGCAATTCATCAATGTTGGACAGCTCCTCCAGAATCTGATCGTTGGAGGCCAGGATCGCATCCGCGTTTTCCTTGTTCCGGGCGATCTGGATCTTTGCCACAGCCCGCTGCTCCTTATTCATCTTTTCTTCGGTCTGGGAAATCCGTTTATCGATCGCATCCATCTGACCCACGATGTGCTCGAAATTATTTCTGAGCAGCAGATAGGAGCCCTTTTCCGTACGGACCAGATTTTCATATTCTTCTGTGCTTTTCTGTTTTCTCTGGAAATCCGCCTGGGTCATGGTCATGGCCAGGAAAAAGGTTGCGCCAACGATCACAAGTCCGAACAGAATTAGAAAAACGGGATTCTCCTGATTGATCATTACATAAAGCTCCGCCAAAAAGGCGATGACGATCACAACGATCGAAAAGATCATCTTCATCACGGAAGTATCCCGTTTTTCCTTTTGCACCGGCGCCTCGTTTTTCATAAGAAACTCCCACCCTCCCATCCAGCCATTCCACTATATTTTTGAATACCAGGCCAGACTACTACAACATAGAGTTTTTATATGTTCACTTAATTATTCTACAAGTCGCCGATAATTTCAATACCTATTTTTAAATTTTCCTTTAAAAATTGCAGTATTACTTTATCTTCACTTTTTTCCCGCAATGCTTCTTTGTGAAAATAGGAGAATAATACTTGCGAAATTCCTTATTATCCACCTTGTTCCCTACCTGAATGACGACTGTCTTAATCTTTGAGGAATGGAGACAGCCGTTGGTGTGATCCTTTTCAAGGAACGGTGTTTCCAAAATCAGTTTCTTTACCTTCGGTGTTTGGGCAAATGCATCCTGTGAAATTCCGACCACGGCATATTCCTGATTATCCCCGAGGATGACCGTGCTCGGGATTACAACATTACTTCCCGCTTCCCCGGACTTGTTTTGACGATATTTTACCGTCCGGCTGGAAGTACTTAATACCTGATAAGAAGCCATATCCGCGCCTGTTCCTGCCGTATAGGTTCTTCCTTCCACCACCTCGGAAGGATCTTCCGGCTGCGGTTCGTATTCCGGTGCCTCTACCGTGAAGGATTTGATACAGTAATTATCCGCACACACCACATTCTTTTTTTTCACATTCGACAGGTTCGTCCCGAAAAACCTTTGCGCGAATTCCTCATCCACTTTTTGGTCAAAGATCCGATTCAGACTGTCTGCTGTCAGTTCGTACTGATAGTTTTCGGAAAGATCCGTCCAGATTCCGTTTTCATAGGAGAAGCTCTCACCCGGATTAACGATCACCTTTTTATAATCAAGCAAATCCGGAAGCGATTCCAGTCCCTTTTCCGTCGGACAGACCGCCACATCTTCTCCCTTGATATATTCGACGTTGTCGTCATTATAGGTAACCACTTCCGTCACAACTACGGAATACGAACGGTTGGCCGGAACATATACGTCCTGATCCAGATTCACTCTGTGATACCCTTTATATCGGAAGCTCTCATTCACCGTTGTAAGGAGCTGTCCGTCACGGGGATCTGTCGGATCCTCATTCAGAAGATACACCTCCATTTTGATGTTGCTGTTTTCCGCATGGCTTCTCGTAGCGAGCGCTTTGATCCGCTCATTTCCCTTTGTTTTAAATACATTCGCTGTGGAAACCTCTGAAGGGGAATAAGTCCCATCATAGTTGTCTAATATGCAATAATCATACTGATGGACAGTTTCCTTCTCAGTCCCTTCCAGATCCAGAGAGATATCCACGGTTTCCAATCCTTCAATACTTCGATCATAATAGGACAGATAAAAATATCCGCTGTCATCCACACCCCATTGTGTGGGCATCAGACCCTCATTTTCCTTCTCAGGATCATACTCATGATAATGTCCCCAGCTGTTCTTTACGATCCAGGCTCCGTCTCCTTCCGGAATGCTGTCAGGGATAATATACCCATCATCACCAAGGATTCCGAAATTTTCCTTCTTATAATTATCATCCCAGCCGACAATGCAGACACGATGATTTGACCAGGAAAGATCCGGGAAATAATAAGCCCAATTACTTTCGTTAAGAAATTCTCCTGAATGGGCATAACTCATTGTAACGGAATTGCCGTTGAATAATTCCTGTTTCACGATGTCCACCGCCCGGGAATTCAAACCTGCATAATTAAGCTTTACATCCTTCAATATCGTGGAGGGAAGAAAATTCGCATTTTCGATCGTGATCGGGGAATCTGTCTTCCAATAATCACCCGATAATGTCCAGTCGTCTTCAGGAGAAGGTGCATTGCTTCTTTTTGCATTTTCTAGTTCTTTACGATACTCCTCTTCCGCCTCCTCCGGAGAATAACCACTCTCAATGTAGCTTTCAATGACCTCCTGTTTATTCTCCTCTAAATATTCCCAAATTCGGATACCTTTCTTTCCCTCATAGGGGATTGCTTCTTCCGTAGCCGGTCCTCCGCAATTGGCCAGATAGGCTGATGCATAAACCGAGAAACCGCCTATATCATAAATTTCGACGGGATTCAATTCCAGATTCTTTACTATCATTCCTTCCCCGGCCTGTGTCGGGTCAACCGAAGCCGGCAGTCCCTGATAAGTAAACCAGGCCAGGTGCTTTTCCGAAAGATCCGTCAGCTTCGCGATCTCTCCTCCGGCGGCAGCCGCTTCCTCGTAGGTCATCCCGAGTTCCTTTAATACAGCTGTTTCCAATGACGATATGCTTCCAAACGCCCAGCAGGTTCCGAAGGGATCCTGGTCCTTTACCGGAGTCACCATACCGAGATCCCGAAGATCAAAGGAAGCGGGCAGATCGGTTGTTTTTGCCTGGACAGGAAACGGTGTAATCATTCCGGCCAAAAGTGCTGTGGTTAATACGAATGCTCCTGCTCTTTTCAGTTTCATTACTTTCTCCTTTTTCTATTATTTCCCTTTTGGGATACATGAAATGATATCTATTTATACGAAAAGAGGCGTTCCGAAGAACGCCTTCTTTTTTATTTTTCAATAGGATCAATGAACGTAAACGATCGTTCCCACATTTACCCGGTTAAACAGATCCGCCGCAAAGGAATGGGGAAGATTCACGCAGCCGTGGCTTCCGTTCGAAGTATAGTTACCGCTGCCGAATTCGGAGGAGGACCTCCAGGTAGCATCATGCAGACCACAGGCCGACGGAGTAAACTGCATCCAATAGTCCACCCATACTCTCCAGGTCGGGCCGGTAAGGGTCTTCCCTGCAACATGGCTCAGAATTCTCCAGGTTCCCTTCGGGGTCCCTCTGCCAAGAGAGGTATTTCCGCTGACACAGCCGGAGCTGATGATCTCTACACCGTTTTCATAATAGGTCACTCTCTGGTTTGCCAGATCTACATCTACATAGGTCTGATACGGAAGATTCGCTGCAGGAGCGGCAGGCACTCCACCGCTTTCTTCAGCCGCATTTTTAAATCTTCCTTCCCCTCTTCCATAGTCAACATAATGCTTATACAGATTTCTGGCATCTGTTCCATAAACCGCCACCACATCGGGATTTTTGGATGCATAATAGGCCGCGTCAAAATCTGACGGAACCCCACTCGACTGGGTAACCACCGGTGCCGCATAAGCCGGAGCTGCTTCCGCGGGAGCTGCACCTTCCCCGCCGCTTCCGTTGATCGCTCTTCCTTCCGCTCTTCCGTGGTTCAGATAATGCTGGTATAAGCTTTCCGAATCTGTCCCGTAGACAGCCACTACATCCGGATTATTCTGTGCATAATAGCCCGCATCAAAGCCTGCTTCTATGGCAAATACCTTTGTCGGCACAGCCGTCATCGCAAGCACAAACAAACCCATAATTCCTGCAAACAAAGTTTTCTTTTTCATAATTCTCTCCCTCCTATTAATAAATATTGTACTTGTTTTGCAGAATCAGGGCAACGGTACTTTAGACGGATATTCCTTAAGGAAATATAGACTTCTGCCCCATCATGACTCTGATGATGCCGATTACAAACAAATGAGCCGGATAATAAATATAGAAAAGCCATTTCATCCCCTTCCAGCTTCCTCTTTCTCCGTTGTATTGCTTCAGGATCGGCAGGGAAAGCAGCGCACACATCTGAAGAAGACCGTACACCTTATCCATGAAAATGAAATATACAGCCGCATAGATGGCTGTCCAGATCAGAAGCATCAGAGCCTGCTTTTTAAAATTACCGCGGTTCAGATATAGATAAACGGGGCATATAGCCGCGATCGTTGACCAGTCTGACGAAAAGGTAATAAAACAGATCAAGGCGATCAACAGGATTTTGGCCCATTGCGGCAAACGATCCGTGGTAAAAATCACCATCAAAACTACAGACCAGGCCAGCGACCACATAACGCTGGTCATATTGAAGAAGCCGTTCGGTATAAAGGGGATCCCGCCCGCAAAATCGTAGGCAAAATGGGATATCACCGCAAAAAAGAAAAGCCTGAATATATACTTTTTTACGTTTCCTGTATAATGAAAGCCCTCCGCAATAAAGAACCACATAATGGGAGCAGTCAGCCTCCCGATCACATGCAAAAGCAACACCCACCAGATTTTCTGATAACCGGGAAACAAAAGCCAGGTCACATGATCGATCGTCATTGCAATAATGGCGATCATTTTTATCTGATTGGAATTCAGTCCTTTTTTTGTCACTTTCCGATATACTCCTCTCTAAGCCTTTCCCTTATGTCGATAAAAGCCTCTTTCCAGGCTTCCTTCAGCCGATCCGGACTCCAGGCTGCATTTGCCGGACTTGTGGATGGAAGTATCATATATTCTATAGCTGTTTTATCACCGATATACTTTTGAAACAGGTTTCCCGCCGTTTTTCCGTTCAGGAGGATTTTACGGATCGGCGCATGTTCCAGAATTATACCCAGATTATTCGCTTTTACGTTTCGAATACTGGAATCCGAGGAACCGCTGATCTCACATTCCGCGATCACGTCCCAAAGGGCAAGATGGTGACCAAGGATAAGCTTTTTCTTTTCTTCAACTGTCTTAGGCTTCTCTTCTTCAAAAATCTCCGCTATCATCCACCAGAACCGATTCCGGGGATGTCCGTAAAAGAAAGCAGTCTCTCTGGATTTCACCGAAGGAAAACTGCCAAGGACCAGAATTTCCGATCGTTCATTATATAATGGCGGTATCAGGTGGATCACTTTCTCTGTTTTGTTCATAGCTTTTTGATTACCCTTTTATTTCGAGGTCTGACAAGCTTTGTATAACAAACAACCGCGAGGTTGATTAAACGTCCACAAGGAGGCGCTGGGTGTCTAGTGGACGTCTGCTTAGCGCCGACCGGCTGCAACGATCCAGTGGATCGTTTCTTGCAGCGGACCGAAGTGGAACGTAGAAAACGGAGTGTAGAGTTCGAACCTGTTCAAGCCCCGAGGGGCTTGAACCAAGTATAGAGAGGACCTTTACGGTCCTCTCTATACTTGATTAAACGTCCACGAGGGGGCGCTAGACGTCCAGTGGACGTCTGTTTAGCGCTGACCGAAACGGAGTGTAGAGTTCAAACCTGTTCAAGCCCCGAGGGGCTTGAACCAAGTATAGAGAGGACCTTTATGGTCCTCTCTATACTTGATTTACGTCCACGAGGGG
>JAFSXC010000101.1 GCA_017450105.1 Lachnospiraceae bacterium | reverse complement strand
GCAGTAACCCTATTTACGATATGAAGGGGAAGCGGAAAGAATAAGTGAATGTGGGCTGGTGCATGAAATGCTGTAAGCGAACGTGTTAGAGAGCGGCAGTATTTCATGCGCCAGGCCACATGGGGTAAAGGGAAGAAAGGAAGGACAGGATGCTAAAGCGTATAAGGAGGATCACATCTGTACTGCTGGCTGCGGTTCTTTTTTTGGGCTTATTTCCAAGGGAAATACGGGCTGCGGAGACGGGGGTGCTTTACGGGGAAACGACGGTTTACTCTACCTTCCGGCCGGGAACGCTTCTGGAGGATGGGTATTTTTATTCGGATGAATGGTTTTTGAGGGATCCGGCAGAGCGGAATGATGCTTTGGCGCTTGTTTCCATGCAGCTTGCGGCCTCCTGTGTGACGGAGGACGGAGAGGATGTCGGGATCGGGCTTTTGAAGCAGCTTGGGTTTGAAGAGAGCGGGTTTGTGAACCGGATGGCGGAGGATCCTGACGGATGTAATTTTACCTGGGCGCGGAAGCAGCTTTCGGAGGAAGAGACGCTGATTGCTGTTGTTATTCAGAGCTACTCCTTTGAGAGGACGACGAGGGCGGCCGGATGGACTCAGAACTTTGTGGTGAACGGGGAGAATGAGGGGCCGGAGCACTATGGTTTTTCTCTGGCGGCGGAGAGCATTCTTCCGGAGCTTCTGGCCCTGGACAGTACCGGGAAGGCGCGTTTCTGGATCATGGGGCAGAGCCGGGGAGGGGCTGTTGCGAATCTTCTTGCGAAGAAGCTTATGGAGGAGGCTCCCGGGACCCGGGGAAGGCTCTATGCTTTGACGTTTGAAGCTCCCTTTACCGTGGATCAGGATGCGGCCGGCGGGGAGTATGCCGGGATTCATAACTATGTTTGCTCGGACGATCCGGTTACGAGGATTCCGCCCTGGGATATGACACGCTACGGGCAGCAGTTTGTTATGAACAGCAGGGAAACGGACCAACGGCTTATGGAGGAGCTTCATGCGCTCGGAAGCGGGATGGAGGGGCTGTGTGAGGAATATTTTGAGGAGAGTGAGAAAACCGCTTCCATAGAAGACGCTCTGCTCGAGGCTTTGAAAACCCAGGTGCCGGATCGAAGCGCTTATTCGGAGGTTCATGAGGACATTGTGATGACGGAGGACGGGGAGACGAAGGTCCTGTGCTATGATTATCAGACGGCGGTCAGCCGGTTTGCGGGGATGCTCCCCGGCAGTCCGGGGGAGGGGCTTTCGCTGGACGCGGTCCTCAGCGATATCGTTACCCTGACTCCCATGCTTTATGGCTGGCTCTACGGGTATCTGCTTCAGGACAACAGTACTCTTTGGGCATCAGCGGAAGGGCTTTACAGCTATCTTATGAAGAACGCGGAAGGTACAACGGAGTTCACAGCGGTGGATCTTTATGCGATCCTGAAGCTTTTGGCTCCGGTACTCATCGATAAAAACTATGAGCTGCCGGAGGAGCCGCCGAAGGATGCGACCGGCCTTATTTTTGCGGCAACGCCGGCGTTTGAGCTTCTTGGGCATATGGAACAGATTACTTTTTCCCACCACTTTGATTCTTTGATGGCTCGGCTTCATGCTTTGTCGCCGGGGGCGGTTGTTACGCGGATTAAGGAAGGGAGCCTTAAGGCAAAGGACCTGAAAAAGAAGAAGTGCGTGGCCGCGGAAATCATTACCGCTGCGGACAAGGACAATATTCTTATCGACACCGCCGGAACGAAAAAGAAGCTTCGGAAATACATAAAGATCAGCAAGGATCACAAAACGATCCGGCTGAAAAAGGGAGCGAAAAAGGGGACTTATACCTTCGTGGTTTCTGTTTCCGGCGGGAGCTTTACGACTTATACTGATCTGAACGAGACCTTTATTATAAATGTGGAATGAACGGGCTGGCTACCCGGACGGAAATCGGGCGGCGGCACGGTATGATCATTTCACGCAGGACCGCTCTCGCTATGGGGAAAACGCAGCGGTACTAAACGAAATCGCCGTCAGAGACGACGATTTCGTTAAGTGCCGGCGTTTTCCACATTCCGGCGTCGAAATGATCACACCGTACCGCCGCCCGATTTCCTGGTTGTGGTGGAACGGGTTAGCCAAGGCCGGGTTAGTCAGGCCCGGGTTGGTCAGGTTCGGAGGTTAGCCAAGTCCTGATTAGCAAGCGGTTTAGCCGAGAAGGATCATGGTGCTTCTCGGCATCAGGGTTACGGTTTCTTCTTTCAGTAGCTTCTTTTCTCCGGGGGAATGGGATTCCCCTGTGTAGGAACAGGAGATGAGGCCGAAGCGGTGTCCTGCGGGAATGATCGGGAGCGAGAATTCATGCGGTTCCCAATGGAGGTTTAGCAGGACATAGATAAAGGCGTCTTCCTCTGTGTGATACTTTTTTGCTTCCTCGACAAACAGATAGGCAAGGGCGAGCTGGGGCTCGTTTTGGTTAAACTGCCAGGGAAGGGGGGAGTGGAAGGAAAGCTCCGGATAGTCGGTGCCGTTTCTTCCATCGAAAAACGACGTATCGCGAAGGACCGGATGGGCCTTTCGAAAGGCTATCAGGTTTTTCACAAAGTGAAGCAGCGTCTTGTTTTTCTCCGTAAGCGTCCAGTCCAGCCAGGAGATCTCGTTGTCCTGGCAATAGGCGTTATTGTTTCCGTATTGGGTGTTTCCGAATTCGTCTCCGTGATAAAACATCGGGATACCGCGGCAGGTGAGAAGGATCGTGAACGCATTTTTGATCTGACGCATACGAAGCGACAGAATCTCCTCGTCTTTGGTCTCTCCTTCGACACCGCAGTTCCAGCTCAGATTATCGTTCGAGCCGTCGCGGCCTTCTTCTCCGTTGGCTTCGTTATGCTTCTCATTGTAGGAAACAAGGTCGTAAAGAGTGAATCCGTCATGGCAGGTAACGAAATTGATCGAGGCCTCGGCCAGGCGCTCTCCGTAGAGATCGGGGGACCCGTTGATACGCCGGCAAAGCTCGATGGATGCCTCCGGCTCTCCCCGCAGAAACCGCCGGACACAGTCACGGTATTTTCCGTTCCACTCGGACCAGCGGTTCCAGGACGGAAACTGGCCCACCTGATACAGCCCGCCTGCGTCCCAGGCCTCGGCGATGAGCTTGGTCCTGCCGAGAACCGCGTCATGGGCCAGCATATCCAGAAGCGGCGGCTCCAGCATCGGCGCGCCGTCTTCATCTCTGGAAAGGATCGCGGCCAGATCGAAGCGGAAGCCGTCGATGTGGTAAGAGGAAACCCAGTATCTCAGGCAGTCCAGGATAGAGCTTCTTACCACCGGATTATTACAGTTCATCGTATTTCCGCAGCCGCTGAAATTATAGTAATTTCCGTCCGGCGTCATCAGATAATAGGTCCGGTTATCGATCCCACGGTAGGAGATATACGGGCCGTTTTCATTTCCTTCCGCCGTATGGTTAAACACGACATCGAGCAGGACTTCGATCCCGTTCTTATGAAGCTGGCGGATCATGTTTTTCAGCTCCTCGGTCTCCAGCCCGAATGGCCCTCCGATGGCATAGCCTCCCTTCGGAGCAAAGAAATTCACGGTCGAATAGCCCCAATAGTTTAATAGCCGTTTCCCCTGATTGGTCCTTGGATTTTCGAATTCATCGAAGGCAAAGATCGGCATCAGCTCGACGCAGTTGACGCCCAGCTCCTTCAGGTACGGAATCTTATCGATCAAACCGGCGAAGGTTCCCGGATAGCGGGTACCGGCAGAGGGATGCGCGGTAAAGCTCCGGATATGCATCTCGTAGATCACGAGATCCTTCATCGGAAGCTCCAGCGGCTTATCCCCGTCCCAATCATAGTCCTCGAGGATGATCTGGCCGCGGTGCTGGAAGGGGTTATTCGGAACGGGAGGCACTCCCCATTTTGACCTTCCGCTTACGGAATGGGCATAGGGATCCAGAAGGGGCTTTTGCTTATCAAAATAAAGGCCGCGCTTCGGATCATAGGGACCGTCAAACCGGTAGCCGTATTCGGTGGTTTCAAGAGTAAGGCCGAATACCATCATGGAAAAGACGTTGCCTATGCGGAATTCGTCGGGGAAGGGGATCTCTATGTAGGGATCTCTTTCGCCGTGATGGTAGAGCAGAAGCGTGCAGGCTGTGGCTTCCTTTGAATAAATGCTGAAGTTTATTCCTTCGTCGAAATAGGTGGCGCCGAAGGGGAAGATGCGGCCGGCGCGATAGCTGAGATCGCCTATGGTATGTGTCGGAAATGTATCAACCTGACGCATGGGAACCTCCTTACTTGATCCGTTTGATTATCCTGATTTTATCATATGGAGGAACGGCAAAAAAGGACTTTTATGATATAATAAAAAATAGCGTTTCGGACGTGTACTGTTCACACTCCAATGTCAGCAACTTAAGCAAATTTACATATTGACGGCGCTCTGGCTAGCCATCTCCCAGACTTAAGGGCGCGGGGGCCCCGCGATAATAACGGCCCCCCGGGAAACTAACGTCCCCCCGTGCTCGGTCCGGGGCCCTCTTACTCGCGTTATGAGAAAGGCTTTGGGCTTAAGTTACTGACATTGAAGTGTGAACAGTAACCAGGACGGTTGTGAATAAGGGTACTTTTTTGTATGACAGGAAAGGAGAGACATATGCTTGAGACAGGAATCAAGGGACACAAGGAATTAACGGTTACTATGGAGAAAACGGCGAAGGCGCTTGGGAGCGGGGGGCTGGAGGTTTTTGCTACGCCGGCTCTTATTGCTATGGCGGAGAGGACGGCGCGGGAAAGCGTGGCTCCGGAGCTTGGTGAGGGACAGAGTACGGTGGGGATCCGGGTGGAGATCTCTCATCTTTCGGCGACTCCGGTCGGGCTGGAGGTTTTTTGTGATACCGAGCTGGTGGAGATTGACCGGAGGCGGCTGGTGTTCCGGGTGGAGGTGCATGATAAGTTCGGGAAGATCGCGGAAGGGATGCATGAGCGGTTCATCATCGACGACGAGAAGTTTCTGGCGAAGGCTTATGAAAAAGTCGGAGGAAAAAGCTAATCTAAATCCGGTATCCGGCCGAAATAGATAAAGACAAGGACTACTTTTTTTGCACAAGGATGTGAAGTATATTAACAGGGAGGTAAAGAGATGGATGTAGGACAGATCTTGATGAAGGGAACTTCCGGACCGAAGAATACGGCGGAAACGGATCAGGCGGGGAGGACCGAGTACAAAAACGGGCGGACCGTCGGGAACCCGAAGCTTTCCAAGGAGGGCGCAAAGTATTACGAGGAGCTGAAAAAGAAATACGGGGATATGGATTTTGTTCTGGTCAGCGCCGAGGAGAAGGAAAACGCGAAAAAGAACGCGGCTGCGTTTGCGAATCCCGCGAAGCCGGTGGTCCTGATCGATACGGACACGGTCGAGCGCATGGCCACGGACGATTCCTTCCGCAAACAGTACGAGGGAATCATCGACAGCGCGAAGAAGCAGCTCCCGGCGGTCTCTCAGGCGATCGCCCAGACCGGAGCGAATGTAAAGGGCTTTGGGATCCAGGTAAATGACAACGGAACGGCCTCCTTCTTTGCCGTTATGGATAAGTCCATGACCGAGCAGCGGGAACGCCTTGAGGAAAAACGCGCAGAGAAGAAGGCAGAGGCGAAGGCGGAGGCAAAGAAGGCCGAACAAAGGGAATGGAAGGAAAAGCTGGAGGGAAGCCGCGAAGAGAAGGAAACGGAAACACTTTTTTCGGATTCTCTGGAGGGCCTGCTTCAGAAGGTCAGGGACTTCCAGTTTGCGGTCCGAAGCGACAGTGTTTTATCCGAAGCCGAGCTTTCCTATGGACAATCCATCGATTATCGTGGATAATAGGTGGAAACAAAAACGGAAGGAAGGATACAAAATGAAGAAAAAGGCCTGGGCCTTGCTTCTGGCGGCCTCGCTCCTTGCGGCGGGCTGCGGGAAGGATGCGGCGGCGGATAAGAAAACCGTGGAGGTGGCAGTCTCGGAGGCCGCTTCCGAGACAGCGGAAATAGAAGCGGAGCTTGAGACCGGGAGCGAGCCGGAACCGGAAGCCGAGCCGGAGACGGAAAGCGAAACGGAAACGGAAAGAGAGACGGAAACCGAAACAGAGACCGAAACCGAAACGGAGACAGAGACGGAAACCGAGACGGAGGCCGTGACGGAGAGTGGGGCAGGCGAGGGCGCCGCAGAGGGCGTCAGCTCGATCCATCTGGAGAATCCGCAGATCGATATCGCGGGACTCAGTACGGCGCAGGTGGACTGGGGCTCGGGCGGACCGAAGGATGATCTGAACCGTCCCGGAGGGTGCCTCATCGACCAGCAGAAGTACGGCCATCTGAACGCTTATTTCCTGGCGCCGCTTGCGGATCCGACGGAGAAGGTGGCTTACCTGACCTTCGATATCGGCTATACCAATGACTCTACGGTTAAGATCCTGGATGTGCTGAAGGAAAAGGGCGTACACGGCGTCTTCTTTGCCACAAAGGGAGTGATCGAAAAGGATGAGACGGTCATCCGCAGGATCATTGACGAAGGAAACGAGCTCGGAAACCACAGCGTTACCCATACCAACATGGCCGCGAAATCCGTTGACGAGCAGCGCTCGGAGATCATGGATACCCATAACGCGGCGCTGGAAAAATACGGCTATGAAATGCATCTCTGGCGCTACCCCGAAGGAAAGTTTTCGGAGCAGGGGCTTGCGATCGTAAACAACTGCAATTACCGTTCCGTTTTCTGGAGCTTTGCGCATCGGGACTGGATTCTGGACGAGCAGCCCGATGTCGGAGAGACGCGGCAGAAGGTGATCGATGCGCTGCATCCCGGAGCGATCTATCTGCTCCACGGAATCTCGCCGACGAACGCCGCGGTTCTCGGAGACCTGATCGATGCGGGACGGGAAATGGGTTATCGTTTTGAGCTGCTTCAGTAAAAAGGAGGATGAACCATGTTAAAGGGTGTACCGCAGATTTTGCCGCCGGCGCTTTTGAAGGTGCTTTGCGAAATGGGCCACAGCGACCGGATATTGCTGGCGGATGGAAATTTCCCGTCGGAATCCATGGGGAAGGACGCCATCGTGATCCGGATGGACGGGTATGATGTGCCGTCGGTTCTGGACGCGATCCTGCAGATCTTTCCGCTGGATGCGGCTGTGGAAAAGCCGGTGAGCCTGACTCAGGTAATGCCGGGAGAAAAGGTGGAGACGCCGATCTGGCGGGTCTATGAGGAGATCGTTGCGAAGTACGATAAACGCGGTGCTTCGGCGTTCCAGGAAATTGAACGGTTTGCCTTTTATGAGGAGGCGAAGAAGGCCTACGCCATTGTCCCCACCGGAGAACGGGCGCTTTACGGAAACATAATGCTTCAGAAGGGCGTGCTTCTGCCGGAGGACTATCTGCCGGTGTACGGGAGATAAGAAGCAGGATCATGGGATTTCAAAGGAGCGTCTGCCGTTTGGCAGGCGCTTATGCATATACAACATAGGAGAATGAGGATGGAGGAAGCAAATTCCGTGGATATTTACGCCGGTGTCCGGCCGGAGCTGGAACGGATCATGAACCGGCTCGCAGGCGAGATCGGGGAGCTTGCGAAAAACAGGGAGGGAGATAAGCTCTATGAACATCTCGCCTTCCGTATTAAATCCGATGAGAGCGCACGCGAAAAGCTGATTCGGAAGGGCTTTGAGGTAACGACGGAGAATGCGCTCCGGGAGCTTAAGGACTCGATCGGGCTTCGTGTGGTCTGCCTTTTTGTGGACGATGTGTACGAGTGCGTCCGGCTGATAAAAACAATACCGTATGTAAGGGTCTTCAAGGAAAAGGATTACATCAGCGAGGCGAAGCCGAACGGGTATCGGAGTTATCATATGATCCTGGAGGTAAAGGAGGAGACGGAGGGCAAAACCGGGGGGCCTTTTTATGCGGAGATCCAGCTTCGCACCATTGCAATGGATACCTGGGCGGCGCTTGAGCATGAGCTGAAATACAAGAAAAATATTGCGAATCAGGAGATGATCGTGCAGGAGCTGCACCGGTGCGCGAATGACCTGGCGGCCTGCGATGTTTCGATGCAGACGCTCAGACAGATCATCAAAAATCTGTAGCATGATTTATACGGAAGGGATGAAAAATGAAGGTTTTATTTGCCGAGGATGAAAAGGATCTTCAGGAGGTGGTTTCGGAATTTCTGCGCTTCAAGGGGTACCATGTGACCGCGGTCGATAACGGCGCCGAGGCCCTGGAGAAGGCGAAATCCGATGCGTTTGACGCGATGGTTTTTGATGTTATGATGCCTGTAATGGACGGGATCACCGCCATGAAAAAAATACGGGAGACGGGAGACACAACCCCCGCGATCTTTCTTACCGCGAAATCCGAGGTGGAGGATCGGATCGAGGGGTTGGATGCCGGAGCGGATGACTATCTGACAAAGCCGTTTTCAATGGAGGAGCTGAGTGCAAGGCTTAGGGCTTTGTACCGGCGGAAGAGGGACTATACGGTCCGTAAGGTTTCCTATGGGAACCTTGAGCTTGATATGGAGCAATCCGAGCTTAAGGCGGTCAATACGATCTCGCTTGCCAACCGGGAGATGAAGCTGCTCCAATGCCTGATCGGCAGCGCCGGGGAGGTAATGTCGGCTGCGGCCCTTTTGCAGGAGGTCTGGCCCGGGGAGAATACGAATGCCGATGCCTGTGAGCTCTATATTTCCTTCCTCCGGGGAAAGCTGAAATCCGTGCAGGCGAATGTGGTGATCGAGGGAGACAGGACCGGGGGTTATCTTTTAAAGGAGATCTGATATGTTTCGAAAGCTAAGATGGAAATTTGTTTGGCTGTCCTCGATTATTTTATGCTTTGTGATCATCCTTGTAAGCGCAGCGGTGTGGTGGACATCCTCACATACGATCCTGTCGCAGACGGTGTTTCTGATGGAGGAGATCTGGGACAACGACGGGGATCTGCCCTGGTCCTGGGACGCGGATTTTGAGCACAGGCCCTATCTGGCCCTGAATGAGGAATCGATCTATGAGACGCGGTACTATACAGCGGTCTATGACGGGGAAGAGCTGGTGCTGGGCGATATGAATATTGCCATCAAGGAAAAGGAAGCCCAGAGAATAGCGGAAATTGTTCTGAATAAAAAGACCAGCTACGGAACCATACGGCCGGAGGGAAAACGGACCCTGAACTATCTGAAGGGAGAGAAGGAGGATGGTTCGACCTTTATCGTGATCCTGGACTGCACGAGCCGGTATGCCCTGATCCGTCTTGTGATGATGTACCTGGCGGCGCTGTGGTTTGCGGTGGTTGTGCTCTACATCATTATCATGGGCAAGTTTTCCGGGCGGCTCGTGCAGCCGTTTATCGATAACGATGAGAAGCAGAAGCGCTTTATCACGAACGCGAGCCATGAGCTGAAAACGCCGCTGGCCGTAATTTCCTCGAATACCGAGATGACGGAAGCCATGGGCGGGAAGACGAAGTGGACAGAAAGTACGACCCGGCAGGTCAAGAAAATGCAGAGCCTGATCGAGGATCTTGTCGTTTTGTCGAGGCTTGATGAGATGCAGGAGCTGGCGCTGTCAAAAACGGAGCTTTCTGCGTTGTGCGCGGATACGGTGGAGCCCTTCCGCGGGGTGATCGAGGAATCCGGAAGGAGGCTTCTTTGCAGGATCGACGCGGGTGTTTCTGCGATGACGGAGAAACGGAGCTTCCAGCAGCTCGTTACCATTCTGATGGACAATGCGGCGAAGTACTGCGATAAGGACGGGGAGATAGAGGTAGAGCTTCACAGCAGGAACCGCGGGAGGGGAGCGCGTCTTACGGTTGCAAATACCTATGCCGAGGGGAAGGACAAGGATTATTCCCGGTTCTTCGAGCGCTTCTACCGGGAGGATGTCTCCCACAATTCTAAGGTCGCGGGCTTCGGGATCGGGCTTTCCATGGCGAAGGAGATTGCGGAGCGTCTGAAGGGGGAGCTTCTCGTTGAGTATGCGGGGGATAAGATCCGGTTTCTTCTGGAGCTGTGATCCGGAAAAGGCGGGAAAAACGAGGGCAGCACCACAGCGAATTTAAGAAAGGAGTGACGTGAAATGGGAGGTACGATCCTTATTATTGCGATCCTTGCGGTCGTTCTGTTCTTTGCTCTTCGT
>JAFSXC010000100.1 GCA_017450105.1 Lachnospiraceae bacterium | reverse complement strand
TCCTACGTAAACTGTGCTATAATTCATTTGATGACCTCCTTTTGTATGCGGTAATCCCTGTTACCACTTGATTATTTCCAATCTGTAGTATACAGGTAAATCCACGAATCTACAAACTGGAGGTCATTACATATTGTCTATACAAAAAGGAAAGGCGTCCTGTACACCGAAATCCTTCTTCCGGGCCATGCGCCGGAGCGGCTTCGAAACCGCGAGACTTTATGGAACGAAGTAGAGAAAAACGAAAAGCACCCGAAAGCCCAGTTATGCTACAGCTTTGATATCGCCCTGCAGACCGAACTCACGCCGGAGGAAAACATCACACTGGCCAAAACCTTCGTACAGGACGAGCTCGTCTCCCGCGGGATGATCTGCGATCTGTCCGTGCACGAGCCGGATGAAAAAGACGGGATCCGGAATCCTCATTTTCATGTCCTCTATCCGATCCGGCCGCTCCGACCGGACGGCTCCTGGGGCGACAAACAGCAGAGGGTCTACCTGACGGATGAGAAGGGTGAGCCTGTGGTGGACAAAAAAGGAAAGCCACGTTTCAACGCGGTGCCCACCACGGACTGGGGAAGCAAGAATACGCTTTCCGAATGGAGGAAGAACTGGGCGGATCTCGTGAACAGGAAATTTGAAGAAAAGGGTCTGGCCTGTCGGATCGACCACCGTTCCAACGCAGCACGGGGAATGGAAGAGCTTCCTCATATCCATGAGGGATCCGCTTCCGTGAAACTGACAGCCAAAGGCCTTCCGTCAAGAAAGGCAGAACATAACCGTATGATCAGCTATGTCAACCGGATCCTTAAGGGAATCCTTCTTGGCTTTCAGGTCATTCACACTGTGATCCGGGAGATCAGGGAAGAAATGAAGAAGCTTCCGGAACCTCAGCTCGGCGATCTGCTGACAGACTATTTTCGTTATCGCCATCAGGCGGCGCATGGCTTTATTCCGGATTCACCGAAGACCTCTCTCATGTCACTGCAGCAGATGGCAGATATATACAACTATCTGGTGACAAAAGACATTATGAGTGTAGATTCACTCATGGAACGACTGAACACTGTAGATCAGAAAATCCTGCTTCGGAAAAATCTGATCGATTCAAAAAATGTAGAAGCATCCTTCTATCGGGAAATGGCACAAAAGGGAAAAGCGCTGTTTGAAACGAAAGCCGTGCATGAAGAATATCAGAAGATCCATTTTTCATCGGCCAGAAAACGTTTTATGGAAGCGCACGGGAAGGAACTCCGGAAATACTATGCAGCCAGAAGATTCTTTGAAGAGAGGAATCTGGAGCCCGCGCCGGATCTGATCCGAACCTGGAAAGCCAAAGCAGAGGAACTTGAAAAGGAGATCTCATCCCTTTATGAAGGACTGAAACCGCTTTCCGCCGAGCGATACAATCTGGAAGGGATCCGGAAGATCACCGAATTCTCCCTGAACAGGCGGAAAGGGATCAAACCGGATCATATTCCGATAGTCCGGATCGTTGATGAAAAACCGCCGGCTTTCGCTAAAAATTCGGTGCTTGACCGGCTTGCCGGGAAACAGGAAGAAGTGCGAAAGAATGCGCCCGGCAGACCGGAGAAGAACCGGACGGGAAGGAGGCGTTAGGCATGCTGGAACAATATCCTGACATCTTAAGCATCAAAGAATTCTGCCGGATCCTTCAGATCAGCCGGAAGACTGCTTACCGTCTTCTTCAGGAAAGCCCGGACATCCGATACCGCAGGATCGGACGGGCCTACCGGATCAGCAAGGATTCTCTGGTGCGGTATATGAACATCTGTAGTTCAGAGGAAAAATAGCAAGAACATCTGTTTGGAATTCAATGACAAAACCATCCGGGCGTGTTATACTGATAGAAGCACGCCCGTCCTTTTGAAAGGAGGAACAATTATGACGGGCACAGTTATTACGAAAAAACACAAATCTGGAAGGACGTACCTTTACGTCAAATTAAGCTACAAGGAACCGGGAACCGGCAAATGGCAGCAGAAGGTCGTGGGGACCGGGCTGGAAGAACGGGGCAATCGAAGAAAAGCGGCTGAAAAAGTCCCGGAGATGATCCAAAAATACGCTTACCTTGAGAACCCCTACCATATCCTTACGGAAACGGATCGGGACATCACTCTCTGCAGATACGCAGAACTCTGGCTGGAAGGGAAGAAACCGGATCTTGAGATCACCACCTTCGAAGAATACCGGATCCGCATCGATAAGATCAAAGCCTATTTTTCGGCTACTGATCCGAAACTTGTGGATGTGACCCCGCATGATCTGGACGTTTTCATGAAATATCTCAGAAATTACGGAAAGGTCAACCAGAAGACCAGAGAGCGGGAACCTATGGCTGTCCGTTCCGTCCGCTCCGTTCGAAGCATTTTGTCTTCGATTTATTCACAGGCGATCATCGACGGCCTTGTGGTCTACAACCCCGTTCTGCCTGTGGTAGTCCATGGAAAGAAGAACCGGGACTATGAAGAAAAGCTTCTGTTCCTGACGGAATCGGAGTGTAAGGATTTCCTCTCGTTCCTTGCCCTGCCGGAAAACAAACTCTTTCACCGGCTTGTCCCGATGGCTTTTTTCGGGATCTACTACGGACTGAGGCGCTCTGAAATGCTCGGATTAAAGTGGGATGCCGTGCTCTCTGAAAAGAGGCTGATCCGGATCCAGCATACCGTTGTCCGGGTCCGCGAAACCATTGCAAAAGACAGGACAAAAACGGTCAACGGCTTTCGGGATCTCGCGCTGTTTGATACGGCAGTCGAGTGTCTGAAAAAACTGAAAGCCGAGCAGGAAGAGAACCGGCAGTTCTTCGGCGACGCCTACCAGAATGACGCAGGGTACGTATTCACCTGGGAAGACGGAAGATCCTATGATCCGAACTACATCTCCAGGACCTTTAAGAAGGCATCGAAGAAGTTCGGCAGACCGGAGATCACCTTCCACAAACTGCGTCACACCTGCGCGAGCCTTCTGATCGGAAAAGGCTGGGATATAAAGAAGGTACAGTACTGGCTCGGCCAGGCGGAGCCCACCATTACCCTTCGGATCTATGCCCACTATGACAGGCAGCACATGAACGAGGCGCCGGATGATCTTGACGATATGACGGAAGGATTGGATCAGCTTTTCTGATTTTGTGGATCATTTTGTGGATCACGGGATTTTTCGAGTTATTTTCCTAGATTCGAACCAGCGTTCTCGGCGGGCGGGGAGCCCGCCTCGGTCGGTGCTAAACGCTCGTCCACTGGACGAGCAGCACCCTCTCCGTCCCGAAAATGCACGGTTTTTGTGAGACCATCGGTCCGATAATTCTCCCTGAATCACAAAAAAGAACCACCCTGCGGGTGATCCTTTTTTGTGATCGGCGTGACTGGATTCGAACCAGCGGCCTCTACGTCCCGAACGTAGCGCTCTACCAAGCTGAGCCACACGCCGATGCACTACCAAGCGTGCTTTGTTATGATACCACGACCGAAAGTGTTTGTCCAGTTTTTCTTTTCATTTAAAATGAAGATTGTTTTCAGATTCATTGACAAAGGCGAATTACCGTGTCATAATTGGGAACGGTTTTCATATTGACGGGAGGCTGTTTATTATGAATACAAGAACAAAGTACAGAACCAGGCAGAAGGAGCTTCTGCTTTCCTACCTTGAAACCGTGCCCGGCGTCCACGTTACGGCTGCAGATGTCTGCGATCATTTCCGGTCTTTGGGGACCTCCATCGGCCAGTCCACGGTCTATCGGCAATTGGAAAGCCTGGTAGCGGAGGGCGTTCTGAATAAATATGTGATCGACCAGAACAGTCCGGCCTGCTTTGAATATGTTGGAACGGAAGGCCATGTGGAGGCGGAGGTCTGCTTCCATTGTAAATGTGAAAAATGCAATCGGCTGATCCATATGCACTGCGAAGAGCTCGAGGAAATCGAAAAGCACCTGCTTGCGGAGCACAGATTCCGGCTGAATCCCCTGCGCACCGTGTTTTACGGCCTGTGTGAGCAGTGTATGGATGAGGCTGCACGATAAAAGATAATATGAGGTGATATTGATCATGAAAAAAAAACTGTCCCTTATGCTGGCCATTATTCTGGCTGCGTCAGCCCTGTCCGGCTGCGGTTCGACCTCTTACCAGGCTGCTACAAAGGATCCGGGGACAAAGATCGTAGCGACCATCTTCCCGGAATATGACTGGCTCATGAAGGTTTTGGGTGACAATCCGGCCAATATGGATGTTACTCTGCTTTTGGACAGCGGTGTCGATCTTCACAGCTACCAGCCCTCAACCGAGGATATCCTGAAGATTTCTACCGCCGATCTTCTGATCTATGTCGGGGGAGAATCCGATGCATGGATCGATGACGCGCTCGAGGAGGCGATGAATAAGGATATGGTGGTCGTAAATCTTCTGGATATTCTGGGAGATGCCGCTTGGGAAGAGGAGCTTGCGGAGGGTATGCAGGGCGATTGCGAGGAAGAGGAAGAGCCCGAATACGATGAGCATGTCTGGCTTTCCCTGAAGAATACGTCCCTTTTTGTAGAACAGATATCCGAAAAGCTGAAGAGCCTGGATCCTGCAAATGCCGAGCTCTATAGCGCCAATGCCAAAGCCTATCAGGCTGAGCTGAACGCTCTGGATGAGGACTACAGAGAAGCTGTCTCGGATGCGGAGATTACCACTCTGTTGTTCGCGGACCGCTTTCCCTTCCGTTATATGGTGGAGGATTACGGCCTTTCCTATTATGCAGCCTTTGCCGGATGCTCCGCGGAAACGGAAGCCAGCTTTGAAACGGTTTCCTTCCTTTCCCGGAAGCTGGATGAGCTGAAGCTTCCGGCGGTAATCACGCTGGAGACGGGGGACCAGCGGATGGCTCAAACCATAATTCAGAACACCGCCGATAAGAACCAGAAGATCCTGACCCTGGATTCCATGCAGAGTACAAAGGATACCGATATCGCCGCCGGGGCAGACTATCTGTCCATTATGAGAAAGAATCTGGAGGTTTTGAAGGAAGCCCTTCAGGCCGCATAAATCCTGCAGCAACCTAAGCGGAGGAAACATCTGATGGTAAAATATGTGATGCTGGACAATCGAATCGCCGGAGCGTTTTCCGGCCTGTATCAGGGACAGATCAAGGATGTCATCCGCTCAGAGCGTTTTTCCTATGGAGCCGAGGTAGACGGAAGGCCCGCCGGGCTCTTTGTTTCCACGATTTTTACAGATTACGTCGCGTTAAACTGGGTCTATATTGACAAGAAATTTCGTTCCCGTGAGATCGGAAAACGTATGGTAAAGGGCGGGATCCGCGTACTGAAGGAGATCTTCGGTATGGATATCGTTACCGTCAGTGTAGAAAGCGAGGAGCTGAAACGCTTTTTTGAAGGCTGCGGCTTTGACTTTCCGGAAGGCAGAAGATTCTGTTCCTTCCGGGCCGCTCTGTCCGATATGAAGCCCCTTCCCCGGGTAAGGATCCCGGAAAACAGGATCTTCTCCCTCTCTGAGCTCTCACCGGACGCCTTCGACGCCTTGAGTCTTTACTTCGAGTCCTTAAGAGACACGGAAATCCCCATAGCCCTCCCTGTAGAAGCGGATGAATATCTGGACGTTCCGTCTGTATGCATAGAAAAGAACTATATCCGCTCGGTGCTTCTGCTGAAGAAGGAACCGAGGAACGAGATCACCATCGCGTTTGCTTATGCGTTTAATCAAAACGGGAAAGCGCTTGCAATGCTGATCCAGGAGGCAGGCGCTGCGATCCGGGCCGGGTATGGAGACGATATCACCATCTTAACCGCGTCTCTGGGGGAGCATACGGAAAAAATGATGGAAAAGCTGTTCACAAAAGTGGAAAAGAAAACAATCTACTGCGGCACCTGCCTTATGTAGCGGAAAGGAGCGGAAGATGGATTCCCATAAAAGCAATCTCCCGGCTGCCGGTCTGGACAAGCTGCTTCAGGAAGTATTTGAATCAAGCAGAAAAAAAGTGATCGCCGAGGATGCGAAAAAAGGCAGAAGAAAAACAGACCGCTGGACGGCCGCCGATCTGACAAAGGAAATCCGGCAGGATGAGGCCCTGGCAAAGAACTTCGAAATAATTCGGCAGCGTGTTCTGAAAAAGGAACAGAGCGCAGGCTCGTCTGAAGAGGACCCGGAAAATCGGATCGGTCCTGACACGGATTATGATTACCTGATCGATAAAAAATGGCTGTATTACTACGATAAATATAACCTCATGGATGCGGAAACGCGGGAATACGTGGAAAAAGCCATGCACGAATACAGCGCCGAATTAAGGAGCCTCGAACGGGCACGCAGGGAGGAATCGCAGGAGGAGGCCGCCTATTTCCATGACGGCGCGGTTACGATCCAGGAGCTTAAGCAATATGAAAGCCGGATCCACGGAAGGACCAGGCGAGGCGATAAATGGATGAAGGCCTTCCGGCAGAAATTAGTGCAGCAGATGATGATCGATCGTTCCTTTGCGCAGGTTTTGACAGAGAATACGTCTGAGTATGCGCTTCTCGAAGTCCGGGCGGCGCAGCAGCTCCGGGAGCTGGAGTTTACCGCAAATGTATATGGACTGGAGAAGGTTGCCAACTGTGTCGGACGAAAGGAGCGGGAGCGGACCAGAGAGGATCTGAGAAGGCTTCATGCCGCCTCAGAGGCCGCCTGGCGTCAGAGCGTGAATGACGAAGGTGCTGCGAAGGTGCGATGGCTGGATATAATCCCGGCTGACGACATTGCCTTGTCCGAAGGCTTTCCTGTCGCCGTCAATGACGATTTCAGCGATGCTGCCGATGAAAAGCTTACATCAGCGCTCGGATCCCTGGAGCTTGCGACCGGCGACGTATTCGGGCTGTCAGAGGATGCCTCGGAAAATGCAAAGAACGCCTTTTTCGGAATTGTCGAAGCCATCCTGTCCTGGGGCCGCTCCCGGACGGAAAATGAGTTCGTCAGACGTCTGATGGAAGACCAGTACGGGCCTTCGGAGCTTTATCTTGACAAAAAGGTAAGGGATTATGTAGTCCAAACGCAGCATAGATGCAGTCACCTGTCCGACCTCCTGTACCGGCTTAAATTATGCCCTGTGTACAGCCGGCTGGCGGCCGATGAGCAGCTTCCCGTCAGGGAGGCGGAGCATTGGATCGCGGGCTACCGGAAATGGTTTGGGGCACATTTGGAACAGATCCGTGCCTGGGACAGTTACTTTCGCCTGGAGGAGGAAGGCCAAAAAGCCCTTCCCGATGACAGGCTTCCGAAGCCCATGAAAAGGATTCCGTTTTATTTTATCAATTAATCTCCGGAGCAAAGCATAATGAAAAAGCCAATCGTAACCATCGCTCTGCTGGCGGCAAATCTTGCGGTTTTTCTTGGTTTTGTCCTCTATGAAAAATACGTGGGAGCCGTAGATTACGCGGTTTACGGCGGCCTGTACCCGCCCGCCGTTGAAGCAGGACAATGGTATCGTTTTCTGACCTTCCTCTTCCTTCACGGAAGTACAAGGCATCTGCTGAACAACACAATCATGATTTTCGGCGTGGGAACCTATGTGGAGGATGCTCTCGGGCATCTCCGCTTCCTGATCCTTTATCTTTCGTCCGGCATTCTGGGCGGCATTTTTTCGTTCTTTATGTATCGGGGGACAAATACGGTCTGTATCGGCGCCTCCGGAGCTGCCTTCGGTCTCGTCGGCTGCCTTCTCAGTATCCTTCTGAAGCACAGGGGAAGGTATCGCCAGCTCAGTCTGAAGGGAATGCTGATCCTGCTCGCCCTGACTGTTTATTACGGCATCTCCTCCGTCGGAATCGATAATTACGGTCATCTCGGCGGCGCCGTATCCGGCTTTCTTCTCGGTCTGCTCCTCTATCGAAAGCCAAAATACCAGGATCACTACACCGAAGGATGAAGCGATCTTACAAACCTCTGCTCCCGGTTCAAGGACAGCCCGACCTATAATGCCGCCTGCCGTTACATGGCCGACCACGGCCGGCTTTTCGTCCTTTCGGATAACGAAAAGGAGGTAAATCAGAAAAAGCTGCCACACATAACCATTTGTGCGGCAGCTTTTTTAGCAGACGAATCAGTTCTGCAGCTCCAACATTATTTCAGCAGCTCAATAATAAATTCCTTCCCCAAAAGCGCATTTTCCGCAGAAACAGGTAACGCCACGATAATATCCACCTCAGTCGGATACATCAGAGCCTGATATACCAGGCTGTCCTTGTTGAGCCGGATCCCCCGGGCGTACTTCCCATTCACCGCCGTCTCCGTATCCGAAATATAGGGATCCGCATCCGGATCCATTTCCACATAGACGAACCGGTCCTCATATTCCTTCGCCTCATCCCCGGGAAACAGCTCCGAGATCGGCGTAAACGCCCCAAGACTTCCCATCGCCTCAAAGCAGTCCTCGTCCGAAAGAAATACATCCGCTCCCCCGGCGTTCAGGATCGTAGCCATGGAAGGAATACTGTACGCATCCATAACACCCATCCCGCCCTGATAAGCCAGGTTCGTATTCAGGGTCACCTCCTGCTTCCCGGGCTCGAAGCCATGGGTGGTCAGAAAACCATCCCAGATCGTTTCGTCCTCTTCCTGAATCCCGTTTACTGCCAGCAGGTTCAGAACCGTTTCCTTTTTCTTTCCCCCGGTCAGCACAGCAAACAGAATAAAGGCCAGCACCCCGATCGCCAGGATCAGCAGCCATTTATAGTAGAACAAAAACCATTTTACCTTCTCACCGGCACTCATCGCGGAAAAATCCGGTTTGTCCTTCGAGGTATATTTCGCACCCATATGCATTCTCCTTCAAAATTATTGCGGTATTTCTCCACCCTCCGGCGGCGTCGGGGCTTCCTCAGGCGGGGCTTCTGCCGGGGCTTCCGGAGCCGGTTCCGCGGGAATTGCTTCCTCCGGTGGCGTCTCCTCCTGCGCCTGTTCCGGCGGATTCAGGATTGCCTCCACAGCCTCTGCCGCTTCTGCGGCCTCCGAGGCCCTGAGCCGTTCCTCCTCCTCCAGATATTTGTAATCACTGTAGGGAAGGAAGCCGAGAGGCGTCAGTCCCTCGTGGATCTTGAGCATAAAATCCTGCCAGATATGCCCGGGGTAGGAAGCGCCCTGAAGACCCTCCAGCTCCCGCGGCATATCGTAACCAACCCAGATACCCGCGGTATAATACCGGGTAAAGCCCACAAACCAGCCGTCCTTGCTGTCATTAGTGGTCCCGGTCTTCCCGGCGCAGGGCATCTCCCCTAATGTAAGAGCGCGCCCGGTACCATAATCCATTACCGAGGTCAGCATATCCGTCATCATCCGGGCAGCGTTGTCCCGATACACCTGCCGTCCTTCCCTGTCCGGCTCATAGAGGACATTTCCATCTGCATCCTCGATCTTCAGAATACAGGTCGGCACACGGAAATACCCGTCATTTTCAATGCAGGCAAAGCCGGAGGTCATCTCCAGAGCCGAGCACCCCTTGGTAAGTCCTCCCAAAGCCGAAGCCGGCCGTACATCCTGTTCAACGATATGTGTAAATTCCAGCTCATCCAGATAATCCAGCCCCGTTTCCGGCGTCAGCTCCCGGAAGATCTGATCCGCAACGGTATTCTTGGAATAGGCCACCGCATCCCGCAGACTGATCTCACCTGCATAGCCTCCTCCGGAATTAGAAGGCCCGTCCTCGGTTTTTTCATCCAAAACGATCGTATCCGGATCATACCCTCTTTCGAGCGCCGGCGTATAGACGATCAGCGGCTTGATCGAACTGCCGGGCTGGCGGAAGGACTGATAGGCCCGGTTTAACGTATAACCCGGAAGCTGCTGGCTCCTGCCTCCCACGATCGCGGCGACACTGCCGGTATCGTTGTCTATACAGACACCCGAGGCCTGCAGAGTATACACCCCTTCCGCATTTTCCTCGGTAAACTCCAGAAGGCCCTCGTCGATGGAGCTTTGCAGCTTCTGCTGCATGGCCGGATCCAGAGTGGTATATACCCGATAGCCCCCGGTATAAAGATCTCTCTGGCATAACGCATACATATCACTGTATGCGCGCTCGTATTCCTCTCTGTTTTTTTCCTCCATGGACCTCTTATAGCGGAACTGAAAACCACGGTTCTCCATGAGCGCCCTGGTCGCGGAAAACCAGGCAAAGGTTTCCAGATAGACGTTTTTGGACGGAGCCGTCTGATGAAGACGGATCTTTTCATCCAAAGCGAGCATATAGCTGCCGTTGCTGATGATCTTATCCTCCAGCATATTCCTAAGGATCCGGTCCCTGCGCTCGATCGTATGCTCCTTCCCGGTCAGGGGATCATAGTAGGATGGGTTGTTTGGGATGGCCAGAAGGAAGGCCGTCTCCGAAAGAGAGAGCTTACGCGCGGGCTTGGAAAAATAGCCCTGGCTTGCAGCTTCGATCCCGTAATAGCCGTTGGCAAAATAAATATTGTTCAGATAGAATTCCAGGATCTGATCCTTGGAATACTTCTTCTCCAGGGCCTTGGCAAGAAAGATCTCCTCCATCTTCCGCTGCCAGGTTTTGTCCATGGTCAGATAGATGTTTCTGGCAAGCTGCTGGGTAATGGTGGACCCGCCCTGTGTGGCCTCCCCGTTCTTGATCATCGCCAGAACGGCTCTCAGGATCGCCTTCGTATCCACACCCTTGTGGTCATAGAACTTCTTGTCCTCAATAGATACGATCGCAGCTTTTACATTAAAGGGAATCTCCTCCGACGTCAGATAATAGGAGTCCCTGTTTCCCTTCAGCCGCGAAAGCAGACTCCCGTCCGAAGCGTAGATCATCGAGGTCTGCTCGGAAATAAAGTCCTCTTCCGTAGAGGCCTTTGCGATGGACTCGGCTTCCTCCTTCAGGCCCTTGATCTCCCGATAATATCCGCCTAAAAAATACCATGCTGCCGCCCCGGCAAGGAGCAGCAGCACGATGAGCTGGATCCGGAAAAAGATCCAGAATTTTCGATGTGGCTTATGCTTTTTAGCCGCCAAGCTTTATCCCCTTCAGAAGAGAGCCGAGGCTGGTCCCCACCTCTTCATGATCGCTGTAGGTTTCGGCGTCCTTATTCGGCGCCTCCTGATTCTCCGCCATCGGGTCCTCCAGGGCGCGGATGCTTAAGGAGATGCGGTCTCCTTCGAGCTTAATGATCTTGGCGCGTACCTCCATTCCCGCCTTCAGTACCTCAGAGGGGCTCTTGATCCGCCGGCCGGAGATCTGGGACACATGCACAAGGCCGGTCACTCCGCCGATATCCACAAACGCACCATAGGGCTGAAGCGATTCGACCTTCCCGGTCACAACCTGCCCCACGGCAAGCTCCTTCAGCTTCTGCTTTTTCTTCGCCTCTTCCTGTCCGGCCTCCACGGATTTTCCGGACAGCACCAGCCGTTCCTTTTCCTTATCAACCTCAATAATATGGACATGGATCCGTTTTCCGATCCAGCTTTCGGTTTCCTCCACATATCCTGTTGTAATCTGGGATACCGGAATAAAGCCCCGCACGTCATTTACATAGGCAACCACTCCCTTCGGAACGGCTTCCTTGATCTTGACCTCAATGGGACGCTTTTCCTCCATCATCTGCTTCAGCTCCGCCCAGAGAAGAGCTTTTTCCTCCTCTTCCTCCGTGGTGCTGGCGCTGACCTCGTCCTCCTCCAGAGTCTTGTAGGATTCCTCCAGCTCCTTTTCGTAGTCCTTCATTGTTTCTTCCATAATACTTTTACTCCTTCCACAGCTCGATCGCTGAATTTAGTCTTTTATTACTTTATCGACACCAGGCAAAGTCGATTATTGTACAATCGCCACTCTGGCCGACACCAGCAGCGTCAGCTCCCCGCGAAATCCTGCCTCCCCGAAATCCGCAGGCAGTATAAAATGGTCCCCCTCACAAAGGAGATGACCGTTTAAAAGACCCTCCCCGGCGGCCACGGTTACATAAAGATAGGGCTGATCCTGAAGGAAGGAGGCTTCTCCCTCGATCTCCAATGTAATCATCTCCTGGACGGCCGGAGGCTGGTTTACTCCACCGAAAAGCTCCGGCATCTCATGCAGAACCTCATCCAGCGTAAGCCCGGCATACAGGCCCTCCCGGATCCAGGAGGTAAGATCCACATTTCCCTTTTCATCCGCCTCCAGAAACAGGATCTGTCTGGCCTTCCGATTAACTGCCAGCGTATTTCCGCAGGATGCGACTGCATCCGCGTACCAGTACGCGGAATCCTTAACGATCCGGATCCCGGCTTCCTCATCGGCAAAGATCAGGCCGCGGTGGTTTTGAAAGCCCTCCATGTAAAAGCCCTTGATCAGGATTCCTTCATTCACCGCCTTCTGCAGCGCACCCAGATAGTTTTCCAGCAGCGCCACCCTGTTCGCGTCATGCACCTGGCCATCCGTAGAAACGCAGTCAAGTCCGAGGATCCCCTTGCAGGAGATCAATAGCGGCTTTTGGTATTTTTCATAAACAAACCGGGAAACCCAAAACATCGCGGCTGCCGCCACCGGTTCCGCGTTTTTCGCAAGATTCAGGCCCAGAAAATCCAGAGGCTGGCGAATCAGATTCATATCCGCCTCCGTAATCTCGGGCAGCTCCTCCTCAAATAACGAAAGGTCCTCTCCGGGATAGGTTCCGAAGCATAACGGATCCATGAACCAGGAAAGATTTACCGAGATCCCGCCGGCATCCTCTCTTGCAGCAAAGCAGGCATCCCGGGCAGCATCGATATCCTCCGTGGAGGAAGAAAAGGGAAAGACCTCCGTCGCCGACTTCGCAAAGCCGACAGACAGGGTTTGCGCAGCATTTTCACGAAGAGCAAGCACCGCTTTTCCGTGCGCCTTCAGAAGATTATGCGCCTCCAGAAAGCTCGCACAGGGCGGGTCGGACATCGTAAGGAAGGTATCGCAGTCCGGCGAATACTCCTGTGCCGCCCACTTCGCGTAGGAGGCGAACCATTCCGGGCTCTCGGGATTCCGAAAGCCTCCGCAGTTTTTGTAATACTCCGGTATATCCCCGTCAAACAGAACGATGACCGGCTTTATAGCGCATTTCTTCATAGCGCGGAGTACGGTTCTGAAGTACTCGGCATACTCACGGTCCGGCTCCCCTTTCCCGTTCGGAAAAAGCATGGGCCAGGAAAGCACGATTTTTACATGCCCAATCGAAAGCAGGCGAAGCAAAGCAAGATCCTGGGGCGAGGGAAGTATCCCCGAAGCTATCCCCCAATGAAAATCCTGTGGAAACATCCATTCCTCCTGTTTTTGTCAATTTTCCTTTCACTTTTTCATTATAAAGAAAGAACAGAAAAAATCAATCAGATGAAAACTACCACGGGATTATGTATGGAATTTTATCCCGTTTCGCTGTATACTGTGAAAGGTTGAGTATCGGAAAGGAAAAAGACTATGCCTATTACAGATTATTTGGAACGAAACCATAAGCTTTACGGGAGTGAGACCGCCCTGGTGGAGGTGAATCCCGAACAGAAGGTAGCCCGCCGGGTTACCTGGAAGGAGTATTCCCTGATCGAATCCGCGCCCCGCGGCCCGCACCGGCGGGAGATCACCTGGCAGATCTTTGACGAAAAAGCGAACCGCTGTGCCAATATGCTGCTCTCTGTCGGAGTGAAAAAGGGAGATAAGGTGGCCATCCTGATGATGAATTCCCTGGAATGGCTGCCGATCTATTTCGGTATCCTGAAGACCGGAGCGCTGGCCGTACCGTTCAACTTCCGTTATTCCTCGGACGAGATCCTGTACTGCGCCGAGCTGGCGGAGGTGGATGTCCTTCTTTTCGGTATGGAATTTATCGGTCGGATCGAAGCGATCGAAGAAAAGCTGGCGAAAAACCGTCTTCTGATCTTTGTCGGCGAAAACTGCCCCTCCTTTGCGGAGAGCTACATGGAGCTGGTCGGAAACGCTTCCAGCGAAGCGCCCCTGATCCGGATCGAGGACGACGATTATGCCGCGATCTACTTCAGCTCGGGAACAACGGGCTTTCCCAAGGCCATTCTCCACACGCATGCGGGGCTTATGCATTCCTGCAAGGTGGAGCAGACCCACCATTCCACGGATCGGAACGATACCTTCCTCTGCATCCCGCCTCTTTACCACACCGGGGCGAAAATGCACTGGTTCGGGAGCCTGCTGGCCGGCTCCAAGGCCGTGCTTCTGAAGGGAACCAAGCCCGAATATATTTTCGACGCGGTTTCCAGGGAAAAATGTACGATCGTATGGCTCCTTGTCCCCTGGGCCCAGGATATTCTGGATGCTCTGGACCGGGGCGATCTGAAACTCGAGGATTACGAGCTTTCCCAGTGGAGACTGATGCACATCGGTGCGCAGCCGGTGCCTCCCTCCCTGGTACGTCGTTGGAAGGAATATTTCCCGAACCATGATTATGATACCAACTACGGTCTGAGCGAGTCCCTGGGACCCGGCTGCGTCCATCTCGGTGTGGAGAATGTCCACAAGGTGGGGGCCATCGGCGTGCCCGGCTATGGCTGGGAATGTAAGATCGTAAACGAAAGCTTCGAGGAGGTAAAGCAGGGAGAGGCCGGCGAGCTTTGCGTAAAGGGGCCCTCCGTCATGACCTGTTATTACCGGAACGAGGAAGCCACAAAGGAGGTCCTTCGGGACGGCTGGCTTCTGACCGGCGATGTGGCGATGCAGGATCCGGACGGCTTCATCTTCCTCGTAGACCGGATGAAGGACGTGATCGTTTCCGGAGGAGAGAACCTCTATCCGGTCCAGATCGAAGACTTTTTGCGTAAACATGAAAAAATCCGGGATGTGGCCGTGATCGGCCTTCCCGACAAGCGTCTCGGCGAAATTGCCGGCGCCATCATCTCCATAAAAGAAGGGATGACCTGTACAGAAGAGGAAATCAATGAATTCTGTCTGGATCTTCCCCGCTACAAACGACCTCATAAGATCATCTTTGCCGATGTGCCGCGAAACGCCACCGGAAAGATCGAAAAGCCGAAGCTCAGAAAGATGTACGGAGTGGAACGTCTGGTGGAATCGGAAAACGAGGGTTAATGCCCTTTCAGAGAGAGGAGTTTTTTGTTATGTTGAAACTGGTAATACTCATCGCTTACTTTGCCGTTCTGGTAGGTATCGGCATCTACTGCAGACGGCATGCCACAGACGTAAACGGCTTCGTTCTGGGCGGACGGAAGGTCGGACCCTGGCTTACCGCCTTCGCCTACGGAACCTCGTATTTTTCCGCGGTGGTCTTCGTCGGTTACGCCGGCCAGTTCGGTTGGAAATACGGGATCGCGGCCACCTGGGCCGGCATCGGAAATGCCATTATCGGCTCTCTGATGGCCTGGGTCATTCTCGGTCGCCGTACCCGTATCATGACGCAGCACTTAAATTCCGCGACCATGCCCCAGTTCTTCGGGGAGCGGTTCGGGAGCAAGGACTTAAAGATCGGCTCCTCCGTGATCATTTTCATTTTCCTGATCCCCTATACCGCGTCGCTGTACAACGGCCTCTCCCGGCTTTTCGGCATGGCCTTTAACATCGACTACAGCGTCTGCATCATCATCATGGCCATTCTGACTGCAATCTACGTCATCGCCGGCGGCTACATGGCCACGGCCATAAACGATTTCATTCAGGGTATGGTCATGCTGGTCGGCATCGTTGCCGTTATCGCAGCGGTCATAAACAGCAAGGGCGGTCTGATGAGTGCCCTGGAGGGCCTTTCCAAGGTCTCCGACAGTTCCGTTTCTCCGATCCGGGGGGTGTTTAACTCCTTCTTCGGGCCGGATCCCCTGAATCTGTTATTTGTGGTTATCCTGACCTCCCTCGGTACCTGGGGTCTGCCCCAGATGGTAC
>JAFSXC010000099.1 GCA_017450105.1 Lachnospiraceae bacterium | reverse complement strand
GATGCTGGTCTCGTGATCCATGTGCACGGCGATCCCACCCATGAAAAAATGCACGGATGGAGCTACCGGGATGGGGTCTTTTGTGATATCCAGCTTCCTGTATTTTTTACAAACCTCCATGACCTCCGGCAGGCGGCTTTCGATCGTCCTTCTGTCAAGAAAGGAGATATCTAAAAAGACTTCCTTTCCCGTGGAGTCAATCTCCCGTGAGACGATGTCCCGGGTCATCAGATTCCCCTTTGGCCCGTATTTTTCCTCCATAAAGTAGACCCTGCGGTCGTTTTCCAGATAGAAGAGCCGTCCGCCTTCCCCGCGGACTGCTTCGGAGATCAGCATCCGTTTCTGGGGCGTTTCCAGAGTTGTGGGGTGGTATTGTATGAATTCCAGGTTTTTGAGTACAACTCCCTGCGTAAAAAGCTTCCCTGCGGCGTAGCCGTCGCATTGGGTGGAACCGGTGGTCTTGCCGAAGAGAGCGTTTTGTCCTCCGGTCGCCATGACCAAAGCGTCGGCGTACATGGCCTCCAGTCCCCCGACGGCCTCGTTAAATAACAGCGCACCATAACAGATCCCGCCACGGATCAGCGCCGAATGAAAGCAATACCAGAGCTTCCGGCAGATCAGTCCCGCGGCCTCGAACCGGCGTACCTCCATGACCAGAGCCGAGACGATCTGTTTTCCCGTGGAGGAACCGCAATAGTAGGTTCTTTTGTGGGACTGCCCCCCGAAGGAGCGCCGCGCGCTGTTCCCGTTTTCATCCACGGAGAAGACAGTACCGATCCGTTCCAGAAAGCGCAGGATCTCTCCGGCGCTTTCGCATAAGCCACGCACAGCTTTTTCCCCGCCAAGGCCGCACCCTCCCTTCAGGGTGTCTTCGATATGGGAGGCGACGGAATCGCCTTCCTCCGGGGTGTCCGTAACAGCGTTGATTCCGCCGGCGGCCATGACAGACTGGGATCTTTCGGAGGGAAAGGGCGAGACCAGCGTTACGTGCAGTCCGAGCTCTGCGCAGCGCACAGCACAGGTCATGCCGGAAATCCCGCTGCCGATGATGATGACTTCCTTCATGGATCTACCTCCGTCAGCCAAAGAACATAAGAGCCTGACCTCTTACAACGGCAATCACCGAAAGGATAAAAACGACCGCCCCGATGCAGTAAACTGCGGTGTCGATGCGCTTCTGTGTCTTTTGAGAGGTCAGGATCCCGAGTGTCAGAAAGGCTCTTGTAATTGAAACGGAAACATGGGTTATGACTGCCGCGAAAAACAGGATCTCTCCGATAATGAGCAGGAAAATGAGGAAGAGATAACCCTTTTCCTTACAGGTCTGCATCAGGGAGAAGGTGTTGATATGCAGGATCAGCAGGGGAAAGATCAATGCGGCAGAGACCCTTTGCAGGATCGTACGGAGGTTCTGCTTCGGATACAGCTCCGTCCGGAAGCCGTCCGGCCGGGTAAATACCGAAATCATGCCGAGCACCGCATGCAGGCAGACCGTCACCATGAACGGGATCGAAAACACATATTTCAAAACGGGGTTATAATACATTGTCAGATAGGCAAAAACACTGTAGAACACATGCATCAGCAAAAACAGAATGGACAGCAGCGCCAGCACCGCGTTCGCTTTTTTTATCTTCATAGGCCTCACCGGATCGAAGGAAGGATCAATACAACCATGTACAGTATATCATAGAACGAAGGAGGATGGAGAAGGTTTTGGGCTTAAGTTACTGACATGGAAGTGTGACCAGTAACATCAACAATTCGTTAAAGTATTCTTTTGCGAATAAATTAAAACACGAATTAATAAACACAAAATTCCCTGCTATCAAAATGCCAGACAGAGGATCGTTCCCCTGTCTGGCTATAAATCCTAATGCGGTCTTCGCTTTTTTATTCTTTCAAACATGGACAAGAATCAGGATCAGTACAAGCACAGCCGCGGCGGAAGCGGCGCAGATGATGATCAGCGTTTTATTATCCTTTGCCGGAAGGACGGCTATGGTAACCTCGTTTGAATCGACGGTCAGGAGCTTGTATTTTCCGAAGCTCTCGGTAGCGGCCGGTCCGTAGGTCCCGTTTTGTATGAGCATGACATCGCTCTTCTCCGGCGCCAGGAAACGGATCTGCTGGGGTACGCTCATATCCTCCGGGAATACGAGGTGCCAGCGCTCGGTTTCCTCTCCCACCGGGGTTTCCGCGATCATCGAAAAGGTTTCATTCCCGTAATAATTTCCCTCGAGCAGGGCCTTCGCCACACCGTCCGGGCCGAGCGTGGAGGAAAGGAGGGCGCGTGTTCTCGTATAAACCGCCTCGATCACCTCATCCGACAGAATCTTCCCGAAATCCTCGCGGCTCCAGCTTCCGTAAAAGCCATCGCGCTCCGGAACCGCCGGAATCTCCTCTTCCGGAACCGCCCTCCCATAGGGAACGGTCACCTCATCCACGATCTCATCCTCCGCCACGAAGGTCAGAACCAGAGGCAGATTCGAATCTCCGGAAAACAGCTCGGCATAGGAAACCGCATCGGCCTTGCCCTCGTAATTCACTCCGTCAATACCGTAAAGCGTTTCCGAATAAAAGCGGTTGGCGACGAGCTTATCCTCGCCCGTTTCGTTTACGAAGCCGGCAATCGCACCTGTGAACTGTGTCGCGTCGGAAATATTGACCATAGCGCTGTTGTTCTTAAGGATGTTTGCAAACCCGGCGATCCCGCCGACATAACGTGTGCCGGAAAGCTCGGAACGGCTTGTGCTGCTGCGGATCTCGGAATTGGAATAGCCGGCGATGCCGCCGCAGTAATCGCTGCCCGCCTCGATCGAGCCGACGTTTTCGCAGTCCTTTACGATCCCGAGCTCCATCCTTGCGCAGATCCCGCCGGCACAACTGTTCCGGGACCGGACCTTTCCCTCGTTTTTCGAGTTGTTGATGATGCAGCGGATCCGGAGCACATAGTCGAGAGCGGTATCTCCGCTTGTGGAGATATCCTCCTCCGGGTCAAGGTCGTATTCGACGGCCATGGAGCCCACGATCCCGCCGCTGTTCAGGTCGGCTGCGATCTCACCTTTAT
>JAFSXC010000098.1 GCA_017450105.1 Lachnospiraceae bacterium | reverse complement strand
TGCTCCGGCCGGGCCGCTTCCTCGATCGCAGAAAGCGCAGCGTAGATCTCCTCCCATCGTTTCTGAAACACATCCAGAGACCCGTAGAGTTCCCCCAGAGTCTGTGTAAAGGAGATCTTCGTATCCTGATCCGTGCTGTCGATCAACGGAGAAAAATTCTTCAGCACGGCCTCCTCCATGACCGCCTTTTCCGGCACCTCATAGATCGGGCTGTACTTCCATTCCTTTTTCTGCTCTGTCCGAAGGGCTTCGGCGGTTTTTTTCTCCGTTTGCAGGAACGGCTTCTGACCATAGGTTGAAGTAAGGTCCATGCTCATACTTTCATCACTCATATCGGTTCTCCTTAATGTGAAAAGAACAGCACTACAGGAAATTTTAGCATACTCCCTTTACCAATGTCATTAGCTTAAGCAAATTTACGTATTGGCGTCGCTCCGGCAGCGCGAGTAAGAGGCCCCCGAAGCATAAAAATACCGCCGGCTGCCAAAAGCAGTCAGCGGTACTTTCTAATTCAGCGTCATGGGAAATTACATACCCTTATCGGCCCATTCCTTTACGTTTTCGGGAGTGAACTGGAAGGGAGGTCCAAGGACAACCTGCGTCGCTCCGTTTACGTCTACAATTTCATAATCCCCAAGGTCGCCGGCGGTGAACTTCTCGCCTGCCGCGCCGGTGATGTCGCCGTTGGCCAAAGCCATGGCGGTGGAGCCGGTCAGATTACCAAGCTCAATCATGTTCCACAGATACATATAGGGGCAGCTGTGGGCATCATCGGTGCCCATGTATTCCTGCATTTCGGACGGAAGGCCAAGACCTGTCAGCTTCACGGAAGACCCCTGATCCTGAAGAACCTTGGCAGCGGCGGCGATACCTACCGTCGTCGGAGCAACAATGACCTTCAGATCCGGATAGTTCTGAAGCAGAGCCTGTGTCTGGTCTGTAGACTTCTGGGGCTCGTCGTCGCCGTAAGCAACCTCTACGAGCTCAAGCTCAGCATACTTGGGATCCGCTTCCTGGGCAGCCTTCATGGCATCGATCCAGGCGTTCTGGTTCGTAGCCTGAGAGGTGGCGGAAAGGATCGCGTACTGGCCGCTGCCGCCTGCAAGATCATAAGCCGCATCCAGAAGGGTCTGGCCGATCAGGTTTACGTCCGCCTGGTTTACGAAAACCGCGCGGTCTGCCGCGGCAACGTCGGAGTCAGCGGTAAGGACCTTGATGCCGGCATCCTTGGCTTCATTTAATACTGCGGAAAGAGCGTTTTCGTCGTTCGCGCTGACGATGATCGCATCCACACCCTGGGAGATCAGAGAAGAGATCTCGGTAATCTGGGCGTCTGCTGTAGCAGCGGAGGGATCCTTCACGATCAGCGTACCGCCGGCAGCCTCTACCGCTTCCTTAACACCGTTGGCAAGAAGCTCCATAAACGCGTTACCTGCGGACTTGGTTACGAGGGCGATCGTCTTTCCGCCGCCCGCGGAGCCTGTGTCAGCGGCCGGAGCTGCTGCTTCTGTGCTGTCTGCTGCAGGTGCTGCTGCGTCGGCGGCGGGAGCTGCCTGCTGTGCCTGTCCGCAGCCTGCCATCATACCGGCAGCCATTACGGCCGAGAGTACGAGGCTGATTACTTTCTTTTTCATAGATAATACCTCCTTCTTTTCCTTCGAAACGGAACCATTTCCGTTTTGTAAGACCAAGTGTAACTGATTGCGAAAAATCATGAAACAGGAAATACTTTTGATTTCGGGTAAAATATTACCCTCATACCTTCGGCTTCTTTTTAAACGCCTGGCTGATGGCCGGAATAACCACGGACAGGATCAGCATGAGGCCGATGATGACCAGCACGAGCTGGGTATTTACATTCTTCTGCCCCAGCACGATACGGATACAGAAGATGATGAAGGCCGCGATAAAGCCGCCAAGGAGATTGCCCTTGCCGCCGGTGGTCGCGATACCGCCGAAAACGCACATGGCGATGACCTCCATTTCGAAGCCGTTACCGGTCGTCGTATTCGCTCCGAACAGGGTGCTAAGCAGGAAGATCGCGCAGATTCCGGCCTGTACGCCCATGAAGGCGAAGGCGGTGAGACGCATCTTCTGCACCTCGATCCCGGCGTATTTCGCCGCGGTCTGGTTTGACCCGCAGGCATACATTTTCCGGCCGAAGGTCGTCTTGTTCAGGATCGTAATAAAGATGACCGCGCCGATAATTATAAGGAAGAACGACAGCGGGAAGGGGCCGATCTTTGTCGCCAGAGCCTTTAGGCCCGTAGTGTCGCTCATCGAGATCGAGCCGCCGGAGCCGAGCGATACCTCCGCGATGCCCCGGAAGATGATCTGAGTTCCGAGGGTAATGATCATCGTCGGGAGCTCCGTAAAGCGGGTCGCGATAAAGCCGTTTAACAGGCCGCAGAGAAGGCCCGTACCGATGCAGGCGATCATAACGACCGGGAAGGGCGCACCGGCGTTCCCGGCGAAGCAGGCCACCGTGGAGCATAAGCAGACGATGGAGCCGACGGAGATATCGATGTCGCCAAGGACCAGGATGTAGCCCATGCCGAAGACCATGAAGGCCTCCGCCAGGTATTTCGGCATTTCCCGGAGCACATTGGTCGCGTTGTAAACGGGAGATACGATGACGCCGAAGATATTGACCGCGATCAGGATCAAAACCAGAGCGCCCTCCCAGGACAGGATCTTACTTTTCAGGCCTCCCTCAGGGACGGCCGAAATTTCTCTTCCGGATTTTCCAGCCATATCACATTTCCCTCCTTAACAGATTCTGACGGTCCATCATCCGCTGGGTCACAACGTTTAAGATAACCACGGCGAGGATGATGATTCCCTTGACAAGGTTCTGGGCGATGGCGTCGATTCCGACCAGCGGAAGCGCCTTCGCGATGATGGCGATGATCAGCGCCCCCAGGAAGGTCCCGGTTACGCTGCCGCGCCCGCCGTTCATGGACACGCCGCCGATAACGCAGGCCGCGATCACGTCCATTTCCTTGCCGTACTGCATATTGGGCTGGGCCGATGCGTAGATCGAAACCGAAAGCACACCGGCAAGACCCGCGAGAAGACCCATGATCGTATACACCGAGATCACGGTACGGTCGACGTTAATACCGGATACCCTGGCCGCTTCGGCGTTCGAACCGACCGCGTAGATCCGGCGTCCGAATCTGGTCCATTTCATGATGATGAAGAACAGGACGTACACAACGATCAGGATCACATAGGGTCCGGGCGAGCCGTCCTTTCCGAAATCGGAGAACCCGGCCACGTCCGCGCCGGAGGCCCAGTTGTTGTTTGAGATAACGTAGGCCATGCCGCGCCAGATATACATGAAGCCCATCGTACAGATAATGGGCGCCACCTTGGCTTTGGCGATGATCAGGCCGTTGATGAAGCCGCAGCCAACGCCGATCAGGGTACCGATCACAAACAGCAGAAATGTATTATGGATCACGTTATATTTCTGCAGAAGGCCGATCGTCATACCGGCAAAGGCCAGCGTACTCGTAATCGAAATATCGATACCGGCGGTCAGCATAACGCAGAGCATACCGAGCGCCATCACAAAGGTCAGTGCATTGTTCCGGAAGATCTGAGCGATATTGGCGGGCGCGAGGAAGGTGGGGCTTAGGATCGTAATTACGATCAGAAGCACGATCAGCACCAGCAGGAGGCTTACCTCACGGGAGCCCGTAAGCTTTGCAAGAAACGATTTCTTTTTCATCAGGCCGCTCCTCCTTTCTCCGTTTTCCCTTTCTCCATCGAAAGCTCCAGGATCTTTTCCTGGGTTACCTCATCCCGGTTCAAGCACCCCGAAATGCGGCCGTTGCACATAACAAAAATACGGTCGGACATACCGATGATCTCGGGCATTTCCGAGGAGATCATAATGATGCCGTAGCCCTTTTTCGCGAGCTGTCCCATGATCTCGTAGATCTCCTTTTTCGCGCCGACGTCGATTCCCTTCGTGGGCTCGTCCATGATCACGACCTTCATGTTCGACTGGGCCAGCGCCTTCGCCACAACCACCTTCTGCTGGTTTCCGCCGGAAAGCGAGCTGGCGGGCTGGAAGATCGTCACTGCCTTGGTATCGACCTCCTCGAGCCGGTTCTTACTTACCTCGCGCTCCTTCTGCTCGTTATTAAAGGGGCCCTTTGCAAGCTCGTCCTGGATCGGCAGCGTCACATTCCGCCCCAGTCCCCAGGAGAGGATCAGGCCCTGCTTCTGACGGTCCTCGGGAAGCAGGATGATACCGGCCGCCATCGCGTCTCCGGGCTTCTTTACCTTAATCTCTTTTCCCTCCAGAAAGACCTTTCCGGCATCCGGCTTTGTAATGCCGCAGACGCTCTCGATCGTCTCGGTCCGTCCCGCTCCGACGAGCCCGGTCAGTCCGACGATCTCTCCGGCCTTTACGTCGAAGGAAACATCCTTAAAGTAGCCGGTACGGGTCATGCCCTCGACACGGAAGATCTCCTTTCCGAGAGCGATCTCCTCCTTCGGATACATATCGGTAATCTCACGTCCGACCATGGCCTTGATCAGGTCGGCATTGGAGATCCCGTTCACGTCGTAGGTTCCGATGTACTGGGAATCCCGGAACACCGTTACGCGGGCTGCCAGACGATACATATCTTCAAATCGGTGGGAAATGAAAATGATGGATTTGCCCTCGTCCCTTAAGCGTTCCACGATGCCGTAGAGCTTCTCGGATTCGTTGGCGGTCAGGGCCGCCGTGGGCTCGTCAAGAATAATGATCTTTGCGTTGGTGGACAGGGCCTTCGCGATCTCCACCATCTGCTGCTGGGCGATGGTAAGCGCTCCGACCTCATCCGTGGTTTTAAAGTCCGCGTCCAGACTGTTCAGAAGCTTCTGCGCTTCCGCATGCATGGCCTTCCACTGGATCATCCCGCTCTTCATCTTTTCGTGTCCCATGAAAATATTCTCGGTCACGGAAAGCGTCGGGTAGCTCGTCGGATGCTGGTACACAGCCGCGATCCCGGCCTCCTGGGCATCCTTCGGTCCCTTAAAATGGACCTCCGAGCCCTCCAAAAACATCTGGCCCTCCTCGGCTGCATGTACACCGGTGATGACCTTGATAAAGGTGGATTTTCCGGCTCCGTTTTCGCCCATCAGCGCATGGATCTCGCCGCGGCGGAGCTGGAACTGCACCTTGTTCAGCGCCTTAACGCCGGGGAATATTTTCGTTATTCCCTTCAGTTCCAAAATCAAATCTTCTGCCAAAAGTAAGCCCTCCTTTCCCCAATTACCAAATATTTTATCAATCCGCCAAATCTGCCGCAAGTGGACAATTGTTTGGATTCGGGTAAAATGTTGTGGTGGCCTCCCGTCGGAAAGAAGCGAAAAATGCCGCGGTCCTCTGTGGTAAAAGGACAGCGGCATTTCGTGATAAAATGTTATGGTTTCTTTCCGTTTAAATATGTTATAATTCTTTACATGAAACTTCTGATCGCCGACGATGAAAAACTGACAAGAGAAGGCTTGAAAAACGGGATCGCGTGGGAGGAACTCGGGATCGACGAGATCCGGCTTGCCCATGACGGGAGGGATGCGCTTCGGATCGCGGAGACCTTTCTTCCGGACATCGTGCTGACAGATGTAAGAATGCCCCACATGGACGGGATCGAGATGGCGAAGGCCTTAAAGGAACGGTTCCCGGAGCTCTCCGTTATCTTTATGAGCGGCTACTCGGACCGCGAATATTTAAAGGCCGCGATCCGGCTTCGTGCCGTAAGCTATGTGGAGAAGCCGATCCATTTAAACGAGGTTTCCGCCGCCGTCGCTGCCGCCGCAAAGGAATGCGGTGAACGGGAAATTCTCCATCGGATCGAAGCCGCCTCCCCCGAGTTGAATGATACTCCCGTTCCCGTGCCCCGGGAAACGGACTCGACCCATGTGGATCTGATCCGCTCCTATGTTAAGGCCCATTACTCGGATACGGCCCTCTCGATCAAGGCCATCAGCGACCATGTCCGGCTCTCCCCCTCCTATATCTGTACTCTGTTTAAATCCGAGACCGGTGAGACCCTGAACCAGTACATTACACGTTTTCGCATGGAAAAGGCCCGGGAGGCCTTAAGCGACCCCCGGAACAAGGTTGCCGACATCGCCGAAGAGGTGGGCTTTACCGACAGCAACTACTTTTCCAAAGCCTTTAAAAAGAGCTTCGGCTTGTCTCCGACGGAATTCCGTCAGGCCATGACCTCATGAAAAAACGATCCCTGCTCAAACGATTTCTGGAGGACCTGCCGCTTCGGCAGAAATTCCTCCTCCTCTATATTCCGATGCTCCTGTCGGCGACATTGATCACCGTCTTTCTTATGCTGCAGGTCAACCGGGCCGTTCTCGCGAACTCGCTTTCCTCGGAGGAGACCCTGACGACCCAGACCGCGCACGTGGTCGACGAAAGCCTGTACCGGGTGACGACGATCATGGATTCGTTATGCTCTGATCCCTTCCTCTCCCGCTCCACCTACTCCAGCCGGGCCTACGATTATTTCCTGTCCCAGGATGCCGATACCTATGCCGATAACTTCTTTACTCTGGCAAATTCCCTGACGGACCACGAATTCATTACCGACATCAAGGTCTATCTGGAGGAGAACTACGACCCTCTGGTCCGGGCCTACCAAAGCCGCGGGATTTTAGAATCCGTCAAGGATGTCAGCTCCTCTTACTGGCACGGGATCTTTGCCGGTCAGCCCACGCGGACCTCTCTTTTCTGTCCCTCGTTTTATCTGACAAACAGGGAGAAGAAAAACAGCGGTTCGCTTGCCTATATCCGGAAATTTTATAATATCGCCTCTCCGAACTCGAACGGCGCCGTGGCCTATGTCGCCGTGTATTTTTCCGCTGAGCGTATGGACCAGATCCTGCGCGATAACCGTCATACTGAGGACACGCTCCTCTATCTTGTCAATACAAGGGAGGCCATCGCCGCCTCCTCCGACCGCCGGATCACCGGGCTTTATTTTCAGAGCTACGATGCGCTGAGCAGGCTCCTCGGCGTCCGTACCCATTTCCGGGAAATGAAGATCCTGAATGAGAGCGTCTACCTGACCTACCGCGGCATCGCCCAGGCCGACTGGCGCATGGTCTGCATCATACCGAAGGACTCTGTGTATTCGGGCGAGCTCTCGTTGTTTGCGACCATTTCCGTGATCCTTATGACCCTGTTCATCGTCTCGATCCTGATGCAGCTTCTGCTCTCCGGCTCCATCTCGCGCCGGATCCTGAAGATCAAAAGAAAGATCGAAAAGAACGAACGGATCGCCCCGGAGGGAGCCGTTTTGAGCGGAAGCGACGAGGTGGCCGAGCTGGCCGTTACCTATGATGAAATGCATGACCGGATCCAGGAGCTCTTAGTCAGCCAGCAGAAGACTTCGGAAAAGCTTCGTGTGTCCGAAGCAAAAGCGCTTCAGGCCCAGATCAATCCGCACTTTCTGTACAACATCCTCGACATGATCAACTGGCAGACCATGAGCGGAAATAAAGAAGCCGCCTCGGAGGCGGTGCTTTCTCTTTCGAAATTCTATAAGATGACCCTGTCCAAATCGGATATCTTCGTCCCGATCCGCAGCGAGATCGACCATGTGACGCTTTATGTCCGGCTTCAGAACATGCGCTTTGAGGGCAGGATCAACTTTATCATCGATGTTCCCGAGGAGCTGATGGATTTTCTGATCCCGAAGCTGGTCCTCCAGCCCATTGTCGAGAACGCGATCCTCCACGGCATCCAGGAAAAGGAGGAGCAGAAGGGAACGATCCTGATCATGGGCTGGGAGGAAGGCAGCGACCTTATCTTTACGGTATCCGACGACGGGGTCGGGATCCCGGACGATGTACTCCCCCACATTCTGGACCAGAACGCAAAGAGCCGCCCGAAGGGCTCCGGCACAAATATCGCCGTATACAACACCCATCAGCGGCTCCAGCTTCTTTACGGAGAAAAGTACGGTCTTACCTTCCGCTCCACCCAGGGAGCGGGAACGGAGGTCGAGATCAGGATCCCTGCGGAATGAGCTTTTCGGCTCCTCCCATATAAGGCTGAAGGGCCTTCGGGACATTTACGGATCCGTCCTCGTTCAGATTGTTCTCAAGGAAGGCGATCAGCATCCGCGGCGGCGCGACCACCGTATTGTTCAGCGTATGCGCGAAGTACTTGTTCTTGTCCTTATCGCGTACCCGGATCTTTAAGCGTCTGGCCTGCGCGTCTCCGAGGTTCGAACAGGACCCGACCTCGAAATACTTTTTCTGTCTGGGCGACCAGGCCTCCACATCACAGGATTTTACCTTCAGATCCGCAAGGTCTCCGGAGCAGCATTCCAGGGTCCGTACCGGAATATCCAGGCTGCGGAACAAATCTACGGTATTCTTCCAGAGCTGGTCATACCAATAGGGCGAATCCTCGGGCTTACAGACCACGATCATCTCCTGCTTTTCGAACTGATGGATCCGGTACACCCCGCGTTCCTCGATCCCGTGGGCTCCCTTTTCCTTCCGGAAGCACGGCGAGTAGCTGGTCAGCGTAAGCGGCAGGTTCTCCTCGTCGTTGATCGTGTCGATGAATTTTCCGATCATCGAATGCTCGCTCGTTCCGATCAGATACAGATCCTCGCCCTCGATCTTGTACATCATCGCATCCATCTCTTCAAAGCTCATAACCCCGGTCACAACGTTCGAGCGGATCATAAACGGCGGCACGACATAGGTAAAGCCGCGGCCGATCATAAAGTCTCTGGCATAGGAGATCACGGCCGAATGGAGCCGCGCAATATCCCCCATCAGATAATAGAAGCCGTTTCCGGCCACCCTTCCGGCGGCTTCGAAATCGACGCCGTTGAAGCGCGCCATAATGTCCGTATGGTAGGGGATCTCAAAATCCGGCACCACCGGCTCCCCGAAGCGCTCGATCTCCACATTCGCGGAGTCGTCCGGCCCGATCGGCACCGACGGGTCGATAATGTTCGGGATCCGCATCATGCGGCTTGTCACCTCTTCCTCGTATTTCGCCTCGAGCTCCTCCAGCTCCTTTAAGCGCTCGGCCTGGGCATTCACCTCAGCCTTGACCTTCTCGGCCTCTTCCTTTTTCCCGTCCTTCATCAGGCCGCCGATCTGCTTGCTTAAGGCGTTGCGGTTTGCACGCAGATCGTCCGCCTCCTGCTTCGCAGCACGGGACTTTTTATCAAACTCCATGACCTCATCCACCAGCGGAAGCTTCTGCTCCTGAAATTTCTTTTTTATGTTTTCCCTGACCGCATCGGGGTTTTCACGCAAGAATTTTATGTCGATCATCTTTTTCTCCTCTATAAACGCCAGTTTTTATCTGACTTAATCCGGTCGGATGCGAATTCCGTAAGCGGCCAAAGAACACCCGCTAACGGTATTCAGCTCCTTTTTCTGTTAAGGTTACCCGTTTTGTCCGGCTTTACTCGAAGCGCAGCGGGTACTTCTTCGTAAGCGTCTGTACGATCTCCTTCGCTCTCGGTACAGCCGCTTCTCCCTCCTTGATCAGGATCGAAATGGCTTCGGCAACCTGGTCGAAATCGTCCTCCTTTAAGCCACGGGACGTCGCCGCCGGGCTTCCGAGACGGATGCCGCTGGTCACAAACGGCTTCTGGGGATCGTTCGGGATCGTGTTCTTATTCGCGGTAATGTTCGCGGAATCGAGAAGCTTCTCCACCAGCTTACCGGTAAGCGCAAAGGGCGTAAGGTCGACCAGCATCAGATGGTTATCCGTACCGTCGCTTACGATCTTGATCCCGCGCTTCTTTAAGCCGTCGCATAAGGCTCTTGCGTTCTTTACAACTCCCTGCTGGTACTCCTTAAACTCGGGCTTTAAGGCCTCCGCAAAGCAGACCGCCTTCGCCGCGATCACATGCATCAGCGGGCCGCCCTGAGTTCCCGGGAACACCGCCTTATTGAAGTTAAATTCCTCATTCGCCGCAGCCGTACTCATGATCATACCGCCGCGGGGTCCGCGCAGGGTCTTATGGGTCGTCGTGGTCACGATCTGCGCATAGGGGATCGGGCTTTCATGAAGACCGGCAGCCACGAGGCCAGCGATGTGTGCCATATCGACCATCAAAACGGCGCCGACCTCATCCGCGATCTCCCGGAACCGCTTAAAGTCGATAGCCCTCGCATAGGCGGAGGCGCCGGCGATGATCATCCGGGGCTTACATTCCTTCGCGAGCGAAAGCACCCGGTCGTAATCGATAAAGCCCTCGTCGTTTACCCCATAAGGGACGACATGGAAATAGGAGCCGGAAAAGTTTACCGGGCTTCCGTGGGTCAGATGGCCGCCGTGGTCCAAGTTCATGCCCATGATCGTATCCCCGGGCTTGCAGACCGCGAACTGTACCGCCATGTTGGCCTGGGCGCCGGAATGGGGCTGGACGTTCACATACTCGCAGCCGAACAGCTTCTTCGCCCGCCCCCTCGCGAGCTCCTCCACCACGTCCACACATTCGCAGCCGCCGTAATAACGCTTTCCCGGATACCCTTCCGCATACTTATTCGTAAGGATCGACCCCATCGCGCTCATCACCGCCGGGCTCACCCAGTTTTCCGAAGCGATCAGCTCGATATGGCTGTTCTGCCGGTCGAACTCCTCCTGCAGGGCCTTCGCTACCTCCGGATCCGTATTCCGGATCTCCTCAAATGTATACATAAAACTCTCCTCTCTTCCATAGGTTTTCTCACAAACAAAACCCATTATAATAAAAAAAGGAGACAGCCGCAACCCCCAGACAAACCTGTTTAAGAAGCAAAGTCCACCTGCTGGAGAGTTCCCATATTCCCGTTTTCGTAGAAAAAGAACCCGGTCGAGCGGATTTTCGCCCTGGTTTCATTGGTCGCAAGATCATTCACGGAGAAGTCCCCCTCCGCGCTGCCGAGGTAAAGCGCCCCCACGCCGGCCTTCCCAAGCCCGGTCAGCGTCTCCTTCCCGTCCGGCCCGATCGAATAGATCAAAAGCTTATCAAAGATCTCATCCGCCTCATCGATCCACCCGTTGTGGTCGCTGTCAAACTCCGCCAGATCTTTAAACCCGTTTCCCGACTTCGTTCCGAAGAGCTCGGTCCCGTCGTTGATCTTTCCATCCCCGTTCCGGTCCAACGCCAGAAAGCCGCTTCCCGCGGCAGGCATATGCATCGCCTCCTCGTGTCCGTCGGCATCGAGGTCAAAGTAAAATTTCTGATCGGTCACATCGGCTGCGGCGCAGTCCAGATTGATGACCAGAGGATCCGTAAAGGAGGGAAGGCCGAAGCCGATCTTTTCCTCATAGGCCTCCGTAAAAGAGCGGCTCATGATGAGCTCCATATTGAAGTCCAGCGTCCTTCCGTCCGAGGTCTTTACCGTCCCCTGAGCGCTGAAGGAGGTAGCCTCCTCCTCATGATAGAAATAGTTCTGCGAGAACTGAAAGCCCCCCGTTCCTTCCGCGGTGCCGCCTCCGTCAAAGCCGAGCAGCTCCGCCAGGTCCTTTCGTTTTCCGAAAAGGAGCTCGAACAGGTAATCGATCACGCTCCTTCTCACGATCCTTCGGTTTTGTAAGGAGCCCAGATACGAGGGTCCGTTCACCCCCTCCGTCTCCTGGTAGCGGTTCAGATTGTTCTTCAGGGAGCCGGCAAAGCTCTGCCCCTCCTCCTTCTTTTCCTTCGCCTTTCCGTTGACCCGCGCTGCCGTAAACAGCTCTTCCTTCTGATAGGTTCGCCTGGAAGCAAGGGCGATGTCCTGTGATTGAATGATCAAATAGGTATCCTCCTTTTTTCACGGCAAAGCCTTTGCAGGGGTTCGCTTCCCTGTTCCTCCATACAAAAAAGGACGACCGAACTTCGGAATCTCCGTATTCCGAAATCAAGCCGTCCCTGGTTTCCCGTGTTTTGAAGGAGAAGAGCGCGAAGGCCTGTCGCTGCCTTCCCCTTATACCCTATATCGGCAAACCGGTCACGATTCTTTAATGCTTTCTTTTTTTCTTTGGATCAGCGCGGCGGCGAAAAAACAGCCGCATTTACCCGGTTCATCCTTTCGAAATAGAGGATCAGTCCGAGCACAAGGCACAAAACCATCACCGGCATCCACAGATAATAATACCACCAGGTATCCGCGCCGTAGTTTAAGACCTCCGTAAACCCTAAGGCGTTAAAGGAGATATGGGCCAGGATCGAGTAAAAGATGCTGCGCCCGGTCCGCATGACAGCACCGAAGATCATACCCATCACAAAGGCATAGACCCCCTGGACGATGTTCAGATGATAGATGCCGAAAAGCACCGCCTGCAGGATATTCGCGAGGAAAAACGGCATCGCGCGCTTGAAGTAATGCAGCATAACGCCGCGGAAGATCAGCTCCTCCGCGATCGGCCCGATCAGGATCCCGTAAAGATAGATCAGCGGGCTCGGTTCGTTAAAGCCCGCGAGCTCCATCAGCTCCTCGTATTGCTCCAGCGCCCCCGGTATGAACTTCTCCGTTCCCATAACCACGATCTCGCAGAGGAACTGGAGACCGACCACAAAAATCAGGATCCCGAGCAGCGCACCGATGGAGAAATGCCGTCCCCGGAGGATCGGCCCGTGGTCCTTCCGGAAGACGAAAAAGAACCATAAGCCGAAGCCGACGATCGCCGCCGCGGCATAGACGACGGAAACCGCGTCGTTTAAGGTTCCGTCCAGAAGACGCCGCAGAAACTGCTGCAGGATGCTTTTGATCGATCCGGGGTTCTCCGCCGCCGCTTTCGCCAGCACCACCATGATGGTCGGCAGGGAGACCACGATCTGCAGAAGCTCCGCCGCCGGCAGGGCAACAAAGCCCAGAAACACAAATAAGATTTTCTTTCCTACCGAATAGTCTCTTTCCATTTCCTTAACAATTCCTTAAAAGCAGCTCCACCGCATCCGAAAGATACGGGTTCTCCTTCTCATAGAAGCTGCCGCTGTCCACACCGGCCGCGAAGGACGGCTCCAACGGAAGCTTTGCGAGCACCGGGATATTCAGCTCCCCGGCGATCTCCTCCACCCTGCTCTCTCCGAACAGAGGATACCTCTTCCCGCAGTCCGGACACTGGAACCAGCTATAGTTCTCAACGATCCCAAGCACCGGGATCTTCATCATCTCGGCCATACGATAAGCCTTGGTAACGATCAGCGACACCAGATCCTGGGGGCTCGTCACAAGGATAACGCCGTCCAACGGCAGGGACTGAAAGATTGTCAGCGCGACATCCCCGGTTCCCGGAGGCATATCGCAGAGCAAAAAGTCCAGCTCTCCCCAGACCACGTCGGTCCAGAACTGCTTGACCGCACCGGCGATCACGGGTCCTCTCCAGATCACGGGCTCCGTCGGATCGTCCATCAGAACATTAATGGATATGACCTTCGTTCCGTCTTTTGCGATAACGGGATAGATCTCCCCGTCCTCGTTTCCGACCGCGGTCTCGTTCAGACCGTACATCCGCGGGATCGACGGCCCCGTAATATCCGCGTCCATGATCCCGACTTCCTTTCCCTTCCTTTTCAGCGCCGCCGCCAGGCTTCCGCAGACAAAGGATTTCCCGACACCGCCCTTTCCGCTGATGATGCCGATGACCTTCTTTACCCGGGAATGTTTATTCAGCTCCGCCGCGAAGGAGGGCGCCTGGCCGTTCGCCTTCGAAGGGCAGCCCTCGCAGCTTTCCCGGCTGCAGGTTTTTGCACTTTCACAGTCTTTGTTTTCTGCCATTGTTTACTCCTTTTCCACCATTTCCCTGAGCGTCTTTGTATAGGGCGGATAAGCGATCCCCTTCTCGGTCACGATCGCCGTAATAAGGGACGCATCCGTTACATCAAAGGCCGGATTAAAGACCTTCACGTTCTTCGGCGCCATCCGTTCCTTATACCACATCTCCGTTACCTCATCCGGCTTCCTCTCCTCGATAACGATCTCCTCTCCGGTCGGCGTCGAAAGATCGATCGTCGAGGTCGGAGCGCAGATATACATGGGCACCCCATATTGCTTCGCCACAGCCGCCACGACGGAGGTACCGATCTTATTTGCGGTATCGCCGTTTGCCGCGACGCGGTCGCATCCCACGAAGACGGCGTTGACCCAGCCTTTTTTCATAACCATACCGCTCATATTGTCACAGATCACCGTCGTATCGACGCCGGCGCTGACCAGCTCGAAGGACGTAAGACGCGCGCCCTGCAGAAGCGGCCGGGTCTCATCGCAGAAGACACGGAAGTTATAGCCTCTTTCATGGCCGAGATAGATCGGCGCCGTGGCGGTCCCGTACTGCACCGCGCAGAGCTTTCCGGCGTTGCAGTGGGTCAGGATCCCGTCGCCCTTTTTTACAAGGGTAAGTCCGTTTTCCCCGATCGCGTGGCAGACCTCGATATCCTCCCGATAGATCCGAAGCGCCTCCTCCTTAAGCAGCGGGATCAGCTCAGATGGGTCCGTTCCCTCATGGTCCAAGACCACCTTTTCCATCTTCTTCAGCGCCCAGGACAGGTTTACCGCCGTCGGCCGCGAGGAATCGAGATAGGCCTTTTTCTCCGCGAACACCCGGGCAAAATCGGCATACGAAGTCTTCGGCATCGAAAGCGAAAGCACATACATCGCCAGCGCCGCGGTCACGCCGATCGCCGGGGCTCCGCGGACCTGGAGAATGTTGATCGCCCGCCAGATCTCCTCATCGGTCTTTAGGGTCAGGAACGTAATCTCGCCCGGGAGCCTTGTCTGATCGATGATCTTTATGCCCTCTCCGTCCTCGGAGAGACATACGGTGTCAAAATCCAGAATATTGTTTTCCATTCTTTTATCCTTTCTTTGCTAAAAATTCTTTCTTCTTGTGCAAAATACCCACCTTCCAGGCCACCGGTGAAAACAGCATCAGCATCGGGAAGAGCTCGAGCCTTCCCGCGATCATATCGAAGATCAGCACGATCTTGGAGAAGGGGTGGAAGAAGGCATAATTCCCGGTCGGTCCCACGTCCCCGAGCCCCGGTCCGACGTTTCCGAGGGTCGCCGCGACGGAGGTAAAGCTCGTGATCAGATCCCTTCCCTCGAAGGAGATAAAGATCAGCGAGATAATAAAGATCATCGCATAGGTCACGAAGAAAACGTTGGTGGAGCGGATGACCTCATGCTCCACGACCTTCTTGTCCAGCATGATCTTCCGTACGCTCTTCGGATGCACAAAGGAAACCATTTCCTTTTTCACGCTCTTAAGCAGGAGCAGGATCCGGCTTACCTTGATCCCGCCGCCGGTACTGCCGGCACAGGCTCCGATCATCATGATCAGGACCATGATCACCTTGGAGGTCGTCCCCCAGGTATTAAAGTCCATCGTCGCAAAGCCCGTGGTCGTCATAACCGAGGCCACCTGGAACAGCGCTCCCCGGATCGCTTCGCCGGCAGCCACCGCGTGGTAGATAAGCTGCGCGGCAATGGCGGCCGTACTTACGCCGATAATAAGGAAGTACCACTTTACCTCCTCGCTGGAGAATGCCTCCTTGAACTTCCGGAACAGGAGCAGGAAATAGACGTTAAAGTTCACACCAAACAGGATCATGAAAATCGTAATGACCCATTGCTGGTACGGCGTATACGCGGCGCAGCTCGAGTTTAAGACACCGAAGCCGCCGGTACCCGCGGTACCGAAGGTAATCGTAATGCTGTCAAAGACCGGCATCCCGCCAAGGGCCAGAAACAGAAATTCGATCCCGGTCATGCCGAGATAGATGTAATACAGGATCCTCGCGGAGTCCTTCATCTTCGGAACAAGCTTCCCGACCGAGGGCCCCGGGCTCTCCGCCCGCATCAGGTTAATGCTGCCGCCGCCGGACATCGGAATAACGGCGAGGAGGAAAACCAGAACGCCCATGCCGCCGATCCAATGGGTAAAGCTTCTCCAGAACAGGGCCGTGTGGCTTAAGGCCTCCACATCCGAGAGGATGCTGGCTCCGGTGGTCGTAAAGCCGGAGGCGGTCTCAAACACGGCATCCAGATAATTCGGGATCTCTCCCGCCACGAAAAAGGGGATCGCCCCCACAAGACTCATGACGATCCAGGACAGCGCCGTGGAAAAGCATCCCTCACGCAGGGAGAAGAGGTTCTGCAGCGGCTTTTTCATACTGATCACAAAGCCGATCAGGAAGGTGACGATACCGGTGGCAAGGTAATAGAGCCCTACCTGCTCCTGGTAGATCACGGATATTATACAGGGCAGCAAAAGCAGCCCGCCTTCGATCTTTAATACGACTCCGAGTATATATCGGACAATGGAATGGTTCATAATTTTATGCCGAAATCTCCGAAAGCTCCTTCATGCCGAGATGGGTCGTTACCACCATCACCGTATCGCCGGCCAGGATCTGGTCCATACCGGTCGGGATGATGACATGGCCGTTTCTGTTAATACAGGCGATCAGGAGGTTATCCTTCATCTGCAGGTTCATCAGTGGGATCCCGGCCACCGGCGACCCCGCGCCGACGCGGAATTCAACCGCCTCCACTCTCTCATCATAGAGATGGTACAGCGTTACGATATTCTCCCCGCGGGAGTTGTTTTTGGCCCGCACATAGGCCACGATCTCCTCTGTCGTCACGGTCTTCGGGTCGATCACGCTCCCGAGCTCAAGAGACGGCAGCACCTCCCGGAACTGCATACGGCTGATCCGGGTCAGGGTCTTCGCCGTGGGATTCTGCATCCGCGCGTAAAGAGAGAGGAAGATATTCTGTTCATCGATCCCGGTCAGGGAGATCACGCTTTCCACATATTCGATCCCCTCTTCACGAAGAAGATCGGTGGACAGGGCGTCGCCGTTGATAATAATGGCATCGTGCAGGACCTCCGCGAGTTCCTCACAGCGGGACCGCTTTTTCTCTATGATCTTTACCTCGACCCCGCGGGCGATGAGGCGTCTGGCCAGATAATACCCGCCCATGCCTCCGCCGATGATCATCGCGCTCTTGACCTGGCCGGTCTTGATCCCGACCGCTTGGAACACCCTCTGCGCGATCTTCCGTTCCGTCACAAAGGAAACGATGTCGCCCTTTTTCAATTCAAAGCTTCCGGAGGGAATATAGACCGCTCCCTCCCGTTCCACCGCACAGATCAGCACCGCGCCGGCGATCCGCTTTCCGAAGTCTAACAGCTTCTTTCCGATCAGAGGATTTCCCTCCTCGATCTTAACCCGGACAAGCTCCGCCAGACCGCCCGCGAAGGGGTTTACGTCAAGCGCGATCGGCAGCGTCAGCGTATAGGAAATCTCCCGCGCCGTCTCCAGCTCGGGATTCACGATCAGAGCAAGTCCGAGCTTTTCTCTTAAATACTCCGCGTCCACGCTGTAATCGGGGTCCCGGACCCGGGCGATGGCCGCGCAGTTGGCCGCGCGCTTGGCGACGGTACAGCACAGAAGATTTAACTCATCCGAACCCGTTACCGCAATCAGAAGATCGGCGTTGTTTACTCCGGCGTCCTGCTGGACGCTGTAGCTTGCGCCGTTTCCGTTCACACTCATAATATCGTAGGTATTTTCCATCTCGGAGAGCTTGCTCTCGTCCCGGTCGATGAGCGTTATATCATGCCCTTCCTTTCGAAGCTGCGCCGTCAGGCTTCTTCCCACCTTGCCGCAGCCCACGATGATGATATGCAGGCCTTTTTTATCCATTTCTACTCCAGCTTTCCGTTGCTCAGGTTACTCTGTCACCGCAGCGTTCCCCGCAGGCGAAACCGAGTAACAGGTCCTATTGTAACTGTTCAGGACCCTGTCCCGAACTGACACGTAATATGATTATAACCCTTCGTATTAAAAATTCAAGCGTTCCAGAACCCGGCGATCTCCCGTTCCAGCTCCTGCCCCCGTAAAACCTTATAATCCTTCCATTCCTCGGGAAAGGTCTTCAGGTTTTCTCTCTGGAGAAACCTCTCGTCCAGAAGCAGGATCACGCCCCGGTCCTCCTCGGTCCGGATAACCCGTCCCGCCGCCTGCAGGACCTTATTCATCCCGGGATACCGATAGGCATAGGAAAAGCCGTCCATCCCCCGTTCCGAAAAGGCATCCTTTAGAAGCTCCCGGTCCTTCGAGACCTGAGGCAGCCCCGTCCCGACAACGGCAGCGCCGATCAGCCGGTCTCCGGTCAGATCGATCCCCTCTCCGAAGATCCCGCCGAGCACACATAGTCCCAGCCTTGTTTTCTCCGCGTTCTCCGAGAACCGGAGCAGAAATTCCTCCCGCTCCTTTTCCTTCATCTCCGGCGTCTGGGCATACACCTCGAGTCCTTCGGCCATCGGAAGCAAAACCTCCCCCACCGCCTCCATCAGAAGGTACGAGGGGAAGAAGGCCATATAATTTCCCTTTTTTCCCCTGGTCATCGCAAGGATATAATCCGCGATCTTACGATACTCCCCGGGCCCCCGTCTTGTGTACTTCGTGGTCACATCGTCCAGGATCCATATCCTTCGGTTTTCTCTGGAAAAGACGCTTTTTGCATACACCGCATAGGGCTCCTCCTCCCGGCACAGCAGCTTCTTATAATAGTTCACCGGCAGAAGCGTCGCGGAAAAGAAGACCGCGCTTTTCGCAAGGTCAAGGCATTCCTGCAGATCCCCCGAGGGATCCACACAGAAAAGCCGGACCGCAAAATCCTTCCCTACCGGCCCCGCCAGCGTGAGGTAGTTTTCCGTCCCCCTCTCATAAGCCATCAAAAGATCCCTTAACCGGAAATAAAAGCCCAGAAAGTCCTTTTTCTCCGGGAAATCGATATTCTTCGCCAGAAACCGCTCGATCTTTCCCGACAGGTTCATCGCATGAAGGAAGAAGGCATCGGTATCCTCGGCCCCCTCCAGCTCCTCATGCTTCTTTTTCAGGGCAAGCATGTCCCGATTGCACTGGTCGAGAGATTTCACGATGGACTTTGAATAATTCCTGATTTGCTTCTTCGCTTCCAGAAGCTCAGACTTCAGAAGCTCCGCGGAAAACATCTCCCGTCCCCGGTCCACGAGGTTATGCGCCTCGTCAATAAGAAGCAGATGCTCCTTCGCCTGGCCGCCTGCAAAAAACCGCTTCAGCTTCGCGTTCGGGTCAAAGGCATAGTTGTAATCCCCGATGACCGCCGCGCACCAGCTTGACACATCCAGACTCATTTCAAACGGGCAGACACAGTATTTTTCAGCCTGTTCGAGGAGAAGATCCCGGTCAAAATGATCCCTCTCCTTAAGGAGCGAATAAACCGCCTCGTTCACCCGGTCAAAATGGCCCTTCGCATACGGACACGCCTCCGGATTGCAGTCCGTCTCCTCCTGCGGGCAGAGCTTCTCCTTCGCCGTCAGGCGGATCGCCTTGATCTGAAGCCCCCCTTCCCGGAACAGACCGAGGGTCTCCTCCGCCGCCTGCGCGGTCACGGTCTTCGCGGTCAGATAAAAGAGCCGTTTTATGACTCCCTCTCCAAGCGCCTTCACCGCGGGGAACAGCGTACTCAAGGTTTTCCCGACCCCGGTCGGCGCCTGCAGAAACAAAAGCTTTTCCCGGAGGATCGTGCGGTAGACATTGGCCGCCAGATCCTTCTGCCCCGGCCGGTATTCGTAGGGAAACGTAAGCTCCTTTGCCGAGGAGATAAGCCTTTTCCGGTTCTCCTGGTCCAGATCGGTCCATCTTCTGTAGAGAAGGATCGTCTCAGCAAACCAGCCCAGCACCTCTTCCCTCGGAAGCGTCATAAGAAACCTCCGTACCTCCTCGGTCTCCAGATTACAATAGGTAAGGCGGATACCGATCTCCTTATGCTCGTCCTCGAGCAAAAGCATGGCCCCGTAGCACTTCGCCTGGGCAAGATGCACCGGCACGGGCTCCTCCAGCTTCATCACATCCGCATAGATCCCCTTGATCTCATCCACCGTGATCCCGTTCTCGTCCTCGATGATCCCGTCGGCCCTGCCCTCCAGCGCAATCCCGTAATCCCCGCAGGGAATGTCCTGCTTCAGCGGCACCTCAGCGCGGTAGGACGGCCCCTCCATATTCTGAAGCTTCTTATGGATCCTGGCGCCCTCCTGCATTGCCGTAAGCTCCGAAGGGCCGCTTCTTCGATTATTCAGATCCCCCGCCCGGTAAACAAACTCCACCAGCTCCCGGACCGAGACGCGATATATTTCTCTCATAGCTTCTTAATTATACCATAACCCTTCTTTCTTTTCCGGTCCTCCCGGACGGAAATCGGGCGGCGGTGCGGTGTGATCGTTTCAACGCAGGAATGTGGA